>NZ_JAANTH010000001.1:1200000-1500000 GCF_011734195.1 Halobacterium sp. R2-5
GCGCAGTTCAACGACCAGAGCGAGTCCGACAAGCTCGTCGAGGACCTCGAGATCGTCTCCGGTGTCAAGCGCGAGGACTTCCACATGCGCCCCGAGGAGTCCGGCGCGAAGGTGATGGGGCCGCTGCTGCTGCGCGAGCAGACCAACCGCGGCGACCGCGAGATCCACTGCCAGGACGACGTCGGGCAGGGCGGCTACCAGATTCCGAACAACCCCGACACCATCGAGTTCCTGGAGTGCGACGCCGACTTCGTCATGTGCGTGGAGACCGGCGGCATGCGCGACCGCCTCGTGGAGAACGGCTTCGACGACGAGTACGACTGCCTCGTCGTCCACCTCGGCGGCCAGCCCGCGCGGGCGACCCGCCGGCTCACCAAGCGCCTCCACGACGAACTCGACCTGCCGATCACCGTGTTCACTGACGGCGACCCGTGGTCGTACCGCATCTTCGGCTCCGTCTCGTACGGCTCCATCAAGTCCGCGCACCTCTCGGAGTACCTCGCCACGCCGCAGGCCCAGTTCGTCGGCATCCGCCCGCAGGACATCGTCGACTACGACCTGCCGACGGACCCGCTGTCGGACTCCGACGTGAACGCCCTCGAGTCCGAGCTGGAGGACCCGCGCTTCCAGAGCGACTTCTGGACCGAACAGATCGAGCTCCAGCTCGACATCGACAAGAAGGCCGAACAGCAGGCGCTGGCCTCCCGCGGCCTCGACTTCGTGACGGACACCTACCTGCCCGAGCGCCTCACCGAGATGGGCGTCATCTAGTCGGGCGGTCTCAGTTCTGCGGCGGATTGCCGCGTGGGATAGAGGCAAGGGAGTGCAGTAGCACGTCCGTCTCATGGACTCCCGCCCGGCGCTCTCCGAGCACCCGCTCGTGGTCGCCTGCGTCCTCGGGACCGCGGTCGCCTCGGGCGCCTACGAGATCGTCCCCGCGAGCACCACGCCCGTGCTCGTCGACCAGCTCGGCGCGAGCGCCGCGGAAGTGAACTGGCTCGTGAGCGTGATGCTCGGCGTCGCCGTCGTCGCGAGCGTCCCCGCGGGCGCAGTCGTCGACCGCTTCGGCGCGCCGCGGAGCTTCGCGTTCGCGACCGGCGTCTTCCTCGTCGGCGGCGTCGCGAGCTGGCAGTTCGCCCGGCGGGGCGCCTACTGGCCGGTGCTGTGGGCGCGCGTCGTCGCCGGCCTCGGGTTCGTGCTCGTCTGGAACACCGGCCTCACGGTGTTCGGGCAGTTCCGGAACGCCGCGACCGCGACGGGGCTGTTCACCGCCAGCGGCCCCGTCGGGTTCGCGGTCGGCCACCTCACCGGTCCGACGCTCGCCGCCGAGTTCGGCGCGCCCGCCGTCTTCCTCGTCTACCCGGCGTTCTTCGTGCCCGCGCTCGCCGGCATCCTCGTCTTCTGGCCGTCGGAGCTCTCCGGCGGCGGCACGGGCGAACTCCCCTCCCTGTCGAGCGTGCTCGGCGTCGCGCGCGACCGCGGCGTCCTGCTGGTCTGCGCGCTCGGGTTCGTCTCGTACTCGCTGTACCTCTTCGTGAACTCCTGGGTGCCGACGTACCTCACCGCGGAGCTGTCGCTGTCGCTCGCGCAGAGCGGCGCGCTCACCGCGACGTTCCCGCTCATCGGCGCCGCAGCCCGCGCGAGCGGTGGCGTCGTCACCGACCGGCTGTTCGGCGGGCGCGCCCGCCCCGTCGTGCTCGCGTCGCTGGTCGTCTCCGGCGTCGCGCTCGCCGGCATCGCGCTCTCGTCGACGTACCTCGTGGTCGCGGCGTTCCTGCTGGTCGGCGGCTACTTCGTCCAGCTGAGCCTCGGGCTGTTCTACGGCGTCGTCCCCGGCATCGTCGACGACGCCGACGTCACCACCGCGGTCGCGCTGCTCACGAGCCTCGGCCTGTTCGGCGCGTTCAGCGCGCCCCTCATCGCCGGCGAACTCATCCAGGCGACCGGCGCGTACGCCGCCGCGTTCGGCTACGCGCTCGCGCTCACTGTCGCCGGGCTCGTGTTCGCGGTGGCGTACTTCCACGACTAGCCGAACAGCGCGGGGACGTCCGCCAGCGAGTCGCAGACGTGGTCGGGCTGGACGTCGCTGTCAGCGAGGTCGTCGTCGCCGCTGACGCCCGTGCGCACCAGGACCGTGGTCATGCCCGTGCGCTCGCCCATCGCGACGTCCGTGTCGAGGCGGTCGCCGACGAGCACGCACTCGTCGCTCGACACGCCGATGCGGTCGGCCGCGAGTCGCGCGGTCGTCGCCGACGGCTTCCCCAGCACGGCGTCCGGCTCTCGGCCGGTGACGCCCGCGACCGCGCGGATGATGGCCCCCGAGCCGGGCGAAGGGCCGCGCTCGGTGGGAATCGTGCGGTCGCGGTCGGTGCCGACGAACGCCGTCTCGTCGTCGAGCGCGTCGAGGGCGGCCTGCAGGTCGCGGTAGTGGAAGTCGCGGTGGTAGCCCGCGACGACCACGTCTGCGGCCCCGGGTTCCTCGGCCAGCGCGAGGTCGGCGTCCCGGAGCTGGTCGACGATGGACGCCTCCGCGATGGGGAAGACGGCTTCGTCGGCGTGGTTCTCGCGGAGGTACGCGACCGTCGCGTCCGTCGACGTGAGCACGTCCCCGACGGTGGCGTCGATGCCGAGGTCCCGCAGCCGCGCGGCGTACTCGCGGGGCGGAACCGTGGGGTTGTTCGTCAGGAAGAGCACGCGGTCGACGCGCTCCCGGAGCGCCGCGATTGCGTCTCGGGCGCCGGGAATCAGCGTCTCGCCGCGAACGACGGTGCCGTCGAGGTCCACGACGGCGCCACGAGCGTCCATGCCGGCGGTTGGGCGGCGGGGCTGTTCAAGCCACCGCAGTCAGCCCTGCTGCTCGGCGAGGCGCTCGACGCGCTCGATGGTGTCCGCGGTCTCCGGGGTCTTGTCCTCGCGGACGGTGACGAACCGCGGGAACCGGAGCGCGTACCCCGAGTCGTACGTCGGCGACGTCTGAATCTCCTCGTAGCCCACCTCGAAGACGACCGCCGGTTCGAGGTCGACTTCCTGGCCGTCCTCCGCGCGGATGTAGGGTTCCAGCAGCTCGGTGAGGTCCGCGAGCTCCTCGTCCGTGATGCCGGTCGCGACCTTCCCGATGGTCGCGAACTCCCCGGTCTCCTCGTCGCGGGCGGACAGCAGAAAGGTTCCGAGGAACGACGCGCGCCGCCCCTCGCCCCACTCCGCGCCCGTCACGACCAAATCGAGGGTCTCCACGTCGGGCTTTCGCTTCAGCCAGTGTTTCCCGCGGTCCCCGGGCGTGTACGCCGCGTCCGGGTCCTTCAGCATGATACCCTCGTGGCCGTCCTCCAGGGCGTCCTCCTCGAAGTCGGCGATTTCGTCGGCGTCGCCCGTGACGAGCAGCTCCGAGACCGCGGACTCGTCGCCGACGACGGCCCGCAGGCGCTCGTGGCGCTCCCGGAACGGCGCCTCCAAGAGGTCCTCCCCTCCCGCGTGCAGGCAGTCGAACGCGTTCAGTTCGACGCGGATCTCGTCGCGCATCTCCGCGACGTCGTGCTTCCGGCGGAAGCGCTTCAGAATCTCCTGGAACGGCAGCGGGCTGCCGTCGTCGTCGACCGCGACCGCCTCGCCGTCCAGAATCGCGGGCGCCGCGACGTGCTCCTCGACGAACTCGACGAGTTCGGGGAGCGCGTCCGTCACCGACTCCATGTTCCGCGAGTACAGCGACACCTCGTCGCCGTCCCAGTGGACCTGGACGCGCGCGCCGTCGAACTTCGTCTCGACGGCCGCCTCCTCCCATTCGTCGAGGGCGTCCGTGACGGTGCCCGCCTGCGCGAGCATCGCCTGCACGGGTCGCCCGACCTCCAGGTGCATCGCGTCGAGGCCGTCCACGCCCTCGTCGCGGGCGGTCTCTGCCACGAGTCCGTAGTCGTTCGACACCTGGAGCGCGCGCTCCGTCGCCTCTACGGGTACGTCGAACGCCGCCGCGACGGCGTCCCGGACCGCGCCCTCGCCGACGCCGATGCGCATCTCCCCGAGCACGAGCCGCGCGAGGTACCGCGCCTCCTCGCCCGAACAGTCGTTGAACAGCCCGAACAGCAGCGTGACCTTCTCGTCCTGGCTGCCGTCGCCAGCCGCGTCCGCGAGCGCGGTCAGGTCCTCGTACACCGCGGCGACCGTCAGGCCGTCGTCGGCGTCCCCGCCCGCGAACGCGCCCAGCCCGGCCTGCCCGCCGAGGTCGAGGTCCGCCGCCACCTCGCCGATGTCGCCCGTCTCCGCGAGGCGCTCTTCGACGTCCTCGACGCCGACGTTCGTCGACGCCGCGCGGGCGAGCGCCTCGTAGCAGAGCCGCGGCCCGACGGCGAGTTTCGTCTCCGAGTGCGCCGGGAACACCCGCCCCTGCACGAACCGCGCGACGACGTCGAGGTCGTCGCCCGCCTCGCCGAACAGGTCCGCGACCTTCGCGACGACGTCGAGGTCCGCGTCCGTCGCCTCCACGTCGGCGGCGTGCGCGGCGAACGAGCCGAACTCCATCACCGTCCGGTAGCCGGCTCCCCCAGTTAAAACGCGCGAAGCGCGGCGGCCCACCCACCGCGCTTATTAGTCGCCCGGCGACAAACCCCACGACATGCCAGGCCCGGACCTCGTGGATCGAGTGGGTGACGTCCTCGACGTGGACGCCGAGGAGTTCCAGCGGCACGTCCGCGAGGACGCCGAGGTCGTCAAACAGGAGATCGCCGCAGGCACCTTCGACAACCCCCAGGCCATCGTCGGCCTGGAGTACGAGTTCTACGCGGTCAACGACGAGGGGTCGCTCGCGCGCGTCCCCCGCCGCGTCCTGGAATTCGTCGGCTTCGAGAAGGAGCTCGGCCTCCACAACGCCGAGATGACGACGAGCCCGCAGCCGCTGAACGAGCACGGCCTCCGCGCCCAGGAGATGGAGGTCCGCGCGAACCTCGACGCCGCCGAGGAGCCGATGGCCGCGGAGGGGCTGCACCTCGTCAGCGACGGCATGTGGACGATTCCGCCGGAGGGCGAGACGGCCCGGGGGTACCTCACGGACAGCGTGGAGCGCGACGGCGCCGAGATCGCGACCAACATGTCGGCGTCTGCGCGCTACCACGCGATGGCGAACACCGACCAGCCCGCCGGAATGGGACTCGACGCGCCCCACGTCTCCCTGGAGGCGGACACGGTGATGCCGGAGGCGCTCATCACGTCCATCCAGCCGCACTACCAGGTCCCGCAGGCCGTCGACCTGCCGACGTACTTCCGGTACGCGGTCCGGTTCGCCGGGCCGCTGCTCGCGCTCTGTGTGAACTCGCCGGTGTTCCCGCCGGACCTCTACGACGAGGACGCCGAACCCGAGGAGATTCTCGTCGACGGCTGGCAGGAGTCCCGAATCGACGTCTTCGAGACGGTGCTGAACGTCCCCGGCGAGTCCGAGAAGGTGCGCTTCCCCGAGGACTTCTCGAGCGCCGCGGACGCCGTCGATCAGGTCGCGACCGACAACACCATCGTCCCGATGCCGGTCTCGAAGGGCGGCCGCTTCGACGACGAGTTCGCGCACTGGCGGCGCAAGCACGGCACGTTCTGGCGGTGGGTGCGGCCGGTGTTCGGCGGGTCCTCGAAGGAGGACGCCAACGCCCGCATCGAGTTCCGTCCCATCGCGGGCCAGCCGACGGTCCGGGACACCATCGCGGTGCAGGCGGCGTTCGCGGGACTGCTGGAGAACCTCCCGCGGACCGAACACCCGCTCTACGACCTCGACTGGGAGGACGCCCGGGAGAGCTTCTACGAGGCCGCGCGGAACGGCCTCGACGGCGACCTCGCGTGGATCACCGCGGACGGCGACCGCGTCGACGACACCGAGGAGATCTACGTCGACCTCTTCGAGCAAGCGGAGGCCGGACTGCGCCGTCGCGGGCTCTCCGAGGAGGAAGCGGCGAAGTACCTGTGGCCGCTCCGCCAGCGCGCCCGCCACGAGACCACGCCCGCGTCCTGGAAGCGCGACCGGATCCGGAGCGCGCTCTACGACGGCAACACCTTCGAGAACGCCGTCTACGCGATGCAGTGCGAGTACTTCGAGAACCAGCGCGAGACGCTGCTCTCGGGGAGCTTCGCGGACTGGCTCGGACGCGGCGACGGTCTCGACTGAGCGGCCGGCCGGCTACACAGCGTCGAGAGAACCGGAGAACGGGAGAGAATCGCAGCCGGCCGAGCCGATTACAGGACGTCTTCGACGTCCTTGTGGCCGATGATCTCGACGTCGTTCCGCGTGATCTTCGTGACGTGGATGCCGTTGCCGGACGCGGTGTCGCGCTCGCTCGCGGAGTCGATGGCGCGCGCGGCGACCTCGACGGCCTCGTCGAAGGAGATGTCCTCGTGGTAGTCCTGTTCGAGCACGCCGAGCGCGTACGGCATGCCGGAGCCCTGCGCGGTGTACTTGTCCGAGAGGGAGCTACCGGACGGGTCGAGGCTGTAGACGTGGCCGCCCTCGTCGTCGACGCCGCCGAGGATCGGGACGACGCGGAAGAACGGGCCGCCGCGGAGGAGGTTCGACGCCATCGTCGCGAGCGCGTTGATGTTCATGTACTCGCCGCGGCGGGCCTCGTAGAGGTTCGCCTCGGCGCGCAGCGAGCGGATGAAGCTCTGGGCGCCGCCGACGGAGCCGGACATCGAGAGCGCGGCGTTGGGCTGGATCTCCTCGACCTTCTGGACGTCCTTGTTGGAGACGACGCGGCCGCCGAGGCTCGCGCGCATGTCGGAGGCCATCACGACGCCGTCGTCGGTGGTGAGCCCGACGATGGTGGTGCCGGTCTTGTTCACGTACTCGTCGTCGGCCTGCGAGCGGTCGTTGTCGGGGAGGGAGCCGACTTCCGGCTCGTAGGGGTTCTGGGTGCCGCCGAACCGCGCCTGGTTCCGGGCGAACTCCGAGCCGTCGTTGCTGTTGAACATTACCAGACGTTACCAGTCGGGCACGGATAAAACCATCTTTTCCGGGGATTCGGACCACGGGATAATCGCACGGTAGCGGTCGTCTGCGCCGCGTCTTCAGTTCGCGGCGTGGGCCTCGTAGGCCTGTTCGGTGCGCTCGACGACGCGGTGGACGGGCAGCGTGACGCCGGCCTGCCGGACGAGGACTGCGACGGGCAGCAGCGCGATGCCCAGCGCGAGGGCGGACTGGTACAGCGTGAACAGCGCGAGTCGGGTGGTGCGGTCGAGCATCGGGATGGTCTGCCTCAGGACACACCCATATAAATGTCTTCCGACGGGTCGGATGGGCCGAACCCGGCGCAGTCGTGCGGTTTCTCGGTTCGGCGACTTCCGGCGCCCGCAGACCCCCGAACCCCGTAGCGAGGCGTAGCGGTTCCGTCGCTGTCCGGACACCACTCCGTAAGTTATGGCGACGTTTCCAGTCACGTCCGGCCCACAGGGTCGAAACCGCAAAGCACGACATTCCGCGCCTCGATGAACGAGTATGAGCAACTACGTCGTTGCGATGGAAGCCGCGTGGCTGGTGCGTGACGTCGAGAACTCCGACGACGCCATCGGCGTCGCCGTGAGCGAAGCCGGCAAACGACTGAACGACAAGGACCTCGACTACGTGGAGGTCGAGGCCGGGGTCACGACGTGTCCCGCGTGCGCGGAGCCCCTGGACGCCGCGTTCCTCGCGGCGAACACCGCGCTCGTCGGGCTCGTCCTCGAGCTCACGGTGTTCAACGCGGACAGCGTCGAGCACGCCGAGCGCATCGCGAAGAGCGAGGTCGGCGGCGCGCTCCGCGACGTCCCCCTCGAAGTCATCGAGGTCGTCGAGGAGGACGGCGAGGAGGCCGAGACCGAGGACGCGTGACCTCCCGAAACTTTATTAATAACTCCTGGTAATTGCGGCGTATGCGTCTCCCGACGCCGAAGGACCTCCGCGAGCGCCGCACCTCGCTGGAACTCACGCAGAGCGAGCTCGCCGAGCGAGCGGGCGTCTCACAGCCGCTCATCGCCCGCATCGAGGGCGGTGACGTCGACCCGCGACTGTCGACGCTGCGCCGCATCGTCGAAGCGCTCGACGAAGCCGAGGGTGACGTCGTCCGCGCGAAGACCCTGATGCACGAGGACGTCATCAGCGTCGCGCCCGACGACGCCGTCAGCGACGCCGTCGAGAAGATGCAGAACGCCGGCTACTCCCAGCTCCCGGTCATCACGAACGGCGTCCCCGTCGGCTCCATCAGCGACAGCGACGTCGTCCACGCCGGCGAGGACGTCGGCGACCACCCCGTCCGGGACGTGATGAGCGAGAGCTTCCCGACCGTCTCCGAGGACGCCACGCTCGACGAGATTTCGAGCCTGCTGGACCACTACAAGGCCGTGATGGTCACCCACGACGGCGAGACGGTCGGCATCATCACGCAGGCCGACGTCGCCGCCCGCATCAGCTGATGCCCGACGAGTCGACGGACGAGACATCGAGTGACGAGACACCTCCAGACAACCGAGGGGACGAGGACGACGAGCGCATCGACGAGCGCGTCGTCGTCGTAGGTTCCGTTGCACTCTTCGCGGTGCCGGCGGCGATGGCCGCCCTTCTCCCGTACATCGACTTCCCCGCGTGGGCGTTGCGTAGCTCCCCAGCGCTCGCTCCCGCTGCCATCACCCTGTACTGGTTTCTCACGAGGCCCGAAGACGACGAACGGACCGACGGAACGGGGTCCAGCGAAGAGGGAACCGACCCGGAGCTGGAGCTCGTGAGCGCGAATTACAAGATGTTCAGCAAGCAGGCGATGTACCGCGACCGTCTGCTGATGCGTGCGAACTACTTCTCCGTCGCGGTCGTCGGCGTGCTGGTCAACATCTTCCTCCGGACCGGCCCCCAGTTCCGGCCCGCAGTTGCCATGATCGGTGCGACGAGCGCGTACGCCTTCTGGCTGGCTACCGAGTCCTACAAGGGGGCACGGGACGAGCTGAACGAGGAGATCAGGACCTTCGAGGATACTTGGCAGGAGTTGTCTGTCGTCGAGACGTACGACACGCGCGAGCGATCGCCCGTCGGGAAGCGGAGCCTCTCGTCGTACTTCGTCGGGCTCCAGATTGCGACGACGGCGCTGTGGGTGGTCGTCTACGTCGGGTACACGAGCTACCTCGCGTACTTATAACCGCGCTCGCCCAACGACTATTCGACAGATGATAGACCTCCACGAAGCGCTGGAGACCGCCGCCGAAGCCGCTCGTCTGGCCGGTGACTTCCAGCGCTCCGCCTTCACCGAAGACCACGACACCGATTACAAGGGTCCCGGCGACCCTGTTTCTGAAGTCGACCTCGAATCGGAACGTCGTATTCTCAAACACCTCACGGACGCGTACCCTTCGCACGGGATTCTCTCCGAGGAGGACGGCGGGGTCGGCAACCAAGACGTCCGCTGGGTCGTCGACCCGCTGGACGGCACGTCGAACTATCTCCGCGGGCTCCCGGACTTCTGCGTGTCCATCGCACTCGAAGTCGAGGGGACCCTGCGGGCGGGCGTCGTCTACCGTCCGATGAGTGACGACATGTACGCCGCCACGCTCTCGGGAGACTCCACTACCGCGAGCGTCGCGCTCGAACCCGCCGAGACGACCGACCCGGAGAGCGCGCTCGTTTCCCTCCCGTACTCCTCGTCGCGGGCCGGCCGCGACGACGTCTGGGCGGTCCACCGGGCGTTCGGTTCGACGGTCGAAGGCATCCGCTCGACTGGCTCCGGAGCGCTCGACCTCGCGCACGTCGCCGCCGGGCACACCGATGCCGCCTGCGGGTTCAACCAGAGCCTCTGGGACCGAGCGGCGGGAGAAGTTCTGGTCGAGGCCGCGGGGGGAACGTTGACCGATCACACCGGCGGCGAGAATCACGACGGTGACTTCCTAGCGTCTAACGGCCACCTCCACGGAACGCTCGTCGACTGCATTCCGGACCGAAGCGTGGACTAAGCGGGTTCGAGGACTATCTCGGAGTACTCGGAAAGTGTGCGGTCGAACCACTCCTCGCCGACCTCACGCCGACCGAGCAGCAACACCATCAGCAGCGACTTGTGCGACATCCCGTCGAAGCGTTCGGTGGGGACTCTCTCGGGCGCCGCGGTCGCGGTTCCGTCGACGGCGAGTTCGACTAGCCCGTCGAGCGCTGCTTCGGTGAGCGGCACGAACACGAACTCGGTGAACTCGTCTGCGTCCGGTGCTCGTCGCGCCGTCCGCAGGACCGACGAAGCGCTCTCGTCGACGTAGACCACGGAGAACAGCGCCGGGTTCAGGTGCGATTCGGGGGACGTATCCTCGAAAACGCCGAGACAACGGACTCGATTGCCGTCGGCCATCACGCCGAGTTCCTCCTGTAGCTCGCGACCCACGATTGCACGAGTCGGTTCAGCGTCGCCGTCTCGGAAGTCGTGGTTCCTGTCTAGGTAGCCGCTACCCGGGAAGGAGAGAAACGGGCCGCGGTCCGCCTGGGGTGGCTTGACTCCGAGGAGCACCTGTCCGTCGGCGACGACAGCCACGAACGACGAGAGCAGGTGGACCGACTCGGTCAACTGCCGCCGTCCATCGTCCGTGAGTTGGTCGGCATCGAACCGGGGGCTCTCGGCGACAGTGAGGCGGCGCAGATAGTGGTCCCTGAATCGAGTAGGTCCGACGTGGATTCGAGTGTCGTCGACGCCCCGAAGATTGAGACTGGGGCCGTCGTGGAGGTTATCGTCGCCGTGGACGAGCGACGCCCACGCCTCCTCGACGACGGCGGCGTCTCCGTCGGGAATCGAGTACGTCGCGTCCGGGTCGAAGGACCACTCAACGGTATCGGGCGGAACGCCCGCCACACCGAAGTCGCCCCAGCGGTGAAACGAGAAGCTCACACGGGGCTGTGGTCTGTCAGACCCTATAGAGATGTGGGTCGCTCTTCCACCCCGGTGTGCGCCGTGGACCGGTTCCGAACGTGGCGTTATCAGTTCGGGTCAGAGTTCGAGGCCGCGGACTGCCACGTGGGAACCAGCTTCGACACGCCCGATCCGCTCGCCGTCAGTCGCGGCCACGAGCGCGTCGGCGTCCGCGGGGTCGACGGCGGCGACGAACCCGGTGCCCATGTTGAACGTGCGGTGCATCTCCTCGTCGCTGACGTTGCCCGCGTCCTGCACGAAGTCGAAGACGTCCTGCGCCGGGAACGGGTCCGTGACCTCGTAGCGGAACGCGCCCATGCGTTCGAGGTTCGTCCAGCCGCCCCCGGTGACGTGGGCCGCCGCGTGCACGTCGTATTCGTGCAGCGCATCGAGCAGGTACGTGTAGATGCGGGTCGGCTCCAGCAGCGCCTCCCCAACTGTCTCGTAGCCGTCGCCGGGGAACGGCTCGTCGAAGCCGCCGGCGCGGTCGGCTGCCTCCCGCGCGAGCGTGAGGCCGTTCGAGTGGATGCCCGACGACGGGAAGCCGACGAGCACGTCGCCCGCCTCGGCTTCTCCCGGGAGCAGGTCGTCGTCGGTCGCGACGCCCGCGACCGTGCCCGCGAGGTCGAAGTCGTTCACGACTTCCGGCATGACGGCTGTCTCGCCGCCGACGAGCGCCACGCCCGCTTCCTCCGCGCCGGCAGCCAAGCCCTCGCCCAGTTCGGCGGCGCGGTCCTCGTCGGGCACGTCGACCGCGAGGTAGTCCACGAACGCCGCGGGCTCGACGCCCGCCGCCACGAGGTCGTTGACGTTCATCGCGATGCAGTCGATGCCCACCGTCGAGTAGTCGTCGAGGGCGACCGCCACGAGCAGTTTCGTGCCGACGCCGTCGGTCGCGAGCGCGAGGTACTGGTCGCCGAGGTCCACCAATCCGGCGTACTCGGTGGTGTCCCCGACCTCGGAGACCGCGGAGACGAGCGCCGCGGTCGCCGCCTCGCTGTCCTCGATGTCCACGCCCGCCTCGGAGTACGTGAGTTCGTCGTCGCTCCCGTCGCTCATACACGAGCGTGCGCATCTCGGGGCGAAAAGCGTGCCGGTCTATGCGCGGACGACTATATCCCGAAGAAGAACAAAAGCGCCGGCCCGATGGTGACGACCGCGGCGGCCGCGTACACCGTCTTGTTCCACTGCAGGACCGTCGCGCCGTCCAGCGGCCCGAACGGGATCATGTTGAACCCGGCGAGCAGCACGTTGATGAACAGGCCCCGCCAGCCGATGTCGGGCGCGACGACGAACACGCCCAGCGAGACGACTGCGAGCGCGACGTTCGTCAGCGGGCCGGCGAGCGCGATGAGGCCGTGCTCGCGGGGCGTGATGCGGCCGCGGTGGTGGACCGCGCCCGGCGCCGCGAACAGGAACCCCGCGAAGCCGCCCGCCACCGCGAGCGCGAGCATCCCGAAGTCCGCGCGGAACTCCGCGTGCTGGCCGAAGTGCACCGCGACCACCTTGTGCGCGAGCTCGTGCAGGAGGAACGCCACGCCGACCGTCGCGAGACTCAGCGCGAACTCCTCGGCGAACAGCCGGCTCGCCAGCACGTCCATCACGTTCGTCGCCGAAATCGGGACGTACAGCAGGCTGAACGCCAGCCCGAGCGCCAGCCACGCGACGAGGAGGTCCCGGAGCTCCCGGCTGCTGAAGTTCACCGTACCAGCCCCCAGATCGCGTCGGCGCTGTTCTGCGCGCCGCGGACCATCGCGTCGCTGACCGCGCCGACGCTGTCGAAGGGCCCACCGATGAGCGGCAGCACGACGAACGGGAACAGGACGCTCGCGACGATGCTGCCGACGTTCGTCATCGCGACCACCGCGATGAGCCGGAACAGCGGCACTTCCACCATCTGCCCGAGCAGGTCCCGGATCGGCGTCTCCTGGTCGTCCAGTAGCTCGTTCAGCGTGCCGATGTCGGCGACGCGCACGGAGAGGTAACGCAGCTCCACGTAGCCCGCGAACCACCCGGGCGCGAGCAGCGGGTTGATGCTGGTCAGCCACGCCACCGCGCCGCCGACGCCCGCGCTCGTCCAGTGCGCGCCCGCGAGCTTCGCCGCGCCCATCGAGATTATCCCGTTGAACAGAAACCACGCGCCGAACACCTGCAGGAGGACGGTGTTGTCGACGCCCGCCATCACGAGCAGCACGAAGAACGCGAGGAAGCCGACCGTGATCAGCAGGCCGAAGAGCTTGGCCGCCGAGAAGCGCTTCTTCCGCGTGCCCGTCAGGGACTCCATCGGCGGGAGCTCCTCGGGGTGGTCGAGGTAGCGCTCGACGCCCTCGCGGTGGCCGGCGCCCAGCACCGCGACGACGTGCTTGCCCTGCGCGCGGAGCGCGACGAGGTTGTGCGCGATGAACGCGTCGCGCTCGTCGATGAGCGCTTCTGCGCCCGCGGGGCTGAAGCGCCGGAACTCCTCCATCATCGCGGAGACCACGTCCGCGTCCGTCAGGTCGTCCATCGAGAACTCTTCGACGTCCTCCTCGGGCGCCGAACGCGCGAACAGCACTGCGAACACGGCGCCGAGCACGAGCGCGCCCGCGACCGCGAACAGCACGGCTTCCGCGAGCCCCGCCAGCAACACCAGCACCGTCCCCGCGACGCCGGCCGCGGGCGGCGGCGGAATCAGGAACGGTCCGGCGACGAACTCCGCGGCGACGCCGACGACGAACCCGAAGAACGCGCCGACGCCCAGTCCGAGCGTCCGGCTGTCGGTCACGCCGAGCGCGAGCTCGCCGACCAGCCGGAGCTTCTCGACGGCGGTCATGCGCGCCCAGAAGCGCTGAATCGTCACCTGGATGTCGCGGTCGACGAGCGCGACGTCCGCGCCGGTGCGCTCGGCGGCGTCGATGCCCGCCTTCATGTCCGCGCCCGGCTCGATGCCGAACTGCTCGCCGAGGCGCTTCTGGACGTACGACAAAAGCCAGTACGCCAGAAACTGGAACGCCATGCTCCCCTTCAGGAGGTCGCTGGCCTCCAGGTCCTCGGGCGTCCCGCCCTGCATCTGGCGGTACCGGCCCTCGTCGAGTTCGACCGCGACAGTGTCGGGATTCTCTTCCTCGACGACGCGCTCGACCTCCTCGACGCTGTCCGCGGAGACGTGGGCGGTCCCGACGACGCGCACGGACCCCTCGCTCGCCGCGGATTCCTCGCTCATTGACTCGACGTTAGTCGTGGCGGCCTTACGCTTGTCGAAAGCCCGACGAGCGACGGCGCGTCGTCGCCACTCGGAAGGATTGAAGCCCCGGCCCGTAGAACCACGAGTATGCCCGAATCGTCGCGCCTGATGGACTCGTACACGGAGATGACCGAGCTGCTGTTGCCCAACGACACGAACAACCTGGGGCGCGCGCTCGGGGGCGCGGTCCTCCACTGGATGGACATCTGTGCGGCCATCGCGTCGATGCGGTTCTCCGGCCGGCAGTGTGTCACCGCGTCGATGGACCACGTCGACTTCATCGCGCCCATCGAGATGGGCGAGGTCGCGGTCGTGGAGGCGTTCGTCTTCGACGTCGGGAAGTCCAGCATCGAGGTGAAAGTCGAAGTCCGCGCGGAGGACCCCGTGGAGGGAACCGAGCGCAAGACCACGACCTCGTTTTTCACGTTCGTCGCGCTCGACGACGACGGCAACCCCACGGAAGTGCCGCGACTGGACTGCGAGACGGAGGCCGAGGAGGCGCTCCGGCAGGAGGCCCTCGAGGCGCACGCCGAACAGCAGTAGCCTAGTCGAGGCGCGGCACGTCGACGGTGACGACGGCGCCGGTCGGCTCGTTGTCCGCGAACGCCAGCGGCAGGAAGGTCGGGGACACCGCCCACGCGAGCGCGACGACGGCGGTGTTGACGACGAGGACGTCCTTGAGACGGTGCATCTGGTCGCCGGGCTGGGGGAGCTAGTCGGTCGCGTACAGCACCCAGAAGCCGCCCGGCAACAGCGCGAGCGGCCCGCCGAGCATCGAGACCGCGAGCGCCGTGCCGTACGCCGCCGCGGCCGCGACGTACAGCGCGTCGCGGTGCCGTCGCACGAACGCGGCCTGCGCGAGCTTGTCGACGGCGTCGTCGTCCACGTCGGCGATGCGGTCGTTCGCGTAGACGGCGAACGTGACGAGGCCGACGACGAGCGGTGCCGGGCTCAACGGCAGCGACAGCACCGCCATCGCGATGCCGACCTCGACCACGGTGATTACGGAGAGGTACGCAGAGCTGTACACCAGCGTGTTCCAGAGCCGTTTCGCGCCCGCGAGAACGCGGGCGAGCTGTGCGAGCAACCACGTCGGTCCGCCGGGGAGGGTCCGCCGGCGATTTCGTTCCTGTGACATCGTTGGGTTGTCGCCCGGCGACGCCGCCGGGCTGACGCGGGATGCCACGCCCGAAACCGCCTTATTATTATACCCGTTTCATAACTTATAAAACTAGAAAATAATCGGTCCGGGCCCGTACGCGACGACGCGGGCCGTCCCGGATACGGTGCTGAGACGGTCGCGCGCGTACTGAACGACCCCCCACGTTTATTCGCTCGCTCGCCGTTGTCTACGAGAACGATGACAGAGCACGCGAAATCCCTCCTGCGAGAAATCGACGAGACCGCCGCGGACGTCTTCGACCTCGCGGACCGGAGGCGAGCGAAGGAGCGGGCCGGCTCCCGCCGCGACGCGTACGAGAAGGGGTTCAACGAGGTCCAGAGCCTCGCCGGGAAGCCGCAGGCCCGCGAGCTCGCGGAGTGGATCCAGTCCGAGATGCGCGAGCGCGAGGCGTTCCCGTCGGCCCGCAACGTCCGCCAGCAGGGCGCGAAAATCTGCCGGGAGAGCGGCCACGAGGTCTCGACGAACGACTGGCTCGGCGCGTAGCCGGGACACGCGCAGGTTTTTCCCGAGCGACCACCAATCTCCGCTCGTGACACTCGACGCGCCCGCACCCGACCCGCCCGAGCTGGAGGGCGACCCCGACGAGTACGACGACGTCACCGTCCAGGGAACGGACTACCACCGCGACGACCTCCAGGAGTTCCTGGAAGCCGGCGCGTGGGAGGAGGCCTTCGAGTCGTGGGCCGCGGAGACGGACCTCGACCGCGAGGCGTTCGACGTCGCCGTCGACCTCGGACTGTTCGACGAGTTCGACTTCTTCTGGGACGACTTCGCGGACCGCGTCGGCTACCACGCGCCCGGCCTCCCGGAGAACTGGCGCGAGCGCGACATCCACCCCGACCTGGAGTCGTGGGAGACGGTCTCCGCTATCAACGCGTCGCTGGCGGAGCTCGGCGCGGAAGTTTCGAACCTCCTCAAGGCGGAGTACGTCGACTGGGAGGCCGAGTACGACGCGCCCGACGACCTCCCGGACTTCTAGTTCGAGAGCGTGCGGTCGAGGAACTGCTCGATGACTTTCGGGCCGGCGGGCGGCCCGTTCGAGACGCGCTCTTTCAGTTTCCCGTCCCCAGGAGTGCACTTCGCCTTCGTAATCGTCTGATCGACGGTCGGCTTCTGGGTGAGCCCGTCGAACCCGAACCCGTGGCCAAGGTCGTGGAGTTCGTAGTACGTCGTATCGACGCAAGCCTCGCTCAGTGCATCGTAGAGGATTGTGCTCTGCTGGTACGGGACGGTGACGTCCTGCCGTCCGTGCATGAGGAGGAACGGCGGGTCGTCGGGGTCGACGTACGTTATCGGGTCGGCTCGTTCGACCAGTTCCTCGTTCTCCGTAATCTGGCCGCCGACGAGCAGTGACTCCGGCGAGTTCGGCGCGTCGTGGCTGAATCCTTTCCCGTCCAGTTGCGGGTCCATCTTGAGAAAGTCGGTCGGCGTGTACCAGCCGACGACAGCCTGCACACGGCCGGACTCCCCCGGGTAGACGGTCTTCTCAATGTCGTAGACGTCGCCCTCGATTTCCTCCACGTCGCCGGCCGTCCCGGCGAGGACGGCGAGGTGCGACCCGGAGGAACTCCCCCAGGTCGCGACCCGTTCCGGGTCGAGATTGTACTCGTCGGCGTGTCCGCGCAACCACCGAATCGCCGCCTTCACGTCGACGATGTGGTCCGGGAACGTACCTCTCGGAACGGGGTTGTCTGGCGACGGGCTGATTATCGGGTCGACGTCTTCCGGAATTTCGGAGAGCCGGTGGTCTACCGTCGCCATCGCGTAGCCGCGGCTGACGAAGTACTCCTCAAGGTCCGGCGTGTCCTTCCGCGTGTTCACGAGCCAGCCGCCGCCGTGGACGAAGACCACGAGCGGTGTCGGCTCTTCGCTGTCTGGAAGGTACAGGTCGAGTTTGAGTTCGCCGCTATCGCGCTCGGCGTACGTCAGTCCCTCGTGGAACGTGACGTCGCTACTCGGCGTCGGTGTGTCCGACTGCGCGAACGCGCTTCCCGGGAGTGTCAGTGCTGCTGCGGCGGCGCCGGCGGTGCTGAGGAACTGCCGGCGAGTCGTCAGTGTATACTTCCTGGCCATTGTCGACGCCTGCCACTCGTCACCCACCGATAATTGTTAAACGGCGAGTAACGCCGCCAAGATGCCAGTATCTGTCCGTCCGCTGGATTCGGGCAGCGCCCGCAACGAAGAAGAGATACGGTACGCCGCGCGGGTACTGAGCGCAAACCGTGGGCGACAGCGCGAACTGCTCAGTTCTCGACCGCTGCGGCGGCGTTGATAATCGTCTCCTCGCCGAACGCGGGGCCGACAAGCTGGAGGCCGACCGGGAGGCCATCAGCTTCGCCCGCGGGCACCGAGATGGCGGGGAGGTTCGCGAGGTTCACGGGCGTCGTGTTCGCGTCCGCGAGGTACATCTTCAGCGGGTCGTCGAGGCTCTCGCCGAGCTCCGGCGGGAGAATCGGCATCGTGGGGGACGCGAGCACGTCGACGTCCTCGAAGGCCTCGTCGAAGTCCTGTTTCACCCACGCGCGGGCCTCCTGGGCCTGCTTGTAGTACTTGTCGTGGTAGCCCGCCGACAGCGCGTACGTCCCGAGGAGGATGCGGCGCTTGACCTCGTCGCCGAACCCCTCCGAGCGCGCCTCGGAGAACGTCTCGTTCCAGTTGCCGTCGTAGCCGCCCGAATTCCCGTAGCGCACGCCGTCGAAGCGCGCGAGGTTCGAGGACGCCTCGCTCATCGCGATGACGTAGTACGCCGCGACGGCGTACTCGACGGAGGGCAGGCTGACCTCCTCGACGGTCGCGCCCTGCTCGCGGAGGTCGTCGATGGCTTCCTCGAACGTCTCCACGACCGCGTCCTCCGCGCCCTCGACGAGCTCCGTGGGGACGCCGATCGTCAGGCCGTCGACGTCGCCGTCGGCGGCGCTCGCGAAGTCCGTGTCCGCCCCTTCCTCGCGGGTGGTGCCGTCGCGCTCGTCCGGGCCCGCGATGACGTCGAGGAGCGCTGCGGCGTCCTCGACGGTCGGTGCGATGGGCCCGATCTGTTCGAGGCTGTTCGCGTACGCGACCAGCCCGTACCGGGAGACGAGGCCGTACGTCGGCTTGATGCCGACGACGCCGCAGAACGCGGCCGGACACCGAATCGACCCGCCGGTGTCCGTGCCGAGCGCGAGGTCCGCGTCGCCCGCGGCGACAGCCGCCGCGCTCCCGCCGGAGGAGCCGCCGGGGACGTGGTCCTCGTCGACGGGGTTCTTCACGGGACCGAAGTACGACGTCTCCGTGGTCGTCCCCATCCCGAACTCGTCCATGTTCGCCTTCCCCGGGATGGTCGCGCCCGCGTCCTTCAGGCGCTCGACGACGGTGGCGTCGTACGGCGGCACGTAGTCCTCGAGCATCTTCGACCCACAGGTCGTGCGCACGCCCTCCGTGGAGATGTTGTCCTTGACGGCGACGGTCCGCCCGGCGAGCGGGCCGTCCTCGCTGCCCTCGATTTCCTCGTCGGTGATGTACGCGTTCAGGCTCATCACGACACCTTCGGGCCCTTGAAGCGGCCGTCCTCGCTGTCGTCGGCGTTCTGCAGCGCCTCGTCCTGGCTGAGGCTGTCCTCGACCTCGTCGCTGCGCATCACGTTCACGAGGTCGGGCTCGGCGTCGACCTCGGGGACCTCGTCGAGAGCCTCGAAGTGTTCGAGGATGTCGCCGAACTGGTCGGCGAACTGCGCGACCTCCTCGTCGTCGAGGTCCACCCGCGCGAGGTCCGCGACGTGCTCGACCTCGTCGGCGTCCACAGAATCGCTCATGTCTCCGGAATTGTGGCTGGCGTCGGTAAGCGTTTCGATGCCTCACGCGGCCGGTTCGCGTGCAACCGTCTGCCACAGTCCTTTTGTGCGGTCGGCCCCTGCTTACGTACGTATTAGACGTTTTCGCGACCACAGAACCCGCCCCTCCCCAATCTCCCATGAGTGACAGAACGCGGACCCGAGACGAGCGCGAGACCGCCCGCGAGGAAACAGCGGAGCGCGAGGAGCACGAGGAATCGGAGTTACACTGTCCGGAGTGCGGCGGCGACCTGGTCGTCGACGACGAGCGCGGGGAGACGGTCTGCGAGGACTGCGGGCTCGTCGTCGAGGAGGACAGCATCGACCGCGGGCCGGAGTGGCGCGCGTTCGGCAGCAAGGAGAACGACCAGAAGAGCCGGGTGGGCGCCCCGACGACGAACATGATGCACGACAAGGGGCTGTCGACGAACATCGGCTGGCAGGACAAGGACGCCTACGGGAACAGCCTCTCGTCGAACCAGCGCCAGAAGATGCAGCGCCTCCGCAAGTGGAACGAGCGCTTCCGCACTCGTACCTCCAAGGAGCGCAACCTCAAGCAGGCGCTCGGCGAGATCGAACGCATGGCGTCCGCGCTCGGCCTCCCGAAGAACGTCCGGGAGACTGCGTCCGTAATCTATCGCCGCGCGCTCGACGAGGACCTCCTGCCCGGCCGCTCTATCGAGGGTGTCGCCACGAGCGCGCTGTACGCCGCCGCCAGGCAGGCGAACACGCCCCGCAGCCTCGACGAGGTCGCGAACGTCAGCCGCGTCGACCGCGACGAGATCGCGCGCACGTACCGCTACGTCGCCCGCGAGCTCGGCCTCGAAGTCGCGCCCACCGACCCCACGAGCTACGTCCCGCGGTTCTGCTCCGAACTCGGCCTCCCGGACGAGGTCGAGCGCCGCGCCCGCGAGCTCCTCGGGAGCGCCCAGGAAGCCGGCCTCTACTCCGGGAAGTCGCCCGTAGGGCTGGCCGCCGCCGCAGTGTACGCCGCCAGCCTGCTCTCGAACGAGCGCGTCACCCAGAGTCAGGTCAGCGACGTCGCGAACGTCAGCGAGGTCACTATCCGGAACCGCT
The DNA here is from genome assembly GCF_011734195.1 of Halobacterium sp. R2-5. Taxonomy (NCBI): domain Archaea; kingdom Methanobacteriati; phylum Methanobacteriota; class Halobacteria; order Halobacteriales; family Halobacteriaceae; genus Halobacterium; species Halobacterium sp. R2-5. Next base: position 1,220,160 of record NZ_JAANTH010000001.1, read on the forward strand.
ACCACGAGATTCTGGAGGCCGGCGGCGAGCCGAACGTCGAAGCCTAGTCTTCGACGTCGTAGCCGAGCTCCTCGACCGTCTGTTCGATCTCCTCAGCGGAGACGAGCGCCTCGCCGTGCCGCACGACGACCTCGCCGGTCTCGTCGTCGACGGTGACCAGTTGGATGCCCTCCTTCTCGTGGAGCGCGTTCTCGATTTCCTCGCCGTCGCTCGTCGACTCCACGCCCGCGGCCGTGAACGTCGTGCGGCTATTCGCCATCCGCTTCCTCCCCCGATTGCCGGACAGTCAATTGCACACGACGACGTTCGTGCATCTGCGTGTTAGCCCTTGGGGCGCCCGTAGCTGCCGAATAGCTTCGTCTATCGACCCGCTCGTTTTCACGTGATTACCAGCCACGCGTCACCTGGAGACCGAACCCCATTAGGCCGGGTACCTCCTCCCGGAGCGTATGGAGACGACGCGTCACTTCACCGCGACCGTCTACGTCGTCAACGACGGCGCGACGGCGCTCCACGAGCACGACCGGCTCGGCATCACGATTCCCCCGGGCGGGCACGTCGACCGCGACGAACTCCCGCACGAGGCGGGCAAGCGCGAGGTGCGCGAGGAGACCGGCCTGGACCCGACGCTGCTCGGCGAGGCGCCCGACGTCCCCGCGCCCGACGGGTTCGCGCTGCCGTCGCCGCGCTACCAGCTGTGCTACGACATCAACGTTCAGGAGGACGGTAGCGTCGGCCACCAGCACATCGACCACGTCTACTTCGCGACGGTCCCCTCGCGGGACGTCGACCCCGCGGACGGCGAAGCGAGCGTCGACGTCTGGGAGTGGTACGACCCCGCCGACCTCCGCGAGAGCGACCTCGACGCCGACACCGTCCAGATAGCGCTGGAAGCCATCGACGAAGCCGAGTCTGCCTGAGAACACCCAGCTCGCGGCTGCGCCGCTCACTCAGTCCGTGGACTCCCTCTGGTCGTCCACACGGCTCACGGGTCGCTCGGCTCCTCGCTCGCACTGTCTGTGGCCTCCCGTTGGTCGACCACACGGCTCTCTACGTACTTCGTGACGTGGTCGTCCATCCGGCGCTTGAAGCCCGCCCGTCGGGCGAGCCGGTCGACCTCGCGGGCGACGAGGCTGCCGTACTGGACGGCCTTCTTCTCGCGGTCGCAGACCGCGTCGGGCAGCCGGTCGCGGGCCGCCTCGCGGAGCGCGCGCTTCTGGACGTCGCCCGAGACCAGCCACTCCTCGGGGAGTTCGAGCGCAGCGCGCACGACGTCGTCGTGGAGCAGCGGCGTCACCGGTTCGACGCCCGCCGCGCGAACCGCGCGCACGTCCCGTTCCAGTTGCTCGGGCAGCGTCTCCAGCACCTCTCGCCGCGCGCCCCGAATCGTGTCCGCGTCCGTCCGCGGGTCGTCCGGCGCCGCGGCGACTTTCGCGTAGCCGCCGAACAGCTCGTCCGCGCCCTGCCCGAGCGCCAGCCGGGAGAAGCCGTCCGCAGCCACTCGTTCTGCGACGAGGTAGAGCGGGAGCGCGATCTGGACGGCCATCGCGTTCGTGCGGTCGATTGCCCGCGCCACTTCGGGGACCGCGGCCTCGATGTCGTCGAGTGTCACCTCGTGGACGCGGAGGTCGTCGCTGCGCCCCATCGCGGCCGCGGACTCGCGGGCCGCTTCGATGTCCGCGCAGCCCTCGTAGCCGACGACGTACAGCGGCGCGTCGAGGTCGGCGGCGACGAGCGCGGAGTCCACGCCGCCCGAGAACGCAACCGCGAGGTCGTCGTCCGGCACGTCGAGCGCGCCGTCCAGCGCGTCGCGAACGCTCCCGACCGGGTCGTCGTCGCTCGCGGGCGGGTCGGGGAGCCGCCACGCGCGCCGCGTCTCGCCGTCTTCGCCGACGTGGCCGGCGGGCAGCAGCGTCGGGTCGGCGAGGTCGTCGGGGCTGCGGCTCCACGCGTCGCCGTCGTAGTAACAGAGGTCGCGGCCGAGCACGTCCCGGACGAGCCGGCCGTCCGGGAGCCGGCCCGCGAAGCCGTCCGCGCCCGGGAGCGGATTGCCGTCGGCGAGGGCTTCGCGGACGGTCGCCGCGAGCGCGTCGTCCATCCTAGAAGAACTCGCCGAGGCGGTTCTTCACGCGGCGCTTCGCGCCGCCGGCGGCCTGCCGGAAGCTGATGTGCCACGGCGTGCGCTTGCCCTCGACGCTCGTCCGCCCCTCGCGGATGGCGTCGAGGATGCCCTCCAGGGACTGCTCGTCTGCGCCGACGCGGGTGACCGCCTGCCCCACCATCTCGGCGATGTGGGCGTCGCTGCCGGCGGTCATCGGGAGGTCGTGGGTGCGCGCGAAGCGCTCGGCCTTCCGGTTCGCGCGGCCGGTCAGCAGCCGCGAGTTGTACACCTCGATGGCGTCCGCGGACGCGAGCTCGCCGTCCGTGATGTTCGGCGCGACGCCGCTGCGCGAGGACTGGAACGGATGGGGCACGACGGCGAGCCCGCCCCGGTCGCGGATGGCGTCGACGGTCTCGCCGAACGGCAGGTGGGAGGGGACTTCTTCGTCGACGCCGATGGCGAGCACGTGGCCGTCGGCGCTGGTCACCTCCATCCCCGGGATGCCGACGAGCCCGTACTCCTCGGCGAGCTCGGCCGCCCGCAGGCTCGCCTCGAACTCGTCGTGGTCGGTGACCGCGAGCGCGTCGAGCCCCACCGCCTGCGCCTGCTCGAGGAGCATCTCGACGGGGTCCCGGCCGTCGTAGGAGAGCTCGGAGTGCGCGTGGAGTTCGACCGAAAGCACGCGTCGTCATTGCCCGGGGGTGGGCAAAAGCGCCCCGGTCCGGACCCGCCGCGAGCGCCCTAGCGGCGGGCGGCCAGCAGCGCGGCACTGGGGTCTGTGAGCACGAGCGCCGCGTTCCGAGTGTCGCCGCTGGAACAGCGAAACCCGGGCCGACGCGAACCCGAATGTTGCCCACGTCCGTGCACATAGAAACGACTAAACCGCCGTAGGAGAACCAAGAAGGTGAATGCCACTCGCCGACTCGGACCGACGCCTCGTCGAAGCGGAGCTCGGCCGCGACCCGACGCGGGCGGAGGCCGCGCTGTTCGAGAACCTCTGGAGCGAGCACTGCGCGTACCGCTCCTCTCGGCCGCTGCTGTCCGCGTTCACCACCGACAGCGACGACGTCGTCGTCGGGCCGGGCGACGACGCCGCGGTCGTCTCCGTCCCCGGTACGGACCAACTCGTGACGTTCGGCGTCGAGAGCCACAACCACCCCTCGTACGTCGACCCCTACGACGGCGCCGCCACGGGCGTCGGCGGCATCGTCCGCGACACGCTCTCGATGGGGGCGTACCCGATAGCGCTCGCGGACGCGCTGTACTTCGGCGGCTTCGACCGCGACCACTCCCGGTACCTCCTCGACGGCGTCGTCGAGGGTATCAGCGACTACGGGAACGCCATCGGCGTCCCCACCGTGACGGGGAGCACGCAGTTCCACGACGGCTACGAGGGCAACCCGCTCGTGAACGTCGCGTGCGTCGGCCTCGTCACCGAGGACCGCCTCGTCACGGCCGCCGCGAAAGAACCCGGGAACAAGCTCGTGCTCGTCGGGAACGCAACGGGCCGGGACGGTCTCGGCGGCGCGAGCTTCGCAAGCGAGGACCTCGCGGAGGACGCCGAGACCGAGGACCGGCCCGCGGTCCAGGTTGGCGACCCGTACACGGAGAAGCTCCTCGTGGAGGCCAACGAGGCGCTCGTCGACGAGGACCTCCTGCTGGCCGCCCGCGACCTCGGCGCGGCCGGGCTGGGCGGCGCGTCCTCGGAGATGGTCGCGCAGGGCGGCCTCGGCGCGCGCATCGACCTGGCGAACGTCCACCAGCGCGAACCGAACATGAACGCGCTCGAAATCCTGCTCGCCGAGTCCCAGGAGCGGATGTGCTACGAGGTCCGCCCGGAGGACGTCGAGCGCGTCGCGGAGATCGCGGACCGCTTCGACCTCGGCTGCTCGGTCATCGGCGAGGTGACCGAGGGGAACTACGTCTGCGAGTTCGAGGGCGAGACGGTCGTTGACGCGCCCGCGGAGTTCCTCGCGGACGGCGCGCCGATGAACGACCTCGAGCGCGAGGAGCCGAGCGAGCGCGACACCGACCTGCCGGACGTCGGAGTCGGCGAGGCGTTCGACGCGGTGCTGTCGAGCCCGAACACGGCGAGCAAGCGCTGGGTGTACCGCCAGTACGACCACGAGGTCGGTAACCGCACGCTCCGCCGGCCCGGCGAGGACGCCGCCGAACTCGCGCTCCACGAAGTAGCTGAGGCGGGCGGCGAGGAGACGGCGCTCGCGTTTTCGGCGGGCGCGAACCCGAACTGGACGGCGGCGTCGCCGTACCGCGGCGCGTACGCGACGGCCGTGGAGAACGCGACGAACCTCGCGGCCGTCGGCGCCGAGCCGCTCGCGGCGGTGGACTGCCTGAACGGCGGGAACCCCGAGAAGCCGGACGTCTACGGCGGCTTCGCGTCGGCTGTCGACGGTCTCGCGGACGGCTGCCGCGCGGTCGACGCGCCGGTCGTCGGCGGGAACGTCAGCCTCTACAACGACTCCGCTGCGGGCCCCGTACCGCCGACGCCGACGCTCGCGATGCTCGGCGTCCGGGCGGGCTACGACGCGCCCGGAATGGCAGTCGCGGGAGAGGGCGACCTCGTGCTCGTCGGCGGGCACGACGAGACGCTCGGCGGGAGCGAGTACCTCGCGCAGTTCGACGGCAGCGCGCCGTTCCCCGACGTCGAGTCCGAGGGCGTCGCCGGGGTCCGGACGGCCGCGGCACACGACGCGACGCTCGCGGTCCACGACGTCAGCGACGGCGGGCTCGCGGTCACGCTCGCCGAGATGGTCGGCGAGGACGCGGGGGTCGACGCCGAAGTGCCGAGCGTCGGCGCGCTGTTCTCCGAGGCGCCGGGGCGCGCGGTCGTGGAGACGACCGACGCCGACGTGCTCCGGGAGGCCGTGGACGCGCCCGTGGTCGACCTCGGCGAAGCGACGGCCGACGGCGCGCTCGCGCTCGGCGTGGCCGGCGAGTCCGTGAACTACGAGCACGAGGAGATCGCGGACGCGCGGCGCGTCCTCGAACGCGAACTCGACTAGAAGAACGCGGGCAGCAGGTACGCGACCGCGAGGCCGACGAGCAGTACGATGAAGCCGGTGCCGACGTGGCTAGTGGAGTACTCCTGCATCGGTGACGTGACGCGGCCCGCGTCCCCGTGGTCGTCGTGAGCGTGGTCGGACATACGCGGCGGTTGGATGTGCCCTCACTTGGCAGTACCGAACCGGCGCTACTGGTCGCGGGGATGGCGGACGATGTGGACGTCGTAGCGGTCGTCCGAGGAGACGGTCTGGCCGACGGAGCTGATGCCGCCGACCATCCGGCCGGCGTTGTCGCTGCCGATGAACACGACCGACGCGTCGCGCTCGACGGCGAGCTCGCGAATCGCGCGACTCACGCGGCCGCGGGGCGCGTACCTGTCGACGACCCGGTACGCGAACCCCGCACTCGGGTCGAGGTCGGTCACGATGGCCTGGAGGTTCGCGGTGACTCGCTCGACCGAGAACTCCGTGTCGCCGCCGAGCCACCCGCGCTCGCGGGCTTTCTTCGCGTCGCGCGGAACCGCGGTGACCGCGACGACGTCCTCGTCGACGGTGGTCGCGAACCGGGTTGCGCGGTCGAGGGCGGCCCGCGAGAGCGGCGAGTTGTCGAACGCGACGACGAACGTCATGTCAGCGGCTCTTGTTCGCAGGGGGTGAAACCACTATCGACTCCCCCGACTGCTCGTACCCGGTCCGGCCCGCCGCTGCCGGCGCGCTGTCACTCCCTTGGTGACAGTGAGTAACTGAGAGAACGCGCGACCTATCCGTCCGTGCGGCCTCCTGCCCGACACCATGACACCGCCAGCTGAGGCCGACGAGTCGCGAACGGAGTACGGAATCACGGACGAGGACGCTGAGCAGATCGGCCGGTACCTGGCGAAACGCCCCCACGAGCGCACCGTCGACGACCTCCGGCCGCCCGCCGACGACTGAGTCAGTACCGGTAACGGTCAGTCTCTCGGGCTCGGAGGAGATTCGACCGCCGCACTGTGGGACGCCCCAAACTGCGTTCGAGCGGGACCGCGCTCCGACTCTCCGGAACGGGCACGGGCGGGCAGCGTCCCGAACGGAACCGCCACATGAACTTTACCGAGGCGTCCGCATTATAGCGTATGGCTGAACCGACGGAAGACAACATCATCCACCGGGAGCTGGACACGGACGCGGAGAACCCCGCAGTCGAAATCGCGGAGCTCGTCGCCGACGTCGAGGGCACGGACACGACCGAGCTGCCGGCGATGTACGACATCGCCGACCACGTTCTCGACCACCTGTTCTCGACGCCGCCGGCGCCGGAAGCCCAGTTCAAGGTCAGCTTCAGCTACGAGGGGTACCGCATCACGGTCGAACAGAACGGCGCCGCGGAGCTCATCGACACCGAAACCTGAGGAACGAGCCGGGACGGACAGCGGGAGGTGAGTGTCCCGACGGCGTGTCCGCGTTCGGACTGTTTTTGTGGGGGCGGACCCTACTCGTCGCTATCACATGGCTTTGACTAAGCGCGTCATCCCGTGCGTCGACGTCGACGTCGACGACGACGGGAACGCCGCCGTCTACACGGGCGTGAACTTCGAAGACCTCGAATACACGGGCGACCCCGTGGAGATGGCCAAACGGTACAACGAGGCGGGCGCCGACGAGTTCGTCTTCCTCGACATCACGGCGAGCGCGGAGGGCCGGGAGACGATGCTGAGCGTCGTCGAGCGCGTCGCCGACGAGGTGTTCATCCCGCTGACAGTCGGCGGCGGCATCCGTGACACCGACGACATCAAGGAGACGCTGCGCGCGGGCGCCGACAAGGTCTCCATCAACACGGGCGCCATCGAACGCCCGGAGCTCATCACGGAGGGCGCGCGGGCGTTCGGCAACCAGTGCATCGTCATCAGCGTGGACGCGCGCCGGCGCTTCGACGAGGACGGCGAGCACTACGAGCAGGTCGACGGCGAGTCCTGCTGGTTCGAGGCGACCGTGAAAGGCGGCCGCGAGGGCACCGGCATCGACGTCGTCGAGTGGGCGGCGGAGGCCGAGCGCCGCGGCGCCGGCGAGCTGTTCGTGAACTCCATCGACGCCGACGGCACGAAGGACGGCTACGACCTCCCGCTGACGGGTGCGGTCTGTGACGCCGTCTCCACGCCGGTCATCGCGTCCTCCGGCTGTGGCTCCCCGCAGGACATGGTGGAGGCGTTCGACGTCGGCGCGGACGCCGCGCTCGCGGCGTCGATCTTCCACTACGGCGAGTACACCATCGAGGAGACCAAGCAGTACCTCGACGACCACGACGTTCCGGTCCGCTACTGACCGCAAGCTAGTCGCCGGTGAACTTTCGGGAGTTTGTTTCGCGGCGCTGTAACTGTAAACGCTACGAATGATTTATCATACGGGTCGTTGAGAATAACCGTATGCCCTACTCTGGTGCGTCCGGGCCGGGGGACCCGGGACCTGCCCAGTGCTCGGACGACGGACCGCTCGACGCCGGGCGGGCCGCCGTCGAAGCCGTCGAGTGCGACTCGGCGCGCTTCGTGAGCCTGGCGCACGCGTCCGGCGGCCTCCAGCCCACGTATCTCGTGTTGACGAACAGCGACCGCGAGGCGACGCGGCTCTCGGCGACAGACGTGCTGTCGGTACCCGAGATCCAGAACGCGATCGCGTACTTCGGCGAGGAGACCGACAGCGTCCGCGTCCGCACACAGCCCGGTCGCCGCAAGGCGTTAGAAGAACACGTCGACGCGCTGGCCGAGCGCAGTCAGGCGCCGGCCTTCGAGTTCGCGAATCGCCGCTTCGAGCTGTCCGTCGTCGCCGGTTAGGCCGCCGCCTCGAACGCGTCCGCGAAGTCCCGGAGCTCGTCGCCCATCCGGCCGGCCGCCGACTCCAGCGCGCTCAGCGGGTCGGCGCCGTCCTCGGTCTTGATGGTGAGCACCGGCTCCGTCTGACCGCCGGACTGCTCGGGGTTCACGTCGTACGAGGCCGCGGTGACGCCCTCGGTCTCGAGGAGCGCGCCCTTCAGCCCGTTCATGAACGTGTGGTCCTCCCCGCTAATCTCGATCGTGAGTTCCGCGTCTCCCTTCTCGATGACCCGCAGTTCCATGCGACGTGGTTCGCCCGTATCGCGTTTCAACGTTTCGAAGCGTCGGTTCGCGGGCGGACGGTTTATGCCATCGGGGCCAGCCATCTTCCCGTATGAACGTCTCGCCGGTGGTCGTCGTCGCCGCGGCGACGGTCGCCGTCCTCGCAGCGACCGCCGCCGTCCCACGGTACCGTCGCCTCGGACCGCTCGCTCGCGCCGCGCCGCTCGGCGTCCTCCTCGGCATCGCCGCCGCCGCGGCGCTGGAAACCGTCGGCGTCTGGAGCGCGGCCGCGTACGCCGCCGTCGTCGCGCTACTCGCGACCGGCGCGGCCGTGATGTCGGTCGGCGAGGGACGCGCGGTCGTCCGGCGCGTCCGTAGCCGGCTGCTGTTCGGCGTCCCGTGGGGGACGCTCGCCGTCGTCGCGGGCGTCGCCGCGTTCTACCTCGTCGTCCAGTTCGGCGCGGCGGGGTCGCCGCTGGTCGTGCCGTTCGTCTCGTGGTCGTACTTCTACCCGCTCGGGACGGTCACGTCCGCGTTCGCGCACGCCAGCCTCGGCCACGTCACCGGGAACCTGCTCGGGACAGTCGCGCTCGCGCCGCTCGCGGAGTACGCGTTCTCGCACTACCCGACGGAGCGCGGCGAGTCGTCGTTCGGCTCGTGGACGACGAACCCCTACGTCCGGGCGTTCGTACTGTTCCCCGCGGGTGTCCTCGCGCTGGGACTGCTCACGGGCGTGTTCTCCTGGGGCGCGACCATCGGCTTCTCCGGCGTCGTCTACGCGTTCGCCGGGTTCGCGCTCGTGCGCTTCCCGCTGGCGACTGTGCTCGCGGTGTCCGCGCGCGAACTGCTCTCCTTGCTCTGGTCGGTCCTCCAGAACCCGATCACGTACGCCTCCGCGTCCTCGTCGTTCTCGGCGCCGTGGTGGGCCGGCGTCTCCGTGCAGGGCCACCTCTTCGGCTTCCTCGCCGGCGCGGTGCTGGCGGCCGCGCTCGTCGCCCGCCGCGACCGCGGACCGTCTGCGGCCCGCGTCTGGTTCGGCGCCGTCGTGCTCGGCGCGTCGATGTCGCTGTGGGCGGTGTGGTGGTACGGCGGCGTCGACGAGTACGTGCTGTTCCGCGCGCTCGGGCTGTTGCTCGTCGCCACGCTCGCCGTCCTGCTGACCGCCGCCGTGCGCGCTGACGCGGCCACCCTCGTCCGCGACGTCTCCACGCGGAAGGTCGCGTTCGCGCTGCTGCTGTTGCCGGTCGTGACGATGTCGCTGGTCGCCGTCCCGGTGAACCTCACCACCGTCGCGGACGCCGACCTCCCCGGCGATCCCGTGGAAGTCCGGGGCTACGAGGTGACGTACGCCGAGGACGTCACGAACGAGCGCGTCGCTGGCGTCGACCTGCCGTACGGGAGCGAGGCGACGAACGTCTCGGCGAGCGGCGTCATCGTCGCGAACGACGGCCGCGACATCTGGACGGAGGAGGTGAGCGCGAGCAGACTCGGGTTCTACGGCGACCAGACCGTCACCGTGGGCGGCGTCGGCTGGAAGGAGACGGTCGGCGTCCACCGCCGCGGCTGGGTGCCCGCGGGCGGGGACGCCGTCTACAACGTCTACGTGACGCCGCCGGACGAGTCGACGAGGCACGTCTACAGCTCCGAGGGCTCGACGGCCGACCCCGTCGTCGGCGGCCGGGCGGTGCGCGTGGACGCCGCTGGCGGCGGATTCGGGCTGGAGGTCCTGCGGAACGACACGGTCGTCGAGACCGTCGAGCTCCCGCGGGGCAACGAGTCCGTCGACGCGGGCGGGCTGACGTTCGCGCGGAACGAGAGCCGCGTGCTCGCGGCGTACGGCAACACTACCGTAACGATCGCGACCGAGGAGTCCTACGAGTAGTCACCACTCGATGCGGAACGCCTCGACGTCGAGGCGCTCGCGCTCGCTCGTGTGGAAGTCGAACTGGCGGGCGACGTCCAACTCGGCGGCGAACGCGTGCGTGACCTCGCCGCCTCCGTCGGCCGCGAACGACTCCACGAACGACTGGCTGCCCGCGTTGTGAATCGAGTACGAGACGCTCGCGACGTCGGCGGTGGCCGCGAGGAACGCGCGGTCGGCGTGTTCGCTGCCGCGCTGCGCGCCGAACGGCGGGTTCATCACGACCGTGTCGACGCTCGCCAGCGGCGGCCGCGTGGCGTCTCCGAGCAGCCAGTCGACGGCGACGCCAGGGTCGACGCGCGCCTCGTTCTCGCGCGCGACGGCGAGCGCTTCGCGGTCCCGTTCGACGGCGAGGACGCGCGCGGGCTCCCGGGTGGCGGCGCCGAGCGCGAGTATCCCCGTGCCGGTGCCGAGGTCGGCGACCGTGCGGCCGGCGAGGTCGCCGTGGAGGTCTGCGAGGTGGAGGAGGTGGGCGGCGAGGTCCGCGGGCGTCGGGTACTGTTCGAGCGCGGCGCTCGGGTCGCGGAACCCCTCGACCGCGGCCAGTCGCTGTTCGAGCGCGCGTTTCACGTCCGCAGCGAGGGCTCGGGGAGCGAAGAAAGCTACGTCACGCAGCCGGTCCGTCAGTTCAGTGAGAGGCCGTTGACGTCGACGGCGAGGCCGTCGCGGCGCGCGCGCTCGGCGACGGCGGAGAGGGCGGGACGGACTTTCTCCGGGGCGGCGGCCTCGCGGACGTCGACAGTGAGGCGGTTCGCGCCGAGGAAGGAGGCGTTCTCGACGAGGTCGCGGAGGCGGTCGGCCTCGCGCTGGGTGGCGAGCGAGCAGTCCTCGTCGAAGGCGGCGTCCACGGTGACTTCGGCGGGAACGTAGCCCTCGTCGGCGAGGTCGTCGGCGAACGCGCGGAGGTCCTCGCGGGACGCGTCCGCGATGGCGCCGGCGTCGACGGCCACGGGCGTTGAGTCGGTGGGTCGACAGCCCTCGACGGGGCCGGACTGGCGTGACGTGCTCATGCTACCTCACCATACATGGTAGAAATACAAAAAGGTTTGTTAATGCACAGTAGTAATTTTCCGGGCGGCCGGCAACCCCGTCGTTATTTGCTGAGATAGTCCCATGCGAGCGTATGGACGTCGGTACGAGCGCGACGACCGAGCCGATACGCGTCCTCCACGTCGACGACGACGAGTCGTTCGGTGAACTCGCCCGCACGTACCTCGAACGCGTCGACGACTGTCTCGACGTCACCACCGCGACCAGCACGACGACCGCCCTCGGCGCCCTCGACGGCCACGACTGCGTCGTCTCCGACTACGACATGCCCGAGCAGAACGGCATCGAGTTCCTCGAACGCGTCCGCGACGAGCGCCCCGAGCTGCCGTTCATCCTCTTCACCGGGAAAGGCAGCGAGGAGGTCGCCAGCGACGCCATCTCCGCGGGCGTCACCGACTACCTCCAGAAGGAAGTCGGCACCGACCAGTACACCGTGCTCGCGAACCGCATCCGGAACGCCGTCGAGCGCCGGCGCTCCGAGCGCGCGCTCGACGAGCACAACCGCCGCCTGCAGACGCTCATCAGCAACCTCCCCGGGATGGTGTACCGCTGCCGGAACGAGCCCGGCTGGCCGATGGAGTTCGTCGGCGGCGAGTGCGAGCAGCTCACCGGCTACCCCGCCGCCGCACTGGAAGCCGGCGACGCCGTCTGGGGCGAGGACGTCATCCACCCCGACGACCGCGACGGGATGTGGACGACCGTGCAGAGCGCCATCGACACCGGCGACCCCTTCGAGGTCACGTACCGCGTCGTGACGCGGGGCGGCGACACGAAGGTCGTCTGGGAGCGCGGGCGCGGCATCCGCGACGGTGACGGCGGTGTCGAGGCCATCGAGGGGTTCATCACGGACGTCACCGACCAGCGCCGCCGCCAGCGCCGCCTCGAACGCACCTCCGAGCGCTTCGAGGCGCTGTTCGAGAACTCCCCGGACATGGTGAACATCCACGACGCCGACGGCGCCATCGTCGACGCCAACCAGCGGTTCTGCGAGGAACTCGGCTACGACCGCGCCGACGTCGTCGGGATGCGCGTCTGGGACGTCGACACGGAGGCCGACCCGGAGGGGGTCGCGTCGATGGAGGCCGAGATGGAACGCGGCGACGTGCGGCGCTTCGACGCGGAGTTCGAGCGCAGCGACGGCTCGACGTTCCCCGTCGAAGTCCACCTCGCGCAACTGGAGGTCGGCGGCGAGCGCCAGTACCTCGCCATCAGCCGCGACGTCACCGAACGCAGGGAACGCGAGGCCGAACTCCGGCGGCTGAAACGCCAGTACGAGACGGTCTTCGAGAACGCCCAGGACGGCCTGTTCCTCCTGGAGGTCGTCGGGGACGACGACGACGTGGAGTTCGTCTACCGCCAGCTCAACCCCGCCCACGAGGCGATGAGCGGGCTGTCCGCCGAGAGCCTCGTCGGGAAGACCGAGCACGAGGCGTTCCACTCGGCGCTCGGCGACCAGACCACCTCCCACCACCGCCGGTGCTACGAGCGCCGCGAGCCCGTGGAGTTCGAGGAGGTGTTCGAGTTCCCCGCCGGCGACATCGTCGTCTCGGGCACCGTCTCGCCGGTCGTCGTCGACGGCGAGGTCACCCACCTCGTCGGCGTCACGCGGGACGTCACGGAGTTCAAGGAACGCGAGCGCGCGCTCCGCCGGGAACGCGACCGCCTGGAGGAGTTCGCGGACATCCTCAGCCACGACCTCCGCAACCCCCTGAACGTCGCGCAGGGGAACCTCGAGCTCGCCCGCCGAGAGGTGGACGCCGACCACCTCGACACCGTCGCGAACGCCCACGAGCGGATGCGGACGCTCATCGACGACGTGCTCGCGCTCGCCCGCCAGGACGGCACCGTCACCGACCTCGAGGACGTCGCGCTAGACCGCGCGGCCAAGCGCGCGTGGTCCACGGTCGCGACGGGCGACGCCGCGCTCGCAATCGAGAGCGAGCAGGTCGTCCGCGCCGACGAAGGCCGGCTCGTACAACTGTTCGAGAACCTCTTCAGAAACGCGGTAGAGCACGCTCCCGAGAACCCGGACGACTCCGTCACGGTCCGCGTCGGAGACGTAGACGGCGGCTTCTACGTCGAGGACGACGGGTTCGGCATCCCGGAAGAGGAGCGCGGGCGCGTCTTCGAATCCGGCTACTCCACCGCCGACGGCGGGACGGGTCTCGGGCTGACGATCGTCTCGGAACTCGCCGCCGCGCACGGCTGGGACGTGGCAGTCACCGAGGGAACTGACGAGGGGACGAGAATCGAAGTCACGGGCGTCGAGCCCGCCGAGTGAGCGGCTACCAGGTGCCGTGGAAGGTGTCGAAGGAGAGGTCTTCGAGGGGCTTGTTCCCCACCGCGATCTCGTACTCGCCGGGCGTCAGCATCGGCTTGTGGAACTGCGGGCCGTCGTCCGTCGTGATGCGCGGGCAGCCCGTGTTCACGAACGCGTCCATGTCGAAGTTCCGGAGGCGGTCCGGGGTGACCTCGTCCATCGTGATGAGGTAGGCGTTGTCGTTGTTCTCCACGATCTCGTTGGCCTGGTCCCAGCGGCCCTGTCCGATCTTCGTGCAGAAGATGACGCCCCACTTCTCGGCGTCCATCGCCTTGTGGACGGTGGCGTAACGCTGCTTCAGGAACTTCTCCGTGTCCGCGACGGACACCGAGTTGTTCACCGGGTCCGCGATGACGACCTTCTTGTCGGGGTGCTCCATCGCGAGGCCGAGCGGGTGGAACTTCCCGCCGCCGACGTACAGCACCTGGTCGGCGTCGATGTCCGCGCTCGCGTAGTTACAGCCCAGGACCTGGCCCTCGTGGGTGAGGCGGTCGTCGCCCTTCCGCGTGTGGACGTCGAAGCCGCGCTCGGTCAGCCACTCCTTCATCTCCCCGAAGAGGTTCATGTGCTGGGCGGTCGTGACGAGGCCGACGTCCCCGACCTCCAGCTCTTCGAGGGACTGCTCCATGATGGGCTCGACGTCGACGTTCGAGAACAGCGGCACGTAGATGATCTTCTCGGACTCCTTCATCGGGGAGTGCCCGAAGTGGACGAAGACGTCCGTCCGCCGCATCATGTACGTGTCCAGGTCGCAGGCGCCGTAACACGGCTGGCCGGAGATGAGGACGCGCGTGTCCTCGGGCAGCAGCTTCCGGAGGTCGTCCGCGACCCCGGGCGCGCTGCGCTTCAGCCCCTCGGGGAACTGCAGACCGACCTTCTCCGCGTCGCGCTCCTCGACCGCTTCCACGATGCGGTCGAGCTCGTAGTCCCACGTCCGGTCGTGTTTCAGGGAGAGCCCCGTGTTCCGGAGGTCTCCGGAGGTCCGCTCCTGCTGACTCATTGAGACGCCGTACGCTGTCACGCCGTTTAACGTCGGCGCTTCCCCCTCCCGCTCGGTCACGGCACCAGACGGAGCGAGACGCCCGAAACTCCTTGTTGTGGACTCTCATGAAGGGGTGCCGATGCCATCACTGTTTTATGTCGCACTTCGTTTGAGCCCGGGTATGTCAGGCAACGGCCTGGACAACACGGGCGAGAATCGAGACACTAGACACAGCTCTGCGAGCCGCCGAGCGTTCCTCGGTGCGGCCGGGACCGCCGGCGCGAGCGCGCTCGCGGGCTGCACGGGAATGCTCGGTGGAAGCGGCGGACCGACGACGCTCCGCGTGACGGTCTGGAGCGGCAACTACGTCGAGCGCTTCGAGGAAGCCATCCGCCCCATCTTCGAGTCCCGGTTCGACGCCGAACTCGAGCTGGTCTCCGGGTGGAACTCGCTGCTCGCGAAGATCAAGTCTGCGCCCGCCGACGACCCGCCGTTCGACGTGACGGTCGCGTGCGAACCAATCTACTACAACGGCCGCACGCAGGACCTCTTCGAGGAGCTCCGCTACGAGGACCACATCCCCAACATCGACAACGTCATCCAGCACTACAAGGACATCCGTCCGCACTCCCACGGCGCCCCCGTCGACGGCGCGCCGCTGAGCATCCTCTACGACACGGACCTCGACGAGCCCGTGGAGACGTGGAGCGACTTCACCGACTCCGTCGTCCAGCAGTCCGACGGCGTCGGCGTCGACTCCGGGTTCTGGATCTACCCGCTGCTCGCCGCGGGCGTCGGCACGGACGCCGCACCCGGCGCACAGGAGCTCTACGAGGAACAGCACCACGACGCCCTCGTGGACACCATCGAGGCGTGGCCCGTCGAGGGGTGGGCGTCCTCCGGGACGGACATCTGGCAGCAGTTCCAGAACGGCATCATCGACGCCGCCCAGTGGTACTTCGACCAGGTCTACTACGACATGGAAGACCACCCGAACGTCGAGTTCTCGATGCCCGAGCAGAACGCCGGCTGGATGAACAACTGGGCGGTCGTCCGCGGCACTGACAAGCGCCGGCTCGGCGAGGAGTTCATCAACATGCTCCTCGACCCCGAAGTCCAGAGCAAGTGGGCCGAGGACCACCCGCTGTTCTTCACCACGTCGGACATGTCCTACCCCGACGACCTCGCCCAGTACCTCCCGACCACCGCGGAGGAGGCCCAGCAGTGGTCCATCCCGCAGTGGGAGGAGGTCGCTCCGCACTCGGCGAAGTTCTCTGACAAGTTCAAGCAGATGAAGAACCAGTAAGGCGATGGCTTCTGTAACACTCGCTGACCTGACCAAAGAGTACGGTGACCTGACCGCCGTGGACGGCCTCGACCTCGACGTCGACGACGGCGAGCTGCTGTGTCTGCTCGGCCCGTCGGGCTGTGGGAAGTCCACGACCCTGCGGATGCTCGGCGGCCTCGAGACGCCGACTGACGGCGACGTCTACATCGGCGACGAACGCGTCACCGACGAACCGCCGTACGAGCGGGCCACCTCGACGGTGTTCCAGTCCTGGGCGCTGTTCCCGCACAAGAGCGTCCTCGAGAACGTCGCGTTCGGCCTGAAGATGGACGGCGTCGACGAGAACGAGCGCAACGAACGCGCCCGCGAGGTCCTCGACGTCGTCGAGATGGGGGAGTTCGCGGACGCCGACCCCGGAGACCTCTCCGGCGGCCAGAAGCAGCGCGTCGCGCTCGCGCGCTCGCTCGCCATCGAGCCGGACGTCCTCCTGCTCGACGAGCCGCTGTCGAACCTCGACAAGCGGCTCCGCGAGCAGATGCAGCTCGAACTCCGCAACATCCACGACGAGGTCGAGACGACGTTCGTCCACGTCACCCACGACCAGAACGAGGCGTTCACGCTCGCGGACAGCATCGCCATCATGAACGACGGTGACGTCGAGCAGGTCGGCGAGCCACGGGAAGTGTACGACGACCCGGTGAGCCTCTTCGTCGAGGAGTTCCTCGGGGACACGAACCTCGTGGACGCCCGCGTGGCGACGGAGATCGACGGCGGCGTCGTCGCCGCCACCGAGTTCGACGAGGAGATCGAGGTGCCGACGCCGGGCGGCGACGTCGGGCCCGGCGACCCACTGACCATCTCGTTCCGCCCCGAAGAACTCGACGTCTCCCGGGTCGCCGCCGACGGCGGCCAGTCCGCCAAACCGGTCGAGACTGGGGACGTGACGACCTCCCTCGAGGGCACCGTCACGGACGTCCTCTATCGCGGGTCGTCGGTCCGGTTCTACGTCCAGATCGGGGAGACGAGCGTCTTCTTCGAGCAGAGCGTCGGGGACCAGACGGACTTCGAGGTCGGCGACTCCGTCGTCGTCTCGTGGGACCCCGCGGACCTGCTCGTCTTCTCGGAGGGTGAACGCCTCGGGCGAGGTGGGACGTGATGGGCGCGCTGGCCGACGAGTCGATGTTCGCGTGGTTCGGCGAACGCATCAAGAGCCGAGACCCCACGTCGGTGTTCCTGCTCGCGCCGCTCGCGGCCTTCGAGCTGGTGTTCTTCGTCGTCCCCTTCCTCATCCTCGTCCGGATGAGCCTCAACAGCCAGCCCGAGACGGGGTTCTACGAGACCGGCTGGACGCTCGCCGCCTACGGAGACATCCTCGCGTCGGACCTCTACCAGCAGATGATCCTGTTCTCGTTCAAGCTCGGCGTCATCGCGACCGTGACGGCGGTGGTGCTCGCGCTGTTCTACGCGTACGCCGCCTACCGCGCCGACGGCTTGACGAAGTCCGTACTGCTGTTCTCGGTCATTCTCCCGCTGCTGACGACGCTGGTCGTGAAGACGTACGCGTGGCGGCCGCTGCTCGCGCCGAACGGCGTGCTCAACGACTTCCTCCTCTCGGCGGGGCTCGTCGGGAGTCGCATCCAGTTCGCGCCCTCGATGTTCGGCACCGTCGTCGGGCAGGTGTACATCGTGTTCCCGTACGCCGTCCTCGCCATCTACAGCGTGCTCTCGACGCTGGACTGGGACGTCGTCGAAGCCGCGCGGGACCTCGGCGCGTCCCGGCCACGGTCGTTCGTCGAAGTCGTCCTCCCCGAAGTCCTCCCCGGCGTCGCCGTCGCGACCGTCGTCTCGTTCGCGTGGAGCGTCGGCGCGTACGCGGCCCCCTCGCAGCTCGGGACGGGCTCCCAGACCACCTTCGCCATGGAGATCGGGAACCTCATGCTCACGAACTTCAACTGGCCGCTCGGCGCGGCGTTCGCCCTCCTGATGCTGGCCGCGATGCTGGCGGCGTCGCTGGCCGTGATTCGCCTGCTCACCGGGTCCGTGGGAGGTGTCCAAGATGTCTGACGTCGTCTCCCGCGAACGCGTCGAGGACGCCCTGTTCCGCGCGGGCTACTGGCTCGTGTTCGCCGTCCTCATGCTGCCCATCGTCGTCGTCTTCGTGACGTCGTTCCAGCAGTCGTCGTACCTGACGTTCCCGCCCAGCGGCTACACCCTGGAGTGGTACGCGACGTTCTTCGGTAGTGAGGAGTGGCTCGGCGCCGTCCGCGACAGCCTCCTCATCGGCGTCGGTTCGTCCCTGCTCGCGACCGTCCTCGGCGTCACGGGGTCGCTGGCAGTCCAGCGCTCGGACTCGCGGGCAGCGAAACTCCTCCCGCCGATCGTCTTGCTGCCGCTGCTCGTCCCGCCGGTCGTGCTCGGGCTCACCCTGCTCATCTACTTCAACCGAATCGGGCTCACGAACAGCTACGTCAACATCGTCGTCGCACACGCGCTGTGGGCGACGCCGCTCGTGTTCTTCATCATGCAGTCCGTGTTCGCGCGCTTCGACTGGAGCCTCCGCGACGCCGGCATGGACCTCGGCGCGCGTCCCGGTCGCGTCTTCTACCACGTCATCCTGCCGAACGTCCGGAGCGGCGTCGTCATCTCCACGGTCGTGGCGTTCATCGTCAGCCTCCAGGAGTTCATCATGGCGCTGTTCCTGAAGTCCTTCGAGGTCCAGACCGTGCCAGTGCTCGCGTGGACCTCCCTCCAGTCCTCGCTCACGCCGATGGTCAGCGTCGTCTCCGCGTTCCTCGTGCTCGCGTCCGTCGTCGGCGTGTTGCTCTCGGCGGCCGTGATGAACCTCGAGTGGCTGGCCGAACAGCTGTAGCCGCCCCCGCTTCCGGCAGCTTCAAACCCCGCGAGCGCCAACCGCGAGACATGAGCGTCGACTCCGACTCCGCGACCGCCACCGGCACCTCGAAGGCCGACGACCTCGCGCGCCAGCTCGGCGAAGCCATCACGGACACGCCCGAGTACCAGCGCTACGAGGAGACGAAGGCCGCGGTCGAGGACAGCGAGGAAGTCCAGGAGCGCATCAGCGAGTTCGAGGACCTCCGCCAGGAGTTCATGCTCGCGCGCCAGACCGGCGACGCCACCCAGCAGGACGTCGAGAAGGTCGAAGACGCCCAAAAGCGCCTCCACGAACACCCCGTGATGGCCGAGTACCTCGACGCCCAGGACGAACTGGAAGCCAAGTTCGAGCTCCTCAACGACCTGATCTCGGAGCCGCTGGCCGTCGACTTCGTCGGCGAGTCCGGCGCCTGCTGTCAGGACTGACTCCCCTTCTTCGCCGCGCCGTCGCGCGACCCCGGAACGTTTAGGAGCCGACCGAGAGACCTACCGGTATGGTCCACTCCGACTGGGGCGACTGGCTCCCCACCGCCGTCGAGGACGCGGCGCCCGAGGGGGTCGCCGTCTGGTATCTCGGCTGCAACGGTTTCGTGCTGAAGGGCTCTGACGGGACGACGCTGTTCGTCGACCCGTACCTCGGCACGGGCGACCCGCCGCGCACGACCCGCATGATTCCGGTGCCGTTCAATCCGCGGGACGTCACCGAGGCGGACGCCGTGCTCGCAACGCACGAGCACACCGACCACGTCCACGGCCCGAGTCAGGCGCCGATTCTCGCCGAAACCGGCGCCGCGTTCTACGCGCCCGACGACTCCGTGGCGGTCGCGCGCGGCGAGGAGGCGTGGGACGACAACTACGCCGTCGACACCGACCAGTACGAGGAAGTCGTCGAGGGCGACAGCTTCGAGGTCGGCGAGTTCACGGTCCACGTCGAGCCCGCGCACGACCCGGACGCCACTCACCCCGTCTCGTACGTCTTCGAGCACGACGCGGGCACGATTTTCCACGGCGGCGACACCAAGCCGAGCGACGAGTTCGCCGAACTCGGCGCGGCGTACGACATCGACCTCGGGATTCTGGCGTTCGGGACAGTCGGGAACATTCCCGACAAGCAGACTCGCGAGCCGAAGCGCACGCGCTGGTACAACGACGAGAACCAGATCGTCGAGGCCGCCAGCAACCTTCAGGTCGACCGCCTGCTGCCTTCCCACTGGGACATGTGGAAGGGCCTGACGGCGGATCCGACCGCCCTCCACCACCACGTCCGGAGCTTCGAGTCCCCTCGTTCGCTCGAGATCGCGGAAATCGGCGACCGCGTGGACGTGACAGGGAAGTAACGTTCCCCTGCGAGCGGCGGGTAATTTAAGTCTCCGTCCGCGTAGGTGGGGGTATGCACGACCCACACGCGGGTGGTTCCAGTGAGTGACGAGACGGTCGTCGAGACCGACGGCGTCGCGGTGAGCAAGTTCTTCAACGCCGAGGACTTCCCCGTGCCCGCAGTCGCCTTCGACGTCGACTCCTCGCGGGACGACGCGGTCACCCTCCGCATCGTCGACGAGATTCCCGACGAGTTCGGCATCGACCAGATCGGGTTCCACCCCGAGTACGGCAGCGAGCACTGGACGGCCAGCGGCGACGGCGTCGTCCGGTTCGAGCGCGAGATCGACGCCGGCGAGACGTTCACCACCGTCTACGGCGTGCGCATGGAGGACGGCCAGGACGAGACGCCGTTCCTCTCCGCGCCGACCGTCGAACTCGACGGCGAGGACATCGGCGACGTCGTCCCGCCGGAGTCCACGTCGGTCGTCCGCGAGCTCGCGGGCGGCGAGCGCGACACGGTCCCCGGTCTCGAAGACGACGGCGAGGAGGCCGGCCTGGAGGCCGACATCGAGGGCAGCATCGAGTCCCTCGAAGAGGAGGACGCCGAAATCCTCGAGGGCGACGTCGACATCGGCGCCGACGACGAGCCGGAGTCGGAGCCCGAGCCCGAGCCCGCTCCTGAGGCGGCGTCGAACGCGAGCGAGGAAGCCGAGGGGGGCTTCGAGGAGGAGCCGCCGACCGAGCCCGAGGCCGAGGGCTTCGGCGCCGAGCAGCCCGACCCGCCCGCGGCTGACGCCGAGGAGCTGAACGAGCCCGAGGCGCAGGGCTTCGACGGCGACGACGCCGACGAGTCCGGCGAAACGGCCGCCGAGCCCGCAGCCGTCGGCTTCGACGCGGGCGACGTGGCCGGCGCGCTCGCGGAGGCCATCCGGAACGACGAGGTCAGCGACGACGACCTCGCGACGTTCGAGGAGGCGTTCGGCGGCGTGCCGAACAGCACCGAGGTCGAGATCGACCACCTCCAGAGCCGCGTCTCCGAACTGGAGGCGTACACGGACGCCTTAGAGGAGTTCCTCGACGAGGAGGGCACCGCCCAGCAGCTCGTCAGCGACGTCGAGAGCGAGGTGTCCTCGCTGTCCGCGGAGCTCGCGGACCTCGGCGACGAGCTCGCGGAAGTGGAGGCGAGCGTCGAGGACGCCGCCGGCGACCGCGAGGAGCTCCGCGAGCGCGTCGCGGACGTGGAAGCCGACGTGGGCGCGATAGACGACCTCCGCGAGGACGTCGAGCGCGTCCGCGGGGACGTCGACGCCCTCGACGAGCGCCTCGAAGACACCGAGGAGGACGTCATGGCGGTCGACGAGCTCGAGGGCGACCTCGAGGACGTCTCCGAGGACCTCGACGACCTGGAGGACCACGTCGACGACATCGAGGAGTGGCGCGACCAGCTCTCGGACGTCTTCGGCACGTAACCCCGGCTCTTCTCCCGAATCACAACGGTTTTCGGCGCGCGCCGGCTCTCTCCGACAATGACAGCGCCGGTGCGCGTCGCCGTCCCGCGGAAGGGGCGGCCGCTGGAAGCCGTGCTCGACAGATTCGCCGCTCGCGCCGACGCGACCGCGGTCGCCGACGAGGTGGCCTCGACGCTCCGCTACGAGAAGGCCGTCACGAAGGACGAACAGGACGCCGAGCGGGGCGTCTACGACCGCCTCGCCGCGTACAGCGAGCCCGAAGACCCCCGCCGGCCGGACTTCACGCTGCTGCGGGACGCCCGCGCGGGCAAACCCCGGCGCGTCGTCTTCGATTCGCTGACCCTCGACGTCGGGGGGACGCCCGTCCAGCTCGTCGGCCGCGAGGAGCCGTTCCGCGCGCTCCGCACCCACGAGTTCGCGCTCGGGTTCGACAGCGCCGACCTCGTGCTCGAGGAGGTCGTCCAACTGGAGCCCGAGCCGCTCTCGACCATCGCGGACCTGAACGACCGCATCGACCCCCACGACACGGACGTGCGCGTGATTTCGGGGCTCGGCGACACTGTCCACCACACGCTGCTGGCGACGCCCGCCGCCCGGCAGTCGGTCGGTGCCGACGACCTCGACCGCGCGTTCCTCGCGGCCTACGAGGGCGACGTCTGCATCAGCCCGCGGTACGAGCGCCTCGTGCGCGCGGTTCTCGGCACGGACACCACGCAGGGCATCGAGTTCGTCTACCCGGACGCGGGCCGCGAGGAGGAGGCCGCCATCGCGGACGTCGGCGTCGGCGTCTACCTCACGGTCACGGGGTCGACCGCCCGCGAGCACGGCCTCGAAGTCGGCGAGCGCCTGTTCCCCAGCGAGACGGTGCTCATGGAGAACCAGTCAGAGGCCGGCAGCGACGACGTCGAGGCCGTCAAGCGCGCGCTCGCGACCGACGCCGAGGAGACCGCGATTCCCCCGCAGTAGCCGTCCGCTGACCGCGCTGGTCGCCGTGCCGTACTGTTATCTGCGAACCCCTCGAACCGCCGCGTAGCTATGGGTGACGACCGCCGCTCGGTCGACCCGGGCGCGCCGTTCCGGCAGCTCGCGTCGATGGAGCGGGACGTGCTCGTGCTCTCGGTGGCGATGTTCGCGTTCAGCCTCGGCTTCCAGATGACCAGCCGGTACGTCCCCCGGTACATGAGCGTGCTCGGCGCCGGAGCGGGCGTCATCGGGCTCTACGGCAGCCTCGGCAACCTCGTCAGCGCCGTCTACCCGTACCCGGGCGGCGCCGTCTCGGACCGCCTCGGCTCGCGGCGCGCGCTCACCGCGTTCGGCCTCGTCTCCGCGCTCGGGTTCCTCTTCTGGCTGCTCGCCCCGCGACTCGGCACGCTCGAGGTCGGCCCGGTCGCGGTGCCGCCGTGGGCGTGGATCTTCGCCGGCCTGTTCCTCACGCAGGCCTGGAAGTCGTTCGGCCTCGGCGCGACGTTCGCCGTCGTCAAGCAGAGCGTCCCGAACGCCGAGCTCGCCGCCGGGTTCGCGAGCACGGAGACGTTCCGCCGGGTCGGCTTCCTCGTCGGGCCGCTGCTCGCCTCGGGGTTCATCGCGTACGCCGGCGACTTCACGCTCGGCTTCCAGTGGGTGCTCGCGGCCGCCGTCGCGTTCGCCGCCGCCGGCACCGCCGTCCAGCACGTCCTCTACGACCCCGCGGGCGACAGCATCGGCGACGAGTTCGAGGGCGTCCGGCAGGTCGTCGCCGACCTGCGTGGGCTCCCCGCGGAACTCCGGCCGCTGCTGGTCGCGGACGTGCTCGTGCGGTTCGCGAACGGGATGGCGTACGTGTTCTTCGTCATCGTCGTCACGGAGTTCCTGGGCGGCGACGGCGTCGGCTTCGCGGGCTTCGGCGTCTCCCTGAGCCCGGAGGCGTTCTTCGGCGTGCTGCTCGGCGTCGAGATGTTCGTCGCCCTGCTGTCGATGCTCCCGGTCTCGCGGCTCGCCGAGCGCGTCGGCCTCAAGCCCGTCATCGCCGCGGGGTTCGCCGTGTACGCGACGTTCCCCGTCCTCCTCATCAACGCGCCCGCCGACCAGTGGGCGCTCGTCGCGCTGTTCGCGTACTCCGGCCTGCGGTTCGCCGGCCTCCCCGCCCACAAGGCGATGATTGTCGGGCCCGCCGAGAACGAAGCGGGCGGCCGCGTCACCGGGACGTACTACCTCGTGCGGAACGCCGTCAGCATCCCGAGCACCGCGCTCGGCGGCGCCGTCTACGCGGTCTCGCCGACGCTGTCGTTCACGCTCGCGACCGCCGTCGGCCTCGTCGGCACCGGCTACTTCCTCGCGTTCGGTCGGGAGTTCGACGCGTACGCCTAGAGCGTCAGCGTCACGGACTCGGTGTCGAGAAACGCCGTCTCGTAGCCCTCGTGGCGGCCGACCTGCGGCGGCTGGCGCACCGAGAGCGTGAGGTCGTCGCCGTCCTCGACGCTCGGCACCGCGGCACCGAGGTGGAGGCCGAGGTCCGGGCTGAGCGTGCGCGACAGCGTCCCGTCGTAGACCGTCTCGCCGTCGCGTTCGAGCGTCGCGTCCAGCGCCATCGCCGAGAGCTCGTAGCCGTTGTACCGCGTGCGCGCCGACACCGCGAGGTACGCGTCCTCGGGGCTCCCGACGCGCTCCGCGGACGCGAGGTCGGTGACGACGAAGTAGGCGTCGTCGATGGCTGCGGTGCCGCGTACCGCCCCCGGGAGGTCGTCGCGAGCGGGCGCGAACGACTTCGGGTAGCTGGTCTCGCGCGGCGCGAGCGCGCCCGGTTCGCCGGCCTGCTCGATCGGCGAGGAGCCGACCCGCGCCCGCGTCTCCTCGGTGAACTCCACGGTCATCTCGGCGGTCTCGACGCTGTCGAAGCGCCCCTCGAAGGCGCCCGTCTTGCGGGGGGCGGTGGCGCCGATGGAGACGGTCGCGGTGTACGTGCCGTCGCCGTCGAGGCTGAAGTTGTCTCCGTAGTGCGAGCCCATCGGCTGGGAGAGCATCGGGTAGAGCACTTCCTGCGCGAGGAACTCGCCGCGCTCTAGCTCCACGGAGACGGCCGCAGCCGGCAGCACGGTGTCCGTCTCGTCGTCCCAGACGACCGCCATCAGATGGACGTCGTCCTCCGGGCTCTTCGCGGTCTTCGAGACGTCCTCGTTGGTCAGCGTCCAGAACGTGTGCGGCACCGTGAACAGCAACGCGACCGTGTAGTCGTCGACGGTCGTCGTCCCCTGCATCGCCATCCGCTCCTCGAAGGACTGCACGTAGACGCCGTCGGGCTTCTCGGCCGTCGTCTGCGTCGGTTCGGTCGTCGCTGGCGGTTCGGTCGTGGCGTCGTCGGTGGCGTCGCTCGCGCAGCCGGCGAGGAGGGCGGTGGAGGCGAGCGACCCGAGCGCGAGGAACCGTCGGCGGCGCATACGCCCAACGGCGGCCGGCGGGACAATAGAGTTCCCGGTCTCCAGAAGCGTTAACCCCGCTTGCCGGGTAGACGCGGGCATGCGACGCGCCGCCATCGCCGCCCTCCTCGCGGTCGCGCTCGTGGCGTCCGCGGCCCCCGCCGCCGGCCACGGCAACCACGTCGAAGTGGACAGCCAGCGCTCGACGGACGGCACCGTCGTCGTGGAGGCCGTCCGCCCGCTCACGGACGGCTTCCTCGTCCTCCACCGCGCCACCGGCGACGGCGAAGTCGGCGAGCCAATCGGCCACACGGACGTCCGGATGGACGACGGCTTCCAGCAGGGCGTGCCCGTCGAGATGGACGACGACGCGTGGGCCGACTGGCCCGAGAACGGCACGCTGTGGGTCGTCTTCCACGCGGATAGCGACGACAACGGCGAGTTCGACCCCGGGACGGACGAGCGCGCGTCGGCGTTCGGCGCGTCGACCGGGCAGGCCGTGACCGTCGCGAAGAGCGACGAGCCGGCGAGCGTACTCGCAGAGCGCGAGGGCGCACAGCAGACCGCGTCCGCGACCGCGACCGTCTCACGGGCCGTGCTCCCCGAAGACGGCTTCCTCGTGCTCCGCACGGACTCGGGCACTGACGGCCGCGTCGTCGCTACGAGAGCGCTCGAACGGGGCGCTCACGAGAACGTCAGCGTGGACTTCGACCCGTCGGCGTTCCCCCAGAATCGCTCGACCGTCGGCCTCTACGCGCAACTGTACACCGACGACGGCGACGGAGAGTTCTCCGAGGGCGACCAGCTCGTGCGGGCCGGCGACAGCCCCGTGAGCTCGTACTTCCTCGTCTGGCAGGTCGACGAAGCGACTGCGACGACCGGCCCCGTCGTCCAGACGCCCGGTGACGACGGCGACGTCGTCACGCCGACCGAGACCAGCGACGCGACGACGAGCGAGCCCGACACGAACGAATCCGACGCGACCGTCCCGGGCTACGGCGTCGTCCACGCCGTCGTCGCCGCCGCGCTCGCAGCCGTTCTGCTCGCGCGGCACTGAGTGTCGCTACCCAGACTTACTTCGGCCCGCCCGCGGTACGTTGACGCGTGATCGTACTCCACGCGACCTTCCCGATCAACCCGGAGCGCCGCGAGGACGCGCTCGAACTCGCCGACCACCTCGTCGAACAGTCGAACGAGGAGGCGGGAGTCATCGACTACCGCGCCGCCGTCGATGTCCAGGACGAGCACGTGATTCGGTTCTTCGAGCAGTACGAGGACGCGGCCGCCGTGGACGCCCACGAGGAGAGCGAGCACTTCCAGCGCTTCGAGGACGAGCTCCCCGACCTGCTCGCGGGCGAGCCCGAGGTCCTGCAGTTCGACGTCGACGACGTCACCGAACTCGGCCTGTAGTCACGGGTCGGGCGCGGGGAGCGCGCGCAGCTCGCGGGGCGGCACGAGGAAGTAGCCGCGGCGCCGCGCGAAGACGTACTCGAGGATGCCGTTGTTGACGCGCTGGCGGACCGCCGGCGACGAGTCAACGAGGTCCGTGCCGTTCATCGCGCGGCGAACGTCCTCGAACGTCGATATCTCGCGCTGGAGCGACGGGAAGTGGAGGCTCGCGACCTCGCGGTCGGAGCCGACGTCGTCCGTGGACTCGAAGTGCCGGCGGAGCACGCGCACGTTCCCGTCGGCGTCGCGGTTCGAGCGCGCGGCCTTCTGGGCGTGCCCGACGCGGCCGTACTCGCGGGCGTGAGCCTCGACGTCGTCGACGTACTCGTCGATGCGGCTGTCCGCGCCGAGGTTGTTCCCGACGCCCTCGACGAGGCCGTCGGCGGCGTGGCCGGGGCTGAACAGCTCCGTCACGCGCTCCTCGTAGCCCTGTTCGACGTACCAGTCGTCGAGGCGCTGGCGGAGGTTCGAGACGACCTTCGTCGTGCCGCCAGCGAACGGCGCGGACTCGATGGTGACGTAGTCCTCGGTCGCCTGATTCTCCCGGAAGCCAGCCGTGAACCCCATGAACAGCGGCGCGTCCTCGGGCACTGGATTCGTGTCCGGGACGCCGTCCGCGTCCTGGCGCTCGGCGGGCATCCCCGCACCGACGAACCCGGTCCGTCGCGACTCGACGGACAGCGCGTCCGTCAGCGGCTCTGCGTCGACGCCGTTCGCTTCGTCAGTCTGCCCCGTGAGCGCGTGTTCGGCTTCGAGGACGACGTCCGCGCGGTCGCTGGCGAGGTGGACGAGCGCGTCCTGGGTGTCGAAGACCGGGTCCTCGAACGGCGACAGCGGCGCCGGCTCCGGGAGGTCGACGTTCACGGGCGCGGCGTCGAAGCGCTCGAAGTACGCCCGCGAGTACGCCACCGAGAACAGCAGGCCGTCGCTCGACCACTCGTAGGCCTCGTCGAGCACGGCGAGCGCGCGCTCGACGGTCTCTCGGTCGGCCTCCGTCGGCGGGCCGTCGCGGTCCAGCGATAGGTAGAGGAGGGTCTGGTGGCGCGGCAGTTCGACGTTCCCGTAGTCGTCGGTGCGGACGTGGTCGTTCCACGCGTGCTGGCGGGCGGGCTTCGAACCGGGGGAGCCGGTCGGCGGGCCGTCGTCGGGCGCGAGGTCGACGCAGGCGGCGAGGGCGGTCGTGGTGCCGGCGGCGACCGCGGCCTTCAGGACGTCCCGCCGCGACCGGCCGTCGGAGGGGGACGGCATTCGACTGCGGCTTGGGCGCGGCGGGGCTTGGGTGTTGCCGTTACTGGACGTCCGAGCTCGACGCGCCGTTCAGGAAGGAGACCGTGGCGGCGCCGAGCGCGAGGTCGAGGACGGCGACTGACGGCTCCCCGGCTGGCGTCCCCGCCCTCGGAAGTTATGGACGAACCGCCCGTACGTCCCGTATGGGGTACGCGCCGATAGAGAACTACGGCCTCGTCGGGAATCTCGAAACGTGCGCACTGGTCGGCGACGACGGCTCCGTCGACTGGTGTTGTTTCCCGCACCTGGAATCCGGGAGCGTGTTCGCCGCGATTCTCGACGACGAGACGGGCGGCCACTTCGACGTCCGGCCCAGCGGCGCCTTCGAGTCCGAGCAGTCGTACGTCGAGCGGACCAACGTCCTCGAGACGACGTTCTCCGTGGACGGCGGCGAGGCCGTGCTGACGGACTTCATGCCGGTCAGGCACGCCCGGTCGGCGACGACGCTCGCCACGCCGGCGCTCGTCAGGCGGGTCGCGTGCACGAGCGGAGCCGTCGAACTCGACGTGGAGTTCCGCCCGCGCTTCGACTACGCGCGCGCCGAGACCGTCCTCGAACCGACCGACTACGGCGTCGCTGCGCGCGCCGGCGGCGACCAGCTCAACCTCCACAGGTCGCTGTCCGTCGACCAGGACGCGGACGTCGCGCACACGACGCTCGCGCTCGACGAGGGCGACTCCGTCTGGTACCTCGCCCAGTACGGCCAGCCGGAACGAGAGTTCCCGTCCTACGAGGAGCTCCACGACGATACGGTGCGGTACTGGCACAGCTGGCTGCGCGGCTGTCGAAACGAGCGGGAAGCCGCCGACAGCTGGTCGGCTGCCGCGGTCCGTTCGCTGCTCGTGCTGCGGCTGCTCATCCACCAGCCGACCGGCGCCATCGCCGCCGCACCGACGACGTCGCTCCCGGAGGAAGTCGGCGGCGTCCGCAACTGGGACTACCGGTTCAGCTGGCTGCGGGACTCCGCGCTCACCATCCGGACGCTCGTCCGCATGGGGTGCCGGGAGGAAGCCCGCGGGTTCGTCGAGTGGTGCCGCAACATCATGTACCAGGGCGACCCCAGCGACGCCGCCCGGCCGTTCTACCACCCCCTGTACGGCCTCCACGGAGAGACCGACATCGTGGAGGAAGTGATTCCGAACCTCGAAGGCTACCGCGAGTCCGCGCCCGTTCGCGTCGGGAACGCCGCCGTCGACCAGCGCCAGCTCGACGTCTACGGGGAGCTCGTCCTCGCGATCTACGAGATGGCCCGCTATCAGGAGGTCGTCACCGACCGGCTCTGGGATACCGTGACGGACATCGTGGAGTACGTCTGCGAGGCCTGGACGGAGCCCGACAGCGGCATCTGGGAGGTCCGCAGCGAGCCCCGGCACTTCGTCCACTCGAAGGTGATGTGCTGGGTCGCCGTCGACCGCGCCATCAGAATCGCCACTCGGAGGGGCTTCGACGCGCCCGTCGAGACCTGGACGGACGAGCGCGCGGAGATCAAGGCGGCGATTCTCGACCGCGGCTACGACGAGGACCGCGGGTCGTTCGTGCGGGCGTTCGGGTCGGAGCAGCTCGACGCGGTCGCGCTCCGCATGTCGATTCTGGAGTTCCTGCCGCCCGACGACCCCCGCATCGTGAGCACCATCGAGACTATCCGCGACAAGCTCGCGACGGAGGACGGGCTCGTGTACCGCTACTTCGGGGAGGACGGCATTCCCGGGCACGAGAACCCGTTCGTGCTGTGCTCGTTCTGGCTCGTGCAGTCGCTGTTCCGCGCGGGCCGCGAAGACGAGGCCGAAACGGTCTACGAGAACGTGATGGAGTACGTCTCCCCGCTCGGTCTGTTCGCCGAGGAGATCGAGCCGGAGACGGGCGAACACCGGGGGAACTTCCCGCAGGCGTTCAGCCACATCGGGCTCGTCCAGTGCGCCCGTCACTTCCACACCTCCCAGGACGCCGACGTTCCCGAGTGACTCCCCAGAAGCCAGCCGAAACGCGGCGGCTGGTCGCGTTACCGAACACCTTATCGTCGTCTCTCCGCCCGTACAGGCGACAACGAGGGTGTTACGTGGACAGTACTGAGGGGGAGACGCGGTCGCCCGAACCACCAATTTCTATATTGCATCATACGATTTACGCGTTGGTTTTCGAGCGTTACGTCAGCGAGTAGATGTAGTCCAGGTAGACGCGACGGACCCGGTCGCCCCAGTTGTGGGTGTACGTGTCGATGACGTCGTCGGCGACGTCCCCGCGGAGGTACTTCACGATGCCGCGGTCTCCGGTCCTGTCCCGGAGGTGCGTAGTGAAGAAGTGCCGGAAGTAGTGGGGCGTGACGTTCTCCGCGGCGTCCGCGCCGCTACGGTACCAGCCCTCGCGTTCGGCGTGCTCGCGCACCGCCGAGCGCACCATCTCCGGCGTGAGCCGCTGTCCCCACGCGTCTCGCGTACTCGCGAACAGGGGCTCCGCGGGGGACGGCGTGTCTGGTCGAATCGCCAGCCAGCGCACGAGCGCGGCCTTCAGCTCTCCGTCCACGGGGACGAGCGTCGCGCGTTTGCGCTTGTTCGAGGCCGTCCGCTCCTCGCCGTTCGCGACCTCACCGCGGCTCACGTCCGGGTCGACGAACAACGTGTCCGGGTGCCCCTCGAGCTGCGGCCGCGTCCCGAGGTCGTAGGCCTCGCTCACTCGCGGTTCGTCCAGCGCGACGTCCCGGAGGTCGAGGTTGCAGAGCTCGCCCACCCGGACCCCGGTCTTCAGCAGCGTCAGCATGACTGCGCGGTCGAGCGGGTGCGTGACGCCGTCGACGAACGCCCGCATCCCCGGAATCGAGATCTCCCGCCGCGTCGGGTCCGTGTCGATGGCTTCGTCCATCTCCTGGGTGACCAGCGTCATCGGGTTGCCGTCGAACTCCCCGACCTGAGTCATGTAGCCGTAGAACCGGTTCAGGTAGGAGGCGTACGTCGCGACCGTGCTGTCCGCGTGGTCGCCGCGGAGCTCGTGCACCCACGCCAGGCAGTCCCGGCGGTCTGCCTCCGCGGGCGTCGTCGCTGTCTCGGCGAGGAACGCCTCGAACTCCCGGAGGACGCGCCCGTAGGCCTCGCACGTCCGCTCGGACTTTCCGTGGTAGGACATGTCTTCGAGGAAGTACTCGATCGGGTCCTCGACGCCTCCGCCCCGGGACCGGCCCGCGCGCTCGCTCATCGGTCGCCCCGCAGCACGTAGCCGTTCTCACGGGGGTCGTGGCGAATCCGGCCGGCGTCCTCTAGTTCCTGGACGGTCTCGTAGAGCCTGTCCTCGAAGTCCCCGGAGAGCTCGGCGACCAGTTCGTCCCACGACAGCACTCCCTCGGAGAGCGAATCGAGGACCCGGTCTTCGAGGCCGCTCCCCCCAGGGGTAGCGTCCCCAGAACCACCTTCCTCGCGGCCGGTCAGGAACCCTCGCCGCCCGGCCTGTACCATCGTCCTGAGGTACTCGCTCTGGGACATGTCCAGCTCGTCGGCGTGCTCGCTCCACCGCTCTTTCTGCTCTGTCGGCACGTACGTCTTCGCGACTGCGCGGTCCTCGCCGGCCATGCTCGTCGGATTTCACCCCGCGCACTTCAGTGTTCCCCTACAAGTGATAAGGGCATTTATCACTCTGGACGAGGCCTGTTCTGGTGCCAATGTGGTGCTACTATTCTTGATTATTTCGCTTCTTGCACCTTCTAGAATGATATTCGACCTCTACATGTAGTGCTGGATTCCGTGATAAGGATAATCCACGGGCGGAGTCTCTCTTCGGTCTCTGCACAGATCACGTCCAACTTTGACGGGGCCGCGACTGGCGTTCCACTCCGAGGCGGGACCGTTGTTGTAGAAGTCCTCCTTCGTATCCGGGATGCTGCTTCAGCAACTGCTCGCAGTTCCCTGGCGACGACGGGCAGCCCTACGATTGCATCTTCGGCCCCCGGGCTGTTCGATCTACTGTCAGGCGCGACACGCGAGCGTGTAGGAGGCTACCTCTACTCACGGGTGAAGAACCGAGGAAGCCGGAATCAGTCGGTCCCACCCACAGATGATAGCGGGAGGCGACTGCACGGTGGCTACTCGGCGGCGCCTCGCGCTCACGACGAGACACGGGGCTGTTCCGCTCGCCGGCAGCCCCGAGAGGAGACGCGTCTCGGTTGTGATATTCGTGGCCGAATCGGTCACCCGCTGATGCTCGATCCGTCGTCTCGGCGCTCGTCCGAAGTCGACGCGCCCGGCACTCTTCGATAGGGGCGTCGAGTTCGTCGTCGTGGACCGTCACGAGGACGTTCGACTTCGTGTTGGACCTGTACACGGCGAGCGGAAACGACGCGAGGCTCGACGGGGGCTTTCTCGACGAACACGTCGAACGAACTCCCCTCGGGCTCGTCGATTCGGGACAGGATGTCGCGGTGGTCGTCCGCGGGAACGTCGACCGTCCCGGAGATGGGCGTGGACTCCCCGATTATCCCGGCCGTGACCGCCAGCCCGGCGTTGGCTACGTCGACGAAGGTCAGGTTCGCGACGGCGCGGGAGACGAGTTCGGTGCTCGTGTGGGTCCCGTCGTCGTCAGTAAGACAGTCAGTGAAGACGGGTGGGGCGGCCGCACTGGCCGTCTGCCGGTGGGGCACACCCTGAGCGCCTTCGCGGGCCGACGAATACCTCGTTGAGCGTACTGTTCGTCACTGACTACCAAGACACCTCGGCCGCGATGTGAACGAATAAATCAAATGCAGCTATATCAATTTAGGGCGCGTGTTCGGACCTATCGTGTCGCACCGGCGCCGGATTCCGTCGTTTCATCACCTCACGCGCTACGGTCTCTACCGAGCGTTTGCTCGGAGCGTGGCGAGCGCGCGGACGCGCCCGGGACGGGTAGACGTTCCCGGAGGCTGGGACCGAGGGAAACCCGCTTTTCCGCGGCGAGCGAACGCGCTCGCATGAACGACGTCACGGAGACGCGGCGAATCGCGGCGCCGCCCGCGGCCGTCGAGGACGCCACGACGGACCTCGAAGCGTTCGTGCGCTCGGCGGGCTTCGACGAGGTCGACGTCGACGGGGAGACGATTCGCGTCGCGAACAGCGTGGGTATCGCGGACATCGTACTGGAACTGGAAGTCGTCGACCGGGAGGGCGCGGCGCTCGCGTACGAGCAGCGCGAGGGGATCTTCGGGCAGATGTGGACGAGCTACGCCGTCGAGGCGCGCGCGGACGGCGAGGAGTCCGAAGTAATTGCGCAGACGGCGTTCTCGCTGGACGTCCCCGTCGTCGGCGACGTGCTGGACGCGACGCTCATCGAGCGCCAGCGCCGCAAGGAACTGCGCGCGCAACTCGACTGGCTGGAGGCGGAGACGTAACAGCAGTTGCTATCGCGACTTCGAAACACCTGGTATAGAACTCGTAAATACGCCTTTTGTAAAGTATCCTGAACTGACGTGTATGCGCACCACGACGGCGTTCAGGGTCGTGTTCGCCTCGGCCATCCTCGTGTCGTCGGCCCTCCTCGTCGCCTCCGCGGTTCCCACAACCGCCGAGAACACGGACGAACAGACCCAATCCGACTGGAGTCTCACCGTCGCCGACGGGTACAACACGAGCAACCCCGGCGAGCGGACCACCGTCGTCACCGCACACGTCACCGGCGGCGACATCTGGCAGTACTCCCTGAACGGCACACTGCTGTACCACGACGACACCCACGACGCCTACTGGGACGTCGACCCGGTCCCCAACGAGTCGAACTCGGTCGTGTACGTCGCCACCGACGAAGTCCACAACGAGTCGCTGTGTGACCCCGTCGGCGACGACGAGTCCTGCTACCGCCAGATCATCGAGCGCGCGAACCTCACGACCGGCGAGACCGAGGTGCTGTACTCGCGCGTGGACCCGACGGACTACCGGCAGTGGCACGACGCCGACCGGGTCGGCGACTCGCGGTACGTCGTCGGGGACATGCACGCCGACGAGGTGTTCGTCGTGAACACCACCACCGGCATCGTCACGTGGGAGTGGAACATGCAGAACCACTTCTCGCTCGATTCGGGCGGGCAGTACCCCGACGACTGGGCGCACATCAACGACGTCGAGCAGCTCGAAGACGGGCGCATCATGGTGAGTCCCCGCAACCACGACCAGGTGATCTTCCTCGACCCAGAGACCGGCCTCCAGGAAAACTGGACGATCGGCGCGGACGACCGCTTCAGCGTGCTCGACGGCCAGCACAACCCGGACTACTTCGACGAGTCCGCGGGCGGGCCCGCCGTGTTGATCGCGGACTCGAACAACAACCGCACCATCGAGTACGCGCGGACCGAAGCCGGCGGCTGGGAGCAGTCCTGGGTGTGGCAGGACGAGCGGCTCACGTGGCCGCGCGACGCGGACCGACTGCCGAACGGCCACACGCTCATCACCGACACCAGGGGCGGGCGAGTCGTCGAGATAAACGAACAGGGGGAGGTCGTGTGGAACCTGACCCGTGTGGGCCACAGCGAGGGCGGGTACGCGGCGTACGAGGCCGAGCGACTGAACACGGGTGACGAGAGCGCCGGCGGTGAGAGCGCCGCCTCACTCGGTCTGACCTCGCGAACCGCCCAGGACGACGAGGACAGCGCCGCGAGAGACGCGAACGCCTCGGACGCCGGACTCGTACCCGAGAGCGTCTCGAACACCGCCAGTGGCGTCGTCCAGGCGCTGCTCGGCCTCCCCGCCTGGGTGCTGCTCGCGACCATCGCCGCCACCGCGCTGGCGTGGTTCGGCGTCGAACTGTGGCACGACGACGGCGCCATCCAGGGCGCCCCAAGACGATAGAACGGCGGCTCCCGGAAATCGGGTAGCGGCCTGTACCGGCCGACAGTTTCGTTCTCGACTCCGAATAGAGCGACCCGTTGTCAGCTACTGGTAACCCTGACGAACGCGTTCGGGGCAACTTCCTCCGGGGGTGCGCGACGACGCTCGACTATGTCCAGTGACACGACCGACGGGGACAGCCCGCCGTGGCCCCAACAGCTCCTCGACAGCGAGTGGCTGCTGGCGGGCGCGGCCATCCTGTACTTCATGGTCTCGTACGTCCTGTGGGGTGTAATCGACATCTTCACCGTTCCCGCGGGGTGACACGATGGGCGACGACGATCACTCCCCGCTCGACTCCCCGGAGGGCGACTGGTGGAATCAGTCGGTCAACCGCCGGGAGTCCATCTGGCTGGGCATCTCGGGCGCGTGGGCGGTGTCGCTGTTCGGCTGGATGGTCGGCTGGACGCAGTTCGGCGAGCAGAACCAGACCGGCGAGACCTACGAGGTGACCACGGAGCGCTACCGCCAGAAGGTCCAGTCGTTCAAGGACTCGGCGGGCGCGCTCGACGTGGACGGCGAGGAACTGCTCGTGCCGGACGGAAACGACGTCTACGTCGGCGCGCTCCAGTGGGGCTGGGACGGCCTCCCGGTCGTGCTGCGCCCGGGCGAGACGTACAAGTTCCACCTCGGCTCCTACGACGTCCAGCACGGGTTCGGCGTGCGCCCGGAGGGCAACCTCAGCAAGCAGATTTCCCTCCAGATTCTCCCCGGCTACGAGTGGGTGCTGGAGATGTCCTTCGACGAGACCGGCACCTACCACGTCGTCTGTAACGAGTTCTGTGGCGTCGGCCACCGCTCGATGCACGGCACGTTCGTCGTGCGCGACCACGAGCCGGTCGAGACCGGCAGCAGCAACTCGGGCGAGGAATCCGGCGCCGCCTACGACGGCTGGTTCACGAGCGACGCGCGCGGCGGCGCGACCGAGACTTTCGAGGGCTCGCCGACGGACGCCACCGACCAGAGCGAGGTCACCGTCGACGTCGGCGCGGAGGGGAACGGCGGGCCGTACGCGTTCGGCCCGACCGCCGTCCAGGTGTCCTCGGGGACGACGGTGAACTTCGAGTGGGTCTCGGACAACCACAACGTCCTCGTGGAGTCCCAGCCCGACGGCGCGGGCTGGCAGGGCGTCGAGTCCTTCGAGAACGAGGGGTACAGCGACTCGGTCACGTTCGAGGAACGGGGCGTCTACACGTACTACTGCGAGCCCCACCTCGGCATGGGGATGAAGGGCGTCGTGGAGGTGGTCTGAGATGTTCGGATTGAGCACGTTCGAGTACGACAGCGACGGCTTCCGGGAGTGTGGCGTCACGGGGCTCACGATTCACAAGTCCGCCGAGGACCTCGTGAAACTGTTCGGCGTCACCGCCATCGTCTCGCTGGCGGTCGGCGGCGCGTTCGCGCTCACGGTCGCGATGACCCGCTGGGAGGCGATCGGCTTCCTCGACCCCGGGCAGTACTACCGGTTCACGAGCCTGCACGCGTGGTTCATGATCCTGTTCTGGATGGTGTTCATGGAGATCGCCATCCTCTACGTCGGCGGGCCGTTCGTGCTCGGCCGCCGGCTCTCCGTCCCGAAACTCGGCTGGGCGGGCTACGGCATCATGGTGCTCGGCGGCGGCCTCGCCGTCTACAGCATCGCGACGTACGAACTCCCGAACCAGGCGCCGTTCTACACGTCGTACGTCCCGCTGCCGTCGCCCGCGCCGTACTTCGCGGGCGCCGTCCTCTTCCTGCTGGGTGCGCTCGTCGCCGCCGTCCCGTTCTTCGTGACGCTCTGGCACGAGAAACGCGAGCACCCGAGCAAGACGCTGCCGCTCATCACGTTCGGTGCGTTCATCACCGCCGTCATCGCGCTGGAGGCGCTCGTCGGCGGCATCACCGCGCTCGTCCCCGCGTTCCTCTGGCGCGTCGGCTTCCTCGAACACCTCGACGCGGCGTGGTACCGCCAGATGTTCTGGACCATCGGTCACGGCAGCCAGCAGATCAACCTCCTCGCGATGATCACGGTCTGGTACTTCATGACCCACGTCGTCGGGGGCGCCGAGGTCGCCTCCGAGAAGATCTCCCGCATCGCGTTCGTGCTCTACCTCTTCTTCATCAACCTCGGCGCCGCCCACCACCTGATGTCCGACCCCGCGCTGTCGTCGTCGTGGCGCATGTGGAACACCTCCTACGCCGCGTACGGCGCGGTCGTCGCGTCGATGATTCACGCGTTCGCCATCCCGGCGGGCCTCGAAGCCGGTCGCCGGCGGAAGGGCGCGGGCGGCGGCCTCTTCGGCTGGCTGTGGTCCGCCCCCTGGAAGGACCCCGGGTTCTCCTCGACGATTCTGTCCATCATCCTGTTCGGCTTCCTCGGCGGCATCACCGGCGTGATGATGGGCCAGATGCAGCTCAACATGAGCTGGCACAACAACCTCGCCGTCCCCGGGCACTTCCACGCCACCGTCGTCACCGGCACCACGCTCGCGTTCATGGGGCTCGCGTACTACGTCCTCAGACTCGTGTTCGGTCGCGACTGGATCGGCGGCATCCTCGCGTCGATCCAGCCGTTCTTCTACGCCGGCGCGATGGCCGTCGTCTGCCTCATGATGATGTACCTCGGCCTCCTCTTCGGCGTGCCGCGGCGCCACCCCTCCGTGATGGACATCCCCGGGACCGCGTTCGACTTCTCGCCGTCGGCGCCGTTCTTCGCGGTGTTCGGCGTCGCCGCCATCCTCTCCGTCGTCGGCGGCGCGCTGTTCGTCGTGATCGCGGTCGGCACGCTGGTCGCCGGCGACAGCTTCGACGGCGGCCCCCTCGTCGACGACCCCGCGCTCACCGCGGACGGCGGCGACGGCGAGGTCCACGAGCAGAGCATGCGCGGGACGTTCGCGCTCACGCTCGTGTTCCTCGCCGTCTTCGTCGTGCTGTACGCGCTGAACTGGTTCCTGCTCTCGAACGTCTGGCAGATCGGGCCCTGACTCCCGCAAATATATTCGGGACAACCCCCACCCGGTCCGCTCGCGAATCTCCACGCAAGGTGATGCGCCGTGTCTAACAGGTCCGAGCGGGCGTCGCCGTTCTCGGGCGCCATCGCGAGCGCGGTCGGCAGCGGCTGGCGGGCCGCGAAGACCGTCTACTACGCGAACTCGGTGAGCTGGCGGGTGTTGAAGAGCGGCGCGCTCCTCTTCCTGGGCTTCTTCCTCTGGGCGGGGTCGAACGTCCTCGAGTCGTACGTGGACTGGGGGTTTCTCGACTACACGATGGCGTACGGGTTCGTGGTGCTGTTCTACGGGCCGATCCACCACGTCGTCGTGATTCCGCTGGCGCTCCGGTGGCGGCGGTCGTCGGGGCTGCGCCAGCGCGTCGGGAAGCGGCTCCCGACGGCGATGCTCGCGGTGTTCCTCGCGGTCGTGCTCGTCGCCGGGACGTTCCCCGCGGGCGCGATGACCGTGGACTTCGGGTCGGCGATGACCGCCGACGGTGCGCCGGACGCCCAGCCGGAGCTGGCGTGCTCGGAGACGGCAGGCGGCGACGCGGTGGCCTGCGAGGTGACGAACGCCGAAGGCGTCGACCGCGTCGTCGTCACCACCGGGAGCGGCACGGAGCTGCGAGCCGTCGAGGACCCGCCGTACGACTTCACCGTCCGGAAGGACGAGATCGAG
Organism: Halobacterium sp. R2-5; assembly: GCF_011734195.1. NCBI lineage: Archaea > Methanobacteriati > Methanobacteriota > Halobacteria > Halobacteriales > Halobacteriaceae > Halobacterium > Halobacterium sp. R2-5. Next base: position 1,258,202 of record NZ_JAANTH010000001.1, read on the forward strand.
GCGACGATGGACACCAAGCAGTTCACCGTCCACTTCTACGACGAGCACGGCGACCTCCTCCGGCGGTACACCCACCGGCTCTGAGCTAGTCGGCGGCGTCGACGTCGCGGTCGGCGGCGCGCCGGAGTTCCGCGCGCAGCGCCCGCCACTTCGCGGCGACGAACCCCGCGAGGATGAACGCGAACCCGGTGACGGTCGCGGGCGTCACTTCCTGGCCGAGGACGAGCCAGCCCGCCAGCGCCGCGAACACGGGAATCACGTACTCGATGAAGCTCATCTCGATGGGGCCGAGGTCGTCCAGCAGCGTGAAGTACAGCAGGAAGCCGCCGACGCCGGCGATGGCGGAGAGGTACGCGACGGCGCCGAGCGCTGACGGCGTCCACGTCGCGTCCGCGAACGACTGGCCGGGCAGCGCGAGCACGGCGGCGTGGAGGACGACGGCGCCGACGGCCATCATCCACGCCTGCGTGGAGAGGAACGGCATCGAGGGCGAGCGGCTGTGGGTGACGACCGCGGCGACGGCGAACGCGAGCGCGGACGCGAGCACGAGCGAGACCCCGAGCACGCTGTCCGCGAGGTTCGTGGGGTCGGGATCGGCGATGACGACGACGCCCGCGAACCCGAGCGCGACCCCGAGCGCGGTCGCGGCGGTGAACTCCTCGTCGGTGGAGACCAGACGCGTGAGCGCGGGCGTCACGACGGGGACGAGCCCCAGGAGAACGGCCGCGACGCCGCCCGTGACGTAGCGCTGGCCGGCGAAGAGGAGCGCGTGGTGGGCGCCGATGATGAGCGCGCCGCCGACGAGCACGTAGACGTAGTCGTCGCGGGTGTGCGGTCGGAACTCGGTTCCCGAGGCGAGGACGGCGGCGAACAGCAGCGCGGCGGCGACGTCGAAGCGCACCGCGGCGAACGGCACCGCGGGGAGGTCCGCGAGGCCGACGTCCGTCGCCATGAACGCCGTCCCCCAGACCGCGCACAGCAGCAGGAAGCGGCCGGCCGTCCGGTAGCGACTCATTCACGATAGGGTCGCCGCCCGACCGTGAAATGTGCGTCGAACCGGCTCGGTTCTCCGCGCGGCTCGCCGCGCTCGCGGAAAAACAGGAGACGGCGCGGTCAGTCGTCGGCCGGGTCGGGGCCCGCGTTCCCGCCGTCGGTCGCCGCCCCGCGGTCGCCCGCGTCGAAATCGAACTCCTGCTCGGACGGCTCGTAGCTCTGGCCCGCCGTCCCGGCGTCGTCGGCGACGTCGAACTGCGCGACGAGCGACTGCAGGGCCTTCGCGGACTGGGAGACGTCCTGGATGTTCGTCGTCACCTCGTCGATGGCGGCGGTCTGTTCCTCGGTCGCCGCGGAGACGTTGCTCGCCTCGGCGGCGGACTCCTCGCTCACGCTGGAGACCTCGTCGACCATCGCGACGACCTCCTCCGTGGAGACCGCCTGGTCCTCGGTCGCGTCCGAGATCTCCTCGACGCCGCGACCGGCGTCGGTGACCGCCTCGGCGATGTCGTCGAACATCTCGATGGCCTCGGCGATGGTATCCGAGCCGGTCTCGACGCGGTGTTGCATCGACTGCATGTCTTCGACGGTCTCGTCGGTGCTGGACTGGACGTCCTCGATGAGCGCCTCCACCTCGTCGGTGGCGTCGCCGGCCTCCGCGGCCAGCGTCTTGATCTCGTCCGCGACGACCGCGAAGCCCTCACCGGCTTCGCCGGCGCGCGCCGCCTCGATGGACGCGTTCAACGCGAGCAGGTTCGTCTGCTCGGCGATGTCCGTGATGAGCCCGACGATCTCGTTGATCTCCTCGATGCGTGAGTCGAGGCGCTCGACCTGCTCGACGGCCTCGTCGGCCTCGGACTCGATGGCGGAAATCTCGTCGGTGGCGTCCGCGGCGTGGTCGCGGCCGCGGTCCGCAAGCTCGACGGCCTCGTTGGCCGTCGCGACGACGTCCTCCGAGGAGGAGGCGACCTCCTCGATGGTCGCCGAGAGGTCGTTCATCTCGTGGGAGACCGACTGCAGCTGTTCGGTCTGCTGGTCGGCGCCGCTGGCGATCTGCTCGACGGCCTGGGCGGTCTCCTGGCTCGCCGTCTTGATCTCCTCGGCGCTCGCGGCGGTCTCGTCGCTCAGCTCCGCGAACTTCCCGGCGACCTCGCGGACCTCGGCGAGGCTGGCTTCGAGCTCCTCGACGCCGGCCTCGAGGTCGGTCATCACGTCGCCGTACTGGCCGGGCAAGTCGGTGTCGATGTCCTGGTCGAGGTCGCCGTCGCGGAGCTGGCGGCTGACCTCGCCGAGCTGGTCGAAGCTCCCGGAGAGCTGCTGGACGCCCGCGTCGAGGTCCGCGAGCACCGCGCCGTACTCGCCGGGGAGGTCGGTGTCGACGTCGCTGTCGAGGTCGCCCTCGCGAATCCGTCGGCTGGTCCCGCGAATCTCGTCGAAGCCGACCTGCAGGCGGCTGATGCCGCCGTCGAGCTCGGTCATGATGGCGCCGAACTCGCCGGGGAGGTCGGTGTCGACGTCCTGGTCGAGGTCGCCCCGTTCGAGGCCCGTACTGACGTCCCGCAGCTCGGCGACCTGTTGGCGGAGGTTCCGCCGCATGTCGTCGAACGCGTCGACGAGTTCGCCGATCTCGTCGTCCGGCGCGTCGATGTCCGTGCCGCCGTCGAACTGCCCCTGCGACAGCGACGTGGCCTCGTCGCGAACCGCTTCGATGGGCCGCGAGAAGTACCGCGAGGCGTAGTACCCGAGCGCCACGACGCCGACGATGACCACGCCGAAGAGCAACAGCAGGAGGTTGCGTGCGTCCGTGGTGCGGTCGTTCAGCGCCTGTGCGAGGGCGTCCGCCGGCCCCGTCACGTCGGTCTCCGGGACGGTCCCGACGAGCGCGAACTGCTTGTCCCCGAACTGCAGGGGTGCGTACGCGGCGTAGTAGCGCTCGGTCCCGTCCCCGGTCGTGCGCTCGAACGTCCGCATGCCGGACTCTCCGGCGAGAATCGTGTCCGCGGCGTCGCCGGCGAGCGTGCCGCCGTACGACTCGCTCGTGATGGACGCGCCGGACTCGACGACCGACTCGTCGGGATGGCTGAGGACGGTGCCGTCCCCGTCGACGATGCTCAGGTGGCCGGAGTCGCCGACCGTGATGCCGGTCGCGATGTCCGAGATGATGCCGTAGTCGAAGCGCAGCGACACCACGCCCGCGAACTCGCCGTCGTAGAACACCGGCGTGGCGACGTACACCACCTGCTCGCCGTCGACGGTCTGCACGTCGCTGACGTGGATTTCGCCGTTCCCGAGGGACTCGGTGTCCGCGTACCAGTCGGTGTCCGCGTAGGACGTGTCCCCGACCGTCTCCGTGGCGACCGTCCCGTCGGCGGTCCGGTGGGCGCGCACGACGCCGCCGCCGGTGTCGTCGGTCAGCACGACCTCGTCGTACGCGGGTCGCTCCTCGTCGCCCACGGTGACGGTGCGGCTCTCCATGTAGCTCTTGAACGAGTCCCGGATGCCGTCGCGGGCGTCCTCGACGGCGCTGGTCTGGAGCTCGTAGTAGTAGACGTTCGGCGCGAGCACCCAGTCGAAGTCCTCGTGGTACGTGTACGCGATGAACTTCTGCTCGACGGGGTTGCCCTCCTGTGTCGTGTCCTCCCAGCCGTACTCCGCGATGCCCCACTCCTCGCCGTGCCGGACGGCGTCGTCGGACTCGACGGTCGACTCGATGTCGTCGAACACCGTCAGGCCAGCGTCCTCGCGGAGGCTGTAGCCGTCTTCGAGGCTGTGGTGGGCGACGATGCGCGAGTCGAGGTCGGTCACGTACGCGTAGCCGGTGTCGCCGATGTACCCCGGCTGCAGCGACTCCGACAGCGTCCCGCTGGGCTGCGTGAAGTCACCGTCCGTGCCGAACAGCCGCTGTTCGACCTGGTCCTTGACGGCCCGCTGTTCGGTCGCGCTGAGGTCGCTCCACGCCTGCCCGCCGTGCTCCTGGTCGAGAATTTGCTGTTTGGTGGTCTCGACGGTGGCGTGCATCTGGAGGGCGACGTGGCCGACCTGCCGCTGGCTCTGCTCCCTGATGAGCTCCATCTCCCCGGCGTTGGCGGCCTCGTAGTTCTGGACGGGCGTCGACTCCGACAGCGACCGGGCGTCGACTTTCCGCACGCTCAGGATGTTCTGGAACTCGCTCTGCCGGGATTGGATCGTCCCGTTGAGCTCCCCCGTGATCTGGTCTTCGAGCTGCGCCGTGCTCTCGTCCTGGGCGTACGAGCCGACTGACTCCATGTTCTGGAGGCCGGCGACCCCGACGACCGACACGGGGATCAGCGAGATCGCCAGGCAGAGCGCGATGAGCTTCGTCCGAATCTTCATGGCGATCCACGCTCGCCGGTCGTCGAGAGTACCGTGTCCACCGCCGCCGGCCGTCTCCCGGCCCTCCTCGCAGTATCTGCGCTCTCTGTACCGAATCGACCTCTGACGCTAGCCATGCCCCCCGCGACACTAGACCCGGTAGTTAAACCTTCCGTGGGGTTCTTACCTACGATAATCACGAGGTTACATTTTCGACACGAACGGCGTCGAAGTGGGCGCTACACCGTCGAACCACCGCCGCGCGCCGACAGAACGTACATGGGCCTCCGCGCGGATGGCGAGACATGGACGAGTTCGACGCGTCGCGGTCCGCCGCCCGGATGCGCGACGCCGAATCCCCGCTGACGGGACTCCGCGAGCGCTTCTCCGTGCCCGAGGACACCGTCTACATGGACGGGAACAGCCTCGGCGTCCACGGTCAGGACGCCGCGGCCGCGCTGGAGCGAGCCGTCGACCAGTGGAAGGAGTACGGCGTCGAGGGGTGGACGGAGGCGGACCCGCCGTGGTTCGACTACGGCGAGCGCCTCGGCGACAGGCTCGCGGACGTCGTCGGCGCGAAGCCCGCGGAGTGCGTCGCCGCGAACGCCACGACGGTGAACATCCACGCGCTCGTCGGCGCGTTCCTCGACGCCGCCGACGGCACCCGGGTGGTCGTCAACGAACTCGACTTCCCGACCGACCACTACGCGATTCGCTCCCGGCTTCGAGTGCGGGGCCTCGACCCCGACGAGCACCTCGTCGTCGTCGAGAGCGACGACGGACGAACCATCGAGGCGGACGCCGTCGCCGAAGCGGTCGACGACGACACCGCCGTCGTGTTCATGCCCTCGGTGCTCTACCGGAGCGGCCAACTGCTCGACGTCGAAGCGATCACGGAGATCGCCCACGAGTACGACGCCTACGCGGGGTTCGACCTCGCGCACTCCGTCGGCGTCGTCGACCACGACCTCCACTTCGACGGCGTCGACTTCGCGGTGTGGTGCAGCTACAAGTACCTCAACGCCGGCCCGGGCGCGATCGGCGGGCTCTACGTCCGCGAGGACCACTTCGACCTCCCGCCCGCGATGGCGGGCTGGTGGGGGAACGCCGACGACACGCAGTTCGACCTCGCGCCGGAGTTCGAGCCCGCCCGGGGCGCCGCCGCGTTCCAGATCGGGACCGTGCCCGTGTTCGCCGCGGCGCCGCTGTTCGGCGCGCTCGACGTCACCGAGGCCGCGGGCGTCGGCGAACTCCGCGCCCACTCGCTGGCCCTCACGCGCTACCTCGTCAGCCTCGTGGACGAACGCCTCCCCGAGTGTACGATCGGGACGCCCCGGGAGGGCGAACGCCGCGGCGGCTACGTCGCCGTCGAGCACCCCGACGCCGGAAAACTCAGCCGCGCGCTCCGCGACCGCGGCGTCGTCGTCGACTTCCGCCCGCCGAACGTCGTCCGCGTCGCGCCCTCCCCGTACTACGTCGGCTTCGAGGACGTCTGGCTCGCCGTCGACGAGATTCGCGAGATCCTCGACGCGAACGCCCACCTCGCGTACGGCGAGGACGGCGAACAGGTGACGTGACGACTACGTCCGGAACTCGAAGCGCGCGCCGCCGTCCGCGCTCTCCGTGACGCCAGCCGTCCAGCCGTGCGCTTCCGCGATGCTCTTGACGATCGCGAGCCCGAACCCGGTGCCGTCATCGTTCCGCGTCTCGCCGTACTCGAAGACGTGCTCGCGGCGGTCCTCGGGGATGCCGCGGCCGTCGTCCTCGACGTAGAACCCCGTGCCGTCGTCGAGGCGGCCGACCGTGACGGTCACGTCGCGGCCTCCGTGCTCGACTGCGTCCCCGGAACGCTGCGCGTTCCGGCCGGCTGTCGAACCGTGTTCGACAGCATCCCGCCTCGAAGGCTCGGCAAGGTCCGTGGAGCCGTGCTCCACGGCGTTCCGGAAGAGGTTCTCCAGCAGCGAACCGAAGCGCGCGGGGTCGGCGTCGAGCGTGACGTCGCCGGCGACGTCGAGGTCCGCGCCCGCAGTGTCGACGTTCCGCCACGCGTCCTCGGCGGCCTCCGACAGCGCGAACTCGCGGACGTCTTCGATGCTGCGGCCGTGGCGCGCGAGCGCGAGCACGCTCTCGATGATCTCGTGCATGCGGTCCAGGGACTCGTCCATGCGCTCGAAGTACTCGTCGTCGCCGGTCTGTTCGGCGAGTTCGAGGTAGCCGCGCGCGACGTTCAGCGGGTTGCGGAGGTCGTGGCTGACGATGCTCGCGAACTCCTCCAGGCGGTCGTTCTGGCGTTCGAGCTCGCGCTCGTGTTCCTTCCGGTCGGTGATGTCCGTGTACATCGCGTAGCCGTGGATGTTCGGCTCGTCGAGGCGGAAGGGGACGACGTCCAGCAGGAAGTCCCGCGGGCCGTCCGCGGTCTCGCGGCGCACCTCGACGTTGATGTTCTGGCCGTCGACGAGCTTCTGGTTGTACTCGTCGGCCTCGTCCTGCTGGCCGGGCGACGTGATGTAGTCGTCGATGTTCTCGCCGACGAGTTCGTCCTCGCTGTACCCGAACACCTCCTCGAAGGCGGGGTTGACGGCCCGCACGATCGGTTCCTCGTCCTGCAGGGAGAAGCTCGCCGTGGGGCTCGGGACGTTCTCGAACAGCGCCGCGAGGCGGCTGTGCTCGCGGCGCAGGTCCGCCTCGCGGCGGCGCAGCTGGCGGACGCGCTCGGCGCGGTCGAGGGCGGCCTCGGCGTTCGTCGCGAGCACGCGAACGAGGTCGTGGTCGGTCTGGTCGAGGCGCCCGGGCTCGGTCGCCGCGACGAGCAGGACGCCGTGGTCGCCGAGCGGGTGGATTATCTCCTCGCGGATGGCCGTCTCGGTGTTGTGGACGTTCGGCTCGCCGGGGACGTCCGTGTACATCCGCGTCTCGCCGGACTCGTAGGCCTCCCAGGCGAGACTCGACCCGGGTTCGAAGACCGGCGGGTCGTCGCCGGAGACGGGGTCGGAGATCGACGCCGGACGGAGCTCGTCGGCGTCGTCGGCGGCGTAGAACACGCCGACGTACGGGAGCCCGAGGCGGTCGCTGGCGGCTTCCGCGATGACTGCGGCGATGTCGTCCGGGTCGTCCTCGACGAGCATGCGCCGCGTGGCGTCGTGGAGCCCGGTGAGCGTGTGCTCGCGGTGGCGTTGCTCGGTGACGTCGCTGACAACCGCGAACGCGTCCGGGCCGTCGTTGCGGAGGAACTCCTTGACGGTGATCTCGAAGACGCGGTCGTCGTCCGGGAACCGGGTCTCGAAGGTCTTCGCGCCGGTCGACGGCGAGAACTGCTCGGCGTCCGCCTCGAAGCAGTCGCTCAGGGACTCGCCGCGCAGCGCGTCTTCGGCGGCGCCGACGACGTCTTCGGCGGCGTCGTTGACGAGCCGCACTTCGCTGTCGCCGTCGACGGTGACGTCGTAGAGGACGAGCGCGTCGTCGTTCTGCTCGAACAGCTCCCGGAAGCGGGCTTCGCTCTCGCGGACCTCGCGCTCCGAGCGGATCCGTTGGACCGCCTGGAACGCGTGGGACGCGAGCAGCTCCGCGAGTTCGACGTCGTCGTCGTCGAAGCCGCCGGGCTCGTCTATCCCCGCCTGGAAGACGCCGATGTCGCCGATGGGGACGCTGACGACCGACCGCGGCGCTCCCGGCGGGGGGTCCTCGACGCGCGGGTCGGCCTCGACGTCCTCGACGAGCTTGGGTTCGCCCGTGTGGTAGGTGTCGCCGGCAATTCCCTCGTCGATGGGGATGCCGTCGACGCTCGGCGGGCGGCCGCTCCACGAGCGCACGGAGAGCACGCCGTCCGTCTCGGTCTCGACGACCGCCGACGAGAAGTCGAAGGCGACCTCGGCGGCGCCGGCCATCGCGTCGTAGACGTCGTCGACGTCGTCCGCGCGCGCCACCTCGGTGGCGTACGAGAGGAGTTCGCTGCGGTGGTCGCGCTCACCCGTCATCGGGATCCTCGGCGGAGAACTGGCGGAACAGCACCTCGTAGTCGTCCTCGTCGAAGTCCTCGACGACGTCGTCGAGGCGGCCGCGGAGGGCCGCGAGCCGGGCTTCGAGCGCTTCGAATTCCTCGGCGTCCGTGACCGACGGGTCGTTGGACTCCGAGAGCAGCGCGTGCTTGCGCGCGGCGGCGAAGTACGCCTGGACGGCCTCGTCGTACGCCGAGCGCCGCAGCAGCCGGTCGACGGTTTCGCGGAGGGTCTCGCGGTCGACGGGCTTGCGGAGGTAGTCGTCGAACCCGAGGTCGACGATGTCGAGTTCGGGCTCGACCGCGGTCACCATCGCGACGCGGCAGTCGAGTTCGCGGTCGCGGATCGCTTCGAGGACGTCGTCGCCGGAGACGCCGGGCATCTGGCGGTCGAGCAACACGACGTCGACGGTCTCGTCGAGGGCGTCGAGAGCGGCGTCCCCGTCGTAAGCGGTCTCGACGGCGTACCTGTCGCGGAGCCAGATGGCGTAGAGGTCGGCCAGCCCTTCCTCGTCGTCGACGACGAGCACCGTCGCTTCGCCGTCCCCCTCCTCGTCCGTGGCTTCACCTGTCATTGTTTCCGCGCACCAGCGGGTCTGGCGGACGTTCGGAGTGTACCTATTTATCACTTGTTGGTGGTCCGCGTTTTTGGTAAGCCTAAAATAGGGCGGCGGCGTAGCCGACAGCGATGACCGACACGGACGCGCCGTACACGCTCGACGACGTCACCGTCGTCATGGGCACGTACAACGAGGAGACCGCGATCGGCACAGTCCTCGACGACATCGACGACGTCACGGACGGCCGCGCGGACGTCGTCTGCGTCGACAGCTCCGACGACCGCACGCCGGAAATCGCGCGCGAGCACGGGGCTCGCGTGGTCAGGCAGGAGCCGCTCGGCTACGGGGTCGCCGTCCGCTCGGCGCTGTACGAGGCCGACACGGACGTCGTCGTCACGACCGACTGCGACGACACGTACCCGATGGAGCGCATCCCGGACTTCCTCGAGTACGTCAACGAGGGGTACGACGTCGTCAGCGGCGACCGCCTCTACTGGGGCGCCGACGAGATGCCCGCCGTCAACCGCTTCGGGAACGCCGCGTTCGCCGCCGTCGCGTCCCTGCTCGTCGGCGAGCGCCTCCACGACACCACCACCGGGATGCGAGCGTACCGCCGGGACGTCATCGAGGCCATCGACTGGACGCGCAACACCGGCCTCTCCGCGGAGCTCCTGATTCGCCCGGTCTGCCGGGACTACGACGTCGTCGAGGTCCCCATCGAGTACGACGACCGCCTCGGCGAGACGAAACTCGACCCCCTGGAGGGCGGCGCCGAAATACTGGGCTCGATTCTGACGGTCTGCGCGGAGGAGCGACTCCGTCGCGTGCTCCCCTGACTGTACCGATTTCAGCAGTGAACGTTCGACGCGCTGGGGCGAGAGTATAAGACAGCTGGCTGCGTAGCCGTATCATGGCTCGGATTTCTGAAACTATCGGGGCGGCGGGGAGCGAGCGGGGCGGCGCGGAGCGGGCGTACGCGGTCGTCGACCGCCACGTCGGTACGTGGCTGCCGGTGGCGTGGAAGATCGCCGTCTTCTACGCCGCGTGGATCGGGTCCGCGCTCGTCGCGCGCTCGCTGGTGGCTTCCCCGGAAGCGCTCGCGCTCGTCGCCGTCGCCTACTGGTTCGGCCTGCTGTTCGCCGGCGTCACGGTCGTCGCTGGCGGTCTCATCGTACTGACGGGCCTCCTCGACCAGCACCGACTCACCGCGCGGCAGGCGAAGTACTAGCTCTCCGTTCTCACCGACGCGTTCAGGGCGGCGCCCTCCGGCCCCACGCCGGGCACGTACGCGGCGCCGCCGCCGCACGTCCGCAGGTCCGTGCAGAGCTCTCGGTACGGCGTCAGCGTCCGGTACTCGCCGTCCGCTCGCTCGACGGGGAACCGGACGCGGTAGGCGAACCCCGCGCCGTAGCCGCCGTCGACGTGCGCGTCGAGCGCGACGCTCGCCCCGTCTTCGACGGGGACCGACGCGTTCTCCCCGCCGGCGGAGAGTCGCGCGCGGCCGTCGGAGACTGCGAGGTCGACGTCCGCGCGGGTCGCGTTCCCCGGCGCGAGCGTGACGTATGCCTCCTCGCCGTCCGCCGAGAGCGTGAGCGTCACCGTCTGCGTCCACGACGGGAGGCCCAGTTGCGCGTTCACCGCTACGGACTCGCCGGACGCGACGCGCACGCGCTGGAGGTGGGGGTCGACGGGGTCGCCGCCGTACGGCGACCACGACCCGCGGTAGACGTACCGGTAGTGGTCGCGGTCCGGGTACTCGGCGGCGACGTCGAGCGGCCGCTCGTCGAGCGCGTAGACGGTGCGGCCGTCGAATCCCGGGTCGTTGCGCAGCGGCTGGAACGGGTGGTTCAGCCAGTCGCCGTACGGGTCCGGGAGGAAGACCACGGCGTTCGCGGGGGGCGCGGGCTCGAACGGCTCGTAGGCGGCCTCGTAGTGCTCGGTGAGCGCTGCGTTGTCCCGCACCTGCTCGCTGGTCGCCGAGGCTGCGGCGCCGCCGAGGACGGCGCTCGCGACGAGCGCGACGGCGAGCACGACCGGGACCGCCCGACTCGCCGTGAGCCGGCTGGCTGCGGCGTCCCGGAGCCAGTCGAAGGCGGCGAGGAGGCCCGCGGCGGCGAACGCGCTCGCGGGCACGAGTAGGTCGAAGTGGTAGTACGGGCCGAGCGTCGTAATCAGGCCGTTCGGGTCTTCGACGTCCCCGAGGACGTTGAAGTTCCCCCAGAAGTAGACGTTCCCCGCGACGACGGCGACGGCGACGCCCGCGAGCACGGCCTGCTGCCACGTCCAGCCGCGGCGCTGGGTCGCGAGCGCGCCGACCGCCGCCACGGGGACGCCGAGCGCGCCGAACGGCGCCCACTCGGACACGAACTGTTCGACGACGGCCGCGTTCGCGCGCAGCGCGAGCTCCGGCGTGTACCGGATTTCGTGGTTCAGTATCCGCCGCCGGCCGAACCCGAGGCCGTCCAGCGGCGCGAACGCCTCGTAGGGGAACAGCAGCGGGTCGCCCGTGACGACGGCGTTGTACGCGAGCGTGACGCCGACGCCGCAGAGTCCGAGCGCGGCGGTCGCGGTGCGTCGCCGGAAGACCGAACCGAGGCGGCGCTCCTCGAGCGGCTCCCGGAGCGTCCAGACGGCGTGGAGGATGAACGGCGTCGCGAACAGGACCGCGGTGTACGGCCGCGAGAAGAACGCGAGACCGACGGCGACACCGGCGACGGCCGCCCAGCGGGCGCTCCCGGTGCGCTCCGCGCGGAAGTACGCGAGCGCGAACGCGAGGTTCAGCATCGTCGTGGGCGCGTACGGGAGGAAGACCGCGGACTGCACGAGGAACAGCGGCGAGCACAGCAGCGCGACCCCCGCGAGCACGCCCGTTCGGTGGTCGAAGGCCTCGCGGACGACGCCGTACAGCAGCGCGACGTTGGCGGCGGCGACCGCCGGAAGCGCGTACCGGTAGGCGCCCGCGACCTCGCCGAGCGCGTAGATCGCGGCCGTGACGGGCGCGTACTTCGGATAGAGGCCGCGCTCGGAGTCGACGAAGAACCACGGGCGGAACGAGCCTTCGACGGGCGGGTGCAGGAACAGTCGGCCGTCGAGGAGCATTGCGGCCTGCTGGAGGTAGACGGCCTCGTCGTGGTTCGTGGAGTGGTACGGGAACACCGTCACCGAGAGCGCGTACGCGAGCGCCGCCGCGGCGACCGCGAGCAGCGCGGGCGCGAGAAGCCGCCTGTCGCGAGCGGCAGCGACCAGTCGGGGCGCGCGGCCGCCGGTCATCCCTGTTTGGGGTACCACGCCAGCGAGTGGTCGGAGACGAGGTCGACGGTGACCGGTTCGCCGACGGCCATGTCCTCGGCGTGGTTGTGCAGGCAGCGCACGACGTCGCCGTTGTCCAGTTCGACGTGGTAGATGAACGACGGGCCGGTGTACTGGCGGCGGACGATGGTGCCGTTGGCGCCGGCCTCGTTGGCGGGGACCGCGCGGAGGTCGTCCGGGCGCACGAGCACGTCCACCATCGCGCCAGCGTAGCCGTCCGAGAGCCCCTTCAGGAGCGTGCGGTCGTAGCTCCCGATGGACGTGTCCACGGTGTCGCTGCCGACGCGCGCGGAGAGGAACCCGGCCTGCCCGAGGAAGGAGGCGACGAACCGCGACTCGGGGTGCTCGAACACCGCCTCGGGGTCGCCGACCTGTTCGAGGCGGCCGTCGTTCAGCACCGCGACGCGGTCCGAGATGGACAGCGCCTCCTCCTGGTCGTGGGTGACGGAGACGGCGGTGACGCCGGCCTCCTTGAGGATGCGCCGGACCTCCTCGCGCATCTCCACGCGCAGGCGGACGTCCAGATTCGAGAACGGCTCGTCGAGCAGCAGGATATCGGGCTCGGGCGCGAGGCTGCGCGCGAGCGCGACGCGCTGCTGCTGGCCGCCCGAGAGCTGGTCGGGCGCGCGGTCGCCCATCCCCGGCATGTCCACGAGTTCGAGGAGTTCGTCGACGCGAGCGTCGGTCGCGTCCTCGTCGCGGTCGGTGAGTCCGAACGCGACGTTCTCCCGGACGGAGAGGTGGGGAAACAGCGCGAAGTCCTGGAAGACGATGCCGACGCCGCGGTCCTCCGCTTCCACGAACGTCGACGGCCCGGCGACCTCGTCGCCGGCCAGCGTGATGACGCCCTCGCTGGGGCGTTCGAGCCCGGCGAGCATCCGCAGCGTCGTGGTCTTCCCGCAGCCCGACGGTCCCAGGAGCGTGAGGAGTTCGCCGTCGCGGACGGACAGCGAGAGGTCGGTCACCGCAGTCTCGGCGCCGTAGCGCTTGGTCACGCCGTCGAGTTCGAGGACGGCGTCGGCCGGGCTGTCGGGGTCGGCGTCGGGCCCGGCCGCGGCGTCCGAAGTGAGTTCGCTGTCAGCCATTGTATCGTTCCTGTGCGAGGATGACGACCATCGAGAGCGCTGACACGCCCACGAGCACGAGCGCGGGGATCGCGGCCGCGCCGTACGAGCCGGCTCCTCTGACGAGCCAGATGTAGGACACCAGGGTTTCAAAGCCTATCGGACTCAGCAGCAGCGTCGCCGGCAGCTCCTTCATCGACGTGAGGAACACGAGCGCGGCGCCCGCGGCGACGCCGGGCGCGATGAGCGGCAGCGTCACCTTCCGGAACGCGCCGAACGGCGACCGGCCGAGCGTGCGCGCGGCCTCCGTGAGCTTCGGGTCGACCTGGAGGACCGACGACCGCACGGTGCCGACCGCTTGCGGGAGGAAGCGCACGACGTACGCGAACACGAGCAGCGGCACGGTCTTGTACAGCGACTGGGCGAACTCCGTGGAGAGGTACAGCAGCGCGATCCCGATGACGACGCCCGGCACGGCGTACCCGACGTACGTGAGGCGGTCGGTGAGCGTCGAGAACAGGGACGTCGAGCGCGCGGCGTACCCCGCGACGGGCAGCGCCATCAGTGTGGCGGCGACCGCGGCGGCGACGGCGACCTTCAGGGAGTTCCACGCCACGCCGGGGTCGAACTCGAAGACGGCCTCGCCGGCGTCCGCGAACCACCACGCGAGCACGCCCAGGGGCACGCCCAGCGAGAGCACGGCGACGGCCGCGCAGAACGCGAGCGCGGGCACCTTCCACGCGCCGAGGGTGATGCGGCCGGGCTGGCGGGAGCCCCGGGAGACGTACGACGCGCTGGTGTTGCCGCCGATGCGGGACTCCAGGGCGAGCACGACTGCGACGACGGCGAGCAGCTGCAGGGAGAGCAAGGCGGGGTAGCCCTCTGGGACGCCGAGACTGCGCTGGGCGACGTAGATCTGCTGGGTGAACACCTGGTAGCGCATGATGGAGGGCGTCCCGAAGTCCGAGAGCGCGTACAGCGCGGCGAGCAGCGCGCCAGCGGTGACGCCGGGCAGAATCTGGGGGACGGTGACGCGCTTGAACGCCGCCCACCGCGAGTGGTTGAGCGTGCGCGCGGCCTCCACCAGCGTGCCGTCGAACGACAGCAGCGCGGCCCGCGTCGTGAGGAAGACGTACGGGTAGGTGAACAGAACGAGGACGAGCGCGGTGCCGTGGAGTCCGTAGATGGCGGGGATGCGTTCGACGCCGACGACGGCGAGCGCGTCCGCGAGGTCGCCCTGCGGGCCGAACGCGGAGACGAACGTGAACGCGCCGATGTAGCTCGGGACGACCAGCGGGAGCGCCGCGACGACCGTCCAGAAGCGCCGCCCCGGGAGGTCCGTCTGGACGGTGAGCACGGCCAGCGGCACGCCGACGAGCACGCAGCCGAGCGTCACCCAGAACACGAGCACGAGGCTGTTGACGAGCACGTCGACGCTGCTTGTCTGCGTGACCAGCCCCACGAGGTGGCCGAGCCCGTAGTTGGAGGCGCGGACGAGCAGCGCGACGAGCGGCAGGGAGACGAGCGCCGCGACTGCGGCCGCGAGTACGGCGAGCGAGAACCCCGGCTCCTCGTCGCCGACGACTGCGTCGCGGAGGCGGGCGAGTCGCTCGCTCGCGGCCATCTACGAGAGGATGCCGACGTCGCGGAGGAGTTCCAGCGTGGGCTGGACGTCCGACAGCGCCTGGAGGTCCAGGTCCGGCGGGGAGAGCTCTTCGATGGTCGGGAGCGGGCCGACCGGCTCGACGCCCTCGATCATCGGGAACGCGAACCCGCGCGTGGCGAGGAACTCCTGGGCCTCCGCGGAGAGCAGGTGGCGGACGAACGACTCCGCGAGGTCCGGATTCTCGGCCCCGTCGAGGACGCTCGCGCCCGCGGTGTTGACGAGCGCGGCGGCGTCGTTCTCCGTGAACGCGAGGTCGATGGGCGCGTCGGGGCTGTCGGCGACCATCAGCATCGCGTAGTAGTGGTTACCGAAGCCGGCGCCGATCTCGCCGTTCGTGACGCTCTGCGCGACGCGGTACTCGCTGTCGTAGCGCGCGGGGTTCTGGTCGAGCATCGAGTTCAGCCACTCGCGGGTGCCGTCGTCGCCGCGGAGCTGGCGCATCGCGGTGACGAACCCGTGGAACGCGCCGTACGTGGGCGCCCAGCCCATATTGTCCGCGAACCGAGACTCGCTCGCGAACGCGTCGACGCTGGTGGGGAGGTCGGACTCGCCGAACTCGTTCGTGTTGTACGGAATCGCGCGCGAGCGACCGGCGAGGCCGACCCACTGGTCGGTCGCGAAGCGGTCGTCGGCGACCGCGGAGACGGTGTCGTCGGAGAGGTCGACGGTCGCGCCGTTCTCCGTGACGTACGCCAGCGAGCCGGCGTCGACCGACCAGAAGACGTCGGCCTGCGTGGTGCCGCTCTCGTACTCCTGGACGATGGAGTTCGCGAGCTGGGAGGACGGCTGGGTGTCCGTGGTCGGCTCGAAGTCCGGGTAGTACCGGGCGAGGAGGTCGACGAGGGTGGTGTAGCGGCCGCCCTCGCCGCCGCCGAGGTAGATAGAGAGCTCGCCTTCGAGGTCGGGGAGTTCTTCGATGGAGGTGCCGCCGGGCGCGGGCCGCCCGGAGACGAGCTCGCCGGAGCCGCGGAAGTCCGCGAGCGTCGGCTCGTCGTCGTCGCCGCTGCCGCTACCCCCGTCGCCGAGGATGCCCGTACAGCCGGCGAGAGCGGTCGTCGAAGCGACGCCAGCGGCCGCGAGGAACCGCCGGCGCGTCTGGCTGTGTCGCTGAGTCATATGTTGGATTAGGTTGGCCTAAATCACTTGTACCTACCGGTTCGGTCGCGTCAGTCGTCCGCGGGTGCGGCCGCCCGATGGGCCGCCAGCTCTCCGCAGCAGTCCACCCAGTCGAGCAGATACTCGCCGCACTCCGCGAGGAACGCGCCGTTGTTGTACTCCTCGTAGTCGCCGTCGACGAGGCGCTCGCCGACCGCGCGCGCGACCGCCGCGTACGACGCCGCCTCGGGGTCGACGGCGGCCACTTCCTCCCAGAAGTGCTCGTTCAGTTCGAGGCCCGCGACCTCGTTCGCGAGGTCGTCGAACGTCGACCGCGGCGCCTTGTTGTGCTCGCACAGCGGCGCGCCGTTGTAGATCTGGCCGCCCACCACGTCCGCCGCGCGCTTCAGGAGCACGCCGCTCCAGATGTCGTCGAAGCGGCCGACCTCCCACGCGTTGTCGTCCATCGGGAACTGGTAGAACGCGGGCACGACCTCGCGCCGGAACGCGAGGTTCATCGAGCACACCGTGAGGTAGTCGCCCTCCGCGGCGACGAAGTCCCGGTCGAAGTCCTCGAAGCCCGTGCGCGTCTGGGCCTGCCCCTGCAGGTCGCCGTCCATCAGGATGCGCACCGCGTCGAGGTCCGGGACGTTCGTCCAGAGCCCCTGCGAGGCGACCACGTGGTCGGTCTCTGTCGTCCCGGTCTCGATTTCCTCGTCCATCGCGGAGTACGGGTACCCGCGCGGGTAGAGGTCCGAGTCGGACTGGTAGAGGACGTTCACCCAGCGCTCGTCCGAGGACACTTCCTCGACTTCGCCCTCGTGGGCGAGGTTGTCGAGGTGCGTGCCGAAGAAGTCCCACTCGTCGTGGGGGAGCGTGTCGTCGTCGATGAACACGCCGTACTCGAAGTCGTTCGCCCACAGGTACAGCAGCCCGAACGACGTCTGCGCGTGACTGGCGGCGGGAATCAGGTGGTCGTACTCCTCGACGCCCTGCTCGGCGAACCACGCCTCGCGGTCGTCGCCGTCGAAGACGGCGCCGGCGACGCCCTCCTCGTCGAGCATCTCGCGCATCCCGTCGGTGTCACAGAAGTCCTCGGTGACGAGGACGACGAACAGCCGGTCGAGGTCGAAGCCGTGCTCGCGGGCGTTCTGGAAGTACGAGCGCATGCACTCGTACTCCCGGATCGTCGGGACGATCACGCAGACGTCTCGGGTCATGGGTTGCCCCACTCTATTTAGGGCGCCCTAAAAGGTGTGTCGATGTTTAGGCACTCCTAAACTACGAGAGGCCCGCGACCGACTGCTGGAGGCGCACGGTCGGCGGGACGAGCAGGCCGCCCAGCAGCACGAGGAACACGTGGAAGATGCCGTCCGCGACGGCGGCCGGCGCCACCAGCGCCAGCGCCTCCGCGACGGCCACCCCGGTCGCGCACACCAGCACGAGCAGGAGGTGGCGGCGCAGCGTGTCCAGCGCCGTGCCGTGAGCCAGCGACTCCAGGCGCTCGCTGAACGCCACGCCGTACGCCGCGAACGCGAGCGCGCCCAGTCCCTTCACCGTCGCCGCGACCGCCGGCTGGTCGATGAGCAACACGACCAGCCACTCCACGGCGACGACCGCCACGAACCCGAACTCGATGCGGCGCACGCGGGCCAGCGAGAGCGCGCGTTCCTCCTGGGAGGGCGCGAGCGCGCTGTTGTAGTACACCTCCCGCAGCGCGAACGTCAGGAACGCGATGGCCACCAGCAGTGAGACGTCCGCGAACGCCCGCACCACGGTGCCGCCGCCCGCGACCAGTGCGAGGCCGAGCGCGCCGAACGCCGCGAACGCCACCCCGAGGTACGTCAGGTACCCCCAGAAGTCGTCGTACCCCTCCAGGCGGTCGAACGCGAAGTTCCGGACCGCGTAGTACGTGAACGCCAGCGCGGTGACGACGACGGTGCCGTAGCCCGCGAACGCCACCGCCGACAGCGCGTCCGCCGAGGTCATCCGCTCACCCCGTCGAGGTCCGCCGCGAAGTCGTCGAACGCGCGCTGGAAGTCCAGCACCGTCGCGAACCGCACGCGCTTCTCCGGGGCCATCGCGCGCCGGAACAGCGCGTCCGCGGCTTCCGGGAGCGCGGGGTTCTGCTCGGACGCCGGAACCCGGGAGTCGCCGTCGCCGGGTGGCTCGCCCGTGAGCAGGAAGTACGCGAGCGCGCCCAATCCGTAGACGTCCGTCGCCTGGTCGAACCGGCCGTACGTCTCGGGGTCGCGGTGCTCGGGCGCCGCGAACCCCTCGGGAATCGGGGGCGTCTGGCGCGCGCTCGCGGCGTGCGCGAACCCCCAGTCGCCGAGCACGGGCGCGGCCCACGTCCGCGGGCCGGTCTCCACGAACCGCACCGCGTCCGGATAGATGCCGCCGTGCACGACACCCCGGGAGTGAGTGTAACTCACCGCGCGCGTGAGGCGGTCCACGTCCCAGACGGCCTCCGCGAGCGTCGGCGGCGCGCCGCGGCGGTCGAGCGTGTCGCCGTCGTCGTAGCGGGTCGCCAGCCAGCGCGCGCCGTACCCGAGCACGGTCACCACGTGGTCGTGGTCGTCCACGCTCGCCCACTGCTCGACGGCGTCCGCGAACGCCGCCGCGACCGCGCTCTCCTCGGCGTGTAGCCGCCGCACCGTCGCCAGCCCGTGTTCGAGGACGTCCTCGTCGACGTCCGCGCGGTAGTCCGTCGTGAGCAGGCCCTCGCGGAGCTTCAGGTCCGGCGCGAGGTCGCCCTCCGCGAGCGTCACGCCCGGCGGCTTCGGAACCTCCTCGGGCGGGCCGGCGTCCGGTTCGTCGTTCTCGACGTCGTCGGTCCTGACGGGCGCGTCCTCCCCGAAGGAGACGTAGACGGGCCGCGTGCGGTCGTCGTCGCCGTTCACCTCGACCACGCTGACGCCGTCCGGGAACAGCCCCGCGTACTCGGGGTGGGCGCGCACCACCATCGGGTAGCCGGCGTCCTCCGCGCGCTCCGCGATGGCCGCGGTCACCTCTCGGACGGCCTGCTTCGCGTACCGCTGGACGAGCGCGTCCCCGGACTGCGTGAGCGGCGCGATGGCGGACAGTCCGGAGGTCGCGCGCGCCGGGAAGGACTTCGTGACGCCCGCCACCGCGACGACGCCGTTCTGCTGGACGAGCGAGTCCTCCGCCCGCGTCAGGTCCACGAGCTCCGAGAACTGCACGGAGAGCGCGTCGGGCTGGCGCTCGGCGAGCTCCGCGAGCGCCCACGTCGCGCCCCGCCGCACCCAGAGGTCCGGGTCCTCGGTCGCGTCGAGCACGTCGTCGAGGACCGCGCGGACGCGCGTCGGCTCCGTGGTCGCGGCCTCCACGAGCCGCCACGCCGCGCCCGCCCGCTCGTCGGGGTCGTCGCTGTCGAGGCGCTCGGCGAGCTCGTCGACGCCGTCGGCGTCCACGGACTGCCGGAGCGCGGCGACCCGCTCCCCGTCGACCGGACCGTCGGTGTCCCGTTCCATGTCAGTCGTTACCCGCACACCTTCGCCGGCATGCGCTTGAAGGTTCGGCTTTCCCCAGCGGTTTTGGCGGCTCGCGCTCTCCGCGTCCGTATGGTGGACGTACGGGACCGCGACGCGCTCGCGAGCACGCCGGCCCGGGAGACGGCGCGTTCGAGGACGTCGATACGTACGTGCTCGCGGACGGCTCGACCGCGCTCGCCGCCGCCGGTCGCCTCCCCGACGGCGCGGCGTTCGCGTGCGTCGACACGGACGGCGTGAACGTCGCCAGCGAGTACGCCGGCGCAGTCGTGGATAGCGAGACGGTCGCCGACCCGGCCGCTGCCCGTGCGGCGCTCCGCGAGAACGACTCCGGTGGCTTCCTCGCCGGTCGGAACGCGTCGATTCGCGCCGGCGCGACGGGCACGAACGTCAACGACCTGCGCGTGCTGGTCGTCGAGGCGTAGCTACTGGTCGGCGAGCCACGACAGCGCTTCGTCGTTGCTCGCGAAAATCCGGTACTCGTAGTCGGGGTCGATGGCGTTCAACTGTTCCTCGATGCGTTCGTTGTCCATCTTCGCGATGGCGGAGTCGGCGTAGACGCCGGCCGCTGCGCGGACGCCGTTCTCGACGAGGTTCGGGACCCACGTCTCAGCGAGCCACCGCTTGTCCTCCTCGTCGTGCGCGGAGATTGCTTGGGTGTTCACGACGTACCGCTCGGCGCCGCGTTCGAGGACGGTGTCCGCCCACTCGCGGGCGATCTCCCGGAGGTCGTCCCCGGAGACGTACTCCTCGTACGTGAACACCGGAATGCCGTGTTCGTCGTCGACTTCGACAGTGTGCTCGTCGGTCTGCTGGAGTGTCTACATCGCTACCGGAACAGCTCAAATCGGTCACTTAAGAGTTGCCCGCCAGTTATTGCTCGCGATACCGCCGCGGTCTGAACGAACCCGCTTCCCGAATAGAGAACGGACAGGAAGAATCGATTTTGGCTGACGGAAGGACTCTTTCAATCTCGTACAGAAAACGTGCATACTGTAATAGGGAATTTTACCTGACAAGTGGAAAGTATGAAACGCCGTCGATTCGAACGGACGCCCGATGGAAGGACACGACTCGGACGCCCTCGAACGCGGCGGGGACGCCGCCCGGTTCCGGTACCTCTTCGAGAACGTGCAGGACGCGATCGTGGAGTTCGAGCTCCGAGACGAGGAGCCGTTCGTCGCGACGGTCAACGACTCGTTCTGCGAGCTGTTCGGCGCGGACCGCCAGGAAGTCCTGGGCGAGTCGCTGAACGACCTCATCGTCCCGAGCGAGTACGGCAGCGAGAGCAGCCGCTTCGACCAGCGCACGGCCGCCGGGAAGCCGAACTACGCCATCGTGGACCGCCGCACCGAAGACGGCCTGAAGACGCTGCTCTACCGCGGCATCCCGTACGACGGCGGCGACGGCGGGTTCGCGCTGTACACGGACCTCACGGACGAAATCCGCCAGGAGCGGGAGCTCGCCGTGCTCAACCGCGTGCTCCGGTACAACCTCTCCGAGGAGGTGGACGCGCTGCTCGAACACGCCGAGCGGCTCGCGGACGGCGTCGACGACCCCGCGCTCGCCGACGACGCCGCGGCGGTCCGGGAGCGGGCGCTCGCGCTCTACCGCACGAGCGAGGAGGCCAGGGACGTCGAGCGCGTGCTAGACGCCGACCCCGCCCTCGAACCCACAGACCTCGGCGACGTCGTAGACGGCGCGCTCGGCGACCTCCAGCTCGCCGAGTACGCGGACGTGCGCGTCGACGTCGGGGACGTCCCGCAGGTGCTCTCGGGAGGGCACCTCGACCGCGCCGTCGCGGCGCTCGTCGACAACGCGATTCGGTACGCGGACGCGCAGACGCCGGAAGTCAGGATAACCGCCGAGCGCACGGGCGAGACGGTCGCGCTGACGGTGAGCGACGACGGCCCGGGGCTCCCGGACGACGAGCGCCGCCTGCTCACGGGCGAGGTCGACGTGACGCCGCTGGACCACGGGAGCGGTCTCGGCCTCTGGCTGGTGCGCTGGATCGTCACCGCCTACGACGGCGCCGTCTCGTACACCGAGAACGACGGCGGCGGCAGCGACGTGACGCTGGCGCTCGCGGCGGCGCGGCGAACCTGAAAGCGTAAAGACCCCGCTCCGAGTTGGACGGGGTATGGACCGCGTAGCGATTATCGGTGCGTCGATGACGGAGTTCGGCGACCGCGACGCCTGGGTGCGGGAGTTGCTGGCGGAGGCCGGCGACGCCGCGCTGCGGGACGCGGGCGTCGACGGCGGCGACCTCGACCACCTCTACGTCTCGAACATGGCCAGCGGCGAGTTCGAGGGGCAGACCGGCGTCCCGAACGCGCTCGCCCACGACCTCGGCGCGCTCGGCGCGTACACCCAGCGCGTCGACCAGACGAGCGCCTCGGGCGGCGCGGGCATCTACGCCGCGTGGCAGTCTATCGCCTCGGGCGCGAGCGAGATGACGCTGCTCGTCGGCGGCGAGAAGATGACCCACAAGACAACGGGCGAAGCCACCGACGTCATCGCCAGCCTCACCCACCCCGTCGAGTACAAGCACGGCGTCACGCTCCCGAGTTTCGCCGGCCTCACGGCGCGCAAGTACCTCGACCAGTACGACGCGCCCCGGGAGAGCCTCGGGAAGGTCGCCGTGAAGAACCACCGCAACGGCGTCGACAACCCCCACGCGCAGTTCCGCAAGGAGGTCGACCTGGAGACGGTTCTCGACTCGCCGATCGTCGCGGACCCGCTGCGGCTGTACGACTTCTGCCCGATCACGGACGGCAGCGCTGCCCTCCTCTTCTGCCCGGAGTCCGTCGCCGAGCAGTACACCGACGACTACGTCGTCGTCTCCGGCATCGGCGGCGCGACGGACACTCACGTCGTCCACGAGCGCGAGGACCCGACGACGATGAACGGCGTCGTCGAATCCTCCGACATCGCCTACGAGATGGCCGACCGCGGCCCCGAGGACGTCGACTTCGCGGAGCTCCACGACATGTTCACCATCCTGGAGTTCCTCCAGAGCGAGGACCTCGGCTTCTTCGAGAAGGGCGAGGGCTGGAAGGCCGTCGAGGACGGCGTCACCGACCGCGACGGCGACCTCCCCGTCAACACGTCTGGGGGACTCAAGTCGAAGGGCCACCCGCTCGGCGCGAGCGGCGTCGCACAGGCGTACGAACTGTACGTGCAGTTGCTCGGTGACGCCGGCGACCGGCAGGTCGATGGGAGCGTCGGCCTCGCCTGCAACGTCGGCGGGTTCGGCAACTGCGTGACCACCACCATCCTCGAACAGCCATGAGCTTCGACGCACACCGCTGCCCGAACGGCCACGTCACGTACCCCGGACACACGCGCTGTCCGGAGTGCGGGGAGGAACAGACCGAGACCGTCGACCTCACCGACCGCACCGGAGCGGTCGTCACCTGGACGACCTCGCAGGCGACGCCGCCGGGCGTCCGGGAGCCGAACCACCTCGCCATCGTCGAGTTCGAAGTCGAGGGCGAGTCCGTGCGCGCGCTCGGCCAGCTCGCGACCGCCGACGGCGTCGAAATCGGCTCCGAGGTCGAACCCGTCTACGAGGAGGAGCTCCGGGACCCCGAGGCGGGCATCCGCGAGCCCGCGAGCCACGAGTGGGACGGCTACCGGTTCGAGCCGGTTTAGCTCCCGCCGGGCGTCACGTCGCTGACGACCGCGCCGAGCTTCTCGACGCCGCCGTCGACGAACGACCGCACGGAGCCCAGGATTTCGCCCACGAAGTCCGGCACGGGTTCGGGCAGGTCCGTCGGCGGACCGGCCTGCGCGACGTTGTTCGCGAAGTCGATACCGGCCGTCGACAGCACGTTTGCGAGTTCTATCATTGCACTCGTACCCGAGAGCCCCACGGATAAGGAGGGTGCAGTCGCTGACGCCTGGTTCTCTCGATTTCAGCCCAATTAGGCCCGATTAAGCGCGGGTTCGCGTCCCGAGTGCGCTCAGAACCCTTCGCGGAGGAACGTCGGCCGTTCCGGGAGCGCGTCCGCGAGGTTCGCGACTGCGGATTCGTCGCCGGTCAGGTCGCCGACCGCCGCGAGGTCGCGAGCGCTCCGGTAGCCGGCGGCGAGCTGTGAGAGCGTGCCGACGCCGAGCCTGACGTCCGCACTCCCGGAGTCCACGGCCTCGACCGTCGCCTCGCCGTCCGCGACGGCGAATCGGAACGCGCCGTCGTTCCAGTCCGCGAGCGGGTCGTCGACGTCGAGCACGAGGTCGATGGCGGCGTCCGCGGGGTAGGAGAGCGCTTCGAGCGCATCCGGGACGTCGACGAGTCGCACCATCGGGCAGAGGTGGAGTTCGGCGTCCACGTCGTCGGTGTCGGGCAGCAGGTCGAGCAGGTCCTCGTCCGGGTGCGTCCAGAGGTGGAGGGCGTCGACCTGGGAGTCGTGGTCGGCGAGGAACCGCAGGAGCGCGAGCCGGGCGTCGTGGTCGACGCACGCCCAGTCGCGCACGCGGAGCGCGGTCTCGTCGCCGTCCTCGAAGGTGTACGTGACCCACGCGGCGAGCTCGCCGTCGCGCTCGAAGCCGTACGCGTACGGGTCGTCGTCCCAGCCCGCGAACACGCGCTTGCGCCACCACTCCTCGGTGCGGTCCATCGTGAGCTCGTAGCGCTCGCCGTGGGCGTCGTGGACGGCGTCCGCGCGCTCCCAGTCGTCGGCAGTCAGTTCGACGAACTCGCCGTGGCCGTGGGCGGGCGCGAACGACAGCGCCGCGGGGTCGAGTTCGTGTTTCACGGCGCGCGTGCAGGTCGCCCAGCCGTACTGCGCGTAGAACGAGCGCTTGAACGGCCACAGCGCCGAGAGGTAGACGTCCTCGCTGCGGGAGTGTTCGAGGCTCCCGGCGAGCAGGTCGCGGACGTGGCCGCGGCGGCGGCGCTCGGGCGGGCTCGCGACCACGGAGAGGCCGTGGAGGTCGTGGACGTCCCCGCGGAGACGCGTGCGGAAGTCGATGTGCTTGCACGTGGTCAGGAGGTCGTCGCCGTCGTAGAGGCCGTAGCGGTCGCCGACCTGCCAGGGAGCGGGGACGTCGTCGGGGTCGAACTCCTCGACGGGGCCGGCGTCGGGCCGGAACGCGTACGTGACCAGCGTGTGGAAGGCCTCGCGGTCGCTTTCGGGGACGGACCGGAACTCGGGCATACCACCAGCACCGCGGGACGGCGGCTTGAAACTGACGGGACCGTGCGAGTTACTCGAACGCGCGGTGGTACTGGATGGGGACGTCGACGGCGTCCTCTCGGCCGAGTTCCTTCGCGGCGTGCAGCGGGAAGTAGGGGTCGCGGAGGAACTCGCGGCCGACGATGGCGAGGTCGGCGCGGTCGTTGCGGATGACGGCGTCGGCCTGTTCGGCGGACGTGATGCCGCCGACAGTGCCGACCTTGATGTCGGTGTCGCGGCCGTTCCGGATGTGTTCGGCGAACCGGAGCTGGTAGTTCGGACCGGTCCACTCGATGTCCTGGTCGGGGTGAATCCCGCCGGAGGAGACGTCGACGAGGTCGGCGCCGGCCTCGTAGAGGTCGTCCGCGAGGCGTGCGGACTGCTTGACGTCCCAGGAGTCGCGGTCGTCGAGCCAGTCGGTCGCGGAGATGCGCACGAAGACGGCCCTGTCCTCGCCCATCGCCTCGCGGACGGCTTCCGTGACCTCGCGGACGACGCGAGTACGGTTCTCGAAACTGCCGCCGTACTCGTCGTCGCGGTCGTTGGTCACCGGCGAGAGGAACTCGTGGAGGAGGTACCCGTGGGCCGCGTGGACCTCCGCGATTTCGAAGCCGGCCTCGCGGGAGCGCCGGGCGGCCTCGCGGAACGACTCGATTACCTCGTCGATGCCGTCGTCGTCGAGGGCTTCGGTCGCGGGCGGCTCCTGCTCGTAGGGCCACGGCTCGTCGGAGGGGCCGACGACCGTCCAGCCGCCCTCGTCGGGGTAGACCGGCTCGCTGCCCTCCCACGGCCGGGACTTCGAGGCCTTCCGGCCGGCGTGCGCGAGCTGGATGCCGGGGGTCGCGCCCTGGGACTTCACGAAGTCGACGACGGGTTCGAGCGCGTCGCGGTGCTCGTCGCTCCAGATGCCGAGGTCCTCGGGCGTGATGCGTCCGCGGGCCTCGACGGCGGTGGCCTCTGTCATCACGATGCCGGCGCCGCCGGTGGCCCGCGATCCGAGGTGGACGCGGTGCCAGTCGGTCGCGAGGCCGTCGCGGTCCTCGACGGAGTACTGGCACATCGGGGACACGACGAATCGGTTCCGGGCGGTCACGTCTCGCAACTCGAGCGGCGAGAAGACGTCGTCTGTCATTGCGTCGTCGTAGCGCCGCTGGTGGTTTAGCCGCGGTGAACGAGGGCCTGATTGCCGATTCCCCGAGTTGTTTTTCCCAACTCGAAACCTTCCAAATCT
This sequence comes from Halobacterium sp. R2-5, assembly GCF_011734195.1. Lineage (NCBI taxonomy): Archaea > Methanobacteriati > Methanobacteriota > Halobacteria > Halobacteriales > Halobacteriaceae > Halobacterium > Halobacterium sp. R2-5. The sequence goes on from NZ_JAANTH010000001.1 coordinate 1,284,136, forward strand.
TTATTACTTCGGTCGGCGTGGATACGCGTATCGATGACAGACAGGTCCACGGCCGCCGGGTGGGTCGACGACCGCGCCACCTTCGCGGCCGCCCTCGACGACCTCAAGTCGACGGGGTGTCTGCTGCTCGTCCTCGAAGCCGGCGGCAGCGACGCCGGCGACGACGGCTGCCGGCGGCTGCTCGGCGACGACGCCGTCGACGAGCGCAAGCGCCTGTTCGTCCGCAGTCAGGCCGACCCCGATACCCCCGGCCCGTCGGCGGACGGCAGCAGCGAGCGCACGCTCGTCTACCAGTCTACGGGCCGGAGCGCCGGCGCGGCCCAGTCGGCGTCCTCGGGCTCGGCGACTACGGTCGTCGCGGGCGTGGACGCGCTGGAGGACGCCGCCGAGCGCGAAATCGAAGCCCTCGCACCGCTCGGCGGCTACGAGGACGGTCAGCTCCGCGTCTGCGTGGACGCGCTCGGCACGCTCCTCGAGGACGACGACCTGCTGTCCGTCCTGGAGTTCACGAAGACGCTGGGGGACGCGGCCCGCGAGCGCAGCGGCATCGCGCACGTCCACGTCGACCAGCACGTCGCCGGGATGGCGGTCGAGGCGCTGCTACCGCAGTTCGACGCCGTCGTCGAGGTCGGCGGCGACGAGGACGCCCGGCAGCGCTGGCACCTCCCCGACGAGTCGCTGTCGACGGCGTGGCTCGAACTCTAGTCCTCTAGTTCCGACTCCTCCTCGGCGGTTCCCGTCCCCGTCTGCTTCCCCGAGGGCGACTCTCCGTCTCCGGTCTCGTCGCCACCCTCGCTCTCTTCGGCGTGTGCTTCGTGGTCCTCGGCACCGCTCTCACTGGCGACTTCGACTTCGGCTTCCACTTCGATCTCGAGGCCGGGCGCTTCGAGTTCGGCCTCGAACTCGTCGTACTCGCCGGCTTCGACTTCGAGCTCCGCGCTGTCGACCTCGATTTCGACCTCCGCGTCGACGTACGTGTCGGGCATAGTCGAGAACACGGCGCGGAGGGAGGTAAACGACAGGGCCGACTGGACCTTAGAAGGACTCGCGGTGGAGGACTTCGGCGACGCCGCGGCGCGGCAGGCGCTCGGGCTCGTCGCCGCCGCTCGGGCCGACGGCGACGAGGACGACGGGCACCGTGTCCTCGGGGAGGTCGACGAACTCCGCGGCGGCCTCGAAGTCGAAGCCGGTCATCGGCGTCGCGGTGAGGCCGCGGGCGTGCGCGGACAGCAGGAGGTTCTGCGCGGCGAGGCCGGCGTTTCGCATCGCGTAGTCGCGGCCCGCGCGCTCGCTCTCGTAGCTGGCGACGGTCTGTTCCTTGAGTTCCTCGCCGGTCTCGGCGTCGAAGCGGCCGGCCTCGACCCACTCCTCGAAGACGCGGTCGGCGGTCTTCGGCTCGGTGTGGCCGGCGACGAGAATCGACGTGCCGGCCTCCCGGATGTGCTCCTGGCCGTACGCGATGTCGACGAGTTCGTCGAGGCGGTCGTCGTCCCGAATCGCGACGAACTCCCACGGCTGGAGGTTGTACGACGACGGCGCGAGCGTCGCGTCCTCGACGAGCGCTTCCAGCGTCTCGCCGTCGACGTCCGCGTCGGGGTCGAAGTTGTGCCCGGAGCGTCGGCTGTGGAGTGCGTCGATTACGGCGTCCGTGCTCGATCTCTGGTGTGCCTCTGACATCGGATTACTATACGTTACCCAGACCGAGGGGGTTGACGCTCCCAGCGCGTCCCGCCGATTGACGTGTGTGAGCGCGAGCCACTGAACTCGCGGTGTCGCGACTCGGGAGTGGAAAACGCGAGAGAGGGGACGGGGAGCGCGTGTCGCGCTTAGAACGTGATTATCTCGTAGTCGTCGTCGACGAGCGAGCGAATGGAGGGGTGGCCGTCGTGCTCGTCGAGCGTGACGACGCCGGCGTCCGCGACCGCGTCCTCGACGCCGAACGCGCCCGAACAGTAGTCGCAGGCGGAGGTGTCGTCCTTGACAGCCATGTAGAGGTCGTGGTAGTCGTGGTCCTCGTCCTCGAGCTCGGGGATCCACTGCGTGCCGGCGCCGTCGAAGATGAGTTCGAGGTCGTCCTCGTCGTTCTCCGCGAACTCCTTGGCGGCTTCGAGGCCGTTGGCGATGCGTCCGAGGTTCTCGTGTCCTTCAGTCCCTGCCAGAATTACGATGGCTGCTTTCGTCATTGCGTTCCACCCGACGGGCGCCGGCCGCAAAAGGTCACGCGAACGTGCCGGTAACGAAGTTACCGGCCCGTAATCCCCGACTCAGTGGTGGTGCTGGTGCTGGTGGTCGCCGCGGCTGAACTGCCCGGAGAACGCACGCTGGACGACCTCCGGCAGCGCGGGGTGGATGTGCACCGACTCCCGGATGTCCCGTGCGGACCCCGACCCGGCCTTCATCGCGACGACGACCTCCTGAATCAGCGTCGACGCGTCCGGGCCGACGATGTGGCAGCCGAGAATCTCGCCCTCCAGGTCGACGAGCACTTTCACGAAGCCCTCGGCGTGCATCGCGTCGCCGCGCGCGGTGTCCGCGAAGTCGTAGGTGTTCGTCGCGTACTCGCGGCCCGCCGCCCGCAGTTCGGCCTCGGTGGCGCCGACGCCCGCGACCTCCGGCGACGCGAACACCGCGAACGGCATCGCCGAGTAATCCACGGGCTCGCGTTCGCGCCCGAAGACGTTGCGCGCGACGGCCTGCGCCTCGTGGTTCGCGCTGTGCTTGAGGAGGTACTCGCCGACGATGTCGCCGAGCGCCCACACGTCCTCCACGTCGGTCTCGAGGTACTCGTCGGTCGCCACGAATCCCCGGGCGTCCGTCTGGACGCCGGTCGCGTCGAGGTTCAGCGTGTCCGTGTTCGGCGTCCTCCCTGCCGCCACGAGCAGCGCGTCCCCGGTCACGGACACCGACTCGCCGCTCTCGACGCGGCCGGGGTCGTCGCCGTACTCGTACTCGCGGGCCTCCAGCGTGACGTCGCCGCCGGACTGCGAGACGCTCGTCGCCTCGTAGCCGGTGTAGACGTCGAAGCGGTCGTCGTAGCGCTCCGTGAACGCCTCCGCGACCTCCTCGTCGGCGGCCGGCAGCAGGTGCGGACGGCGGCCGACGACGGTGACGTCGCTGCCGAACGTCCCGAAGAAGTGCCCGAGCTCCGCCGCGATGTAGCCGCCGCCCACGACGACGAGATGGTCGGGCGGGGTCTCGAGCTGGAGGGCCTCCCGGCTCGTGAGGTAGTCCACGTCGCCGATGCCGTCGATCGGCGGAATCGCGGGTCGCGTGCCCGCCGCGATCAGGGCGGTGTCGGCGCGAACCCGCGCGCCGTCGTCCTCGCCGCCGGAGATCTCGACCTCGTAGTCGTCCACGAAGCGCGCCTCTCCCTCGTACAGCGTGTGCCGGTCCGACGACCGCAGGCCGCGGCGAATCGAGTCCGCGTCCGCCTGCACGTCCTCGTTGACCTTCTCGACGATGTGCTGGAAGTCGACGTCGTTCACGTCCGCGTCGATGTCGAACTCGTCCGCGCGCTCGACGGTTTCGAGGACGTCGGCGTGGTACAACAGCAGCTTCGAGGGGATACAACCCCGGTTCAGGCACGTGCCGCCGAGCGGCCCCTTCTCGACGACCGCGACCGACTGGCCCTGATTCGCGGCCACGTTCGCGACGTCTAGCCCGGACCCCGAGCCGACGACGAGGAAGTCGACTTCGTCCATACCACACGTACGTCCGCCGAAGGGAAGAAACCGCACGTCGACCCGGCCCTCGCCGGTTGCCCCGAGAGTTATCGGCTCGCGGAACGACGGTGCGCGTAGATGAGCTTCGATGCCCAGCGCGTCACGACGGTGACCTTCGACTCGTACAGCACGCTCGTGGACGTCGACGCCGCCGAGCGCGCGCTCGCCGACAGAGTCGCGGACCCCGAACCCGTCTCGCGGCTGTGGCGATCGCGATCGCTGGCGTACACGTTCGTCGCGAACCAGATCGACGCCTACCAGCCGTTCTACGAGATGAACCGGGACGCCCTCCAGTACGCTCTCGACGCCCACGGCGCGGACGTCACCACGGAGGAGCGCGACGAGATTCTCGCCGTCTACCACGAGCTCGACGTCTTCGACGACGTCCGGGACGGGCTCGAAGCGCTCGTCGACGCTGGCTACGACTGCTACGTCGTCTCGAACGGGAACCCGGAGATGCTGGATTCGATGGTCGAGCACGCCGACATCGACGACCTCCTCGAGGACACGGTGAGCGCCGACGAGGTGGAGACGTTCAAGCCCGCCGCCGAGCTGTACCGACACGCTGCCGCCCGCACGGGGACCCCTATCGGCGAAATCGCGCACGTCACGGCGGGCTGGTTCGACGTGCTCGGCGCGAGCCACGCGGGCATGCAGAGCGTCTGGGTCGACCGGAAGTCCTCGCCGTGGGAGCCGTTCGGCGGCGACCCCGACCTGACGATCGGGGACTTCCACGAACTCGTCGACGTGCTGGCGGCCTAACCTGCAGACGGCGCGGTGGGTGGTATCCGCCTCAACCCCGAGCTATTTGTCCCCGCGTGACACACACCGGGACGATTAGATGACGACCGACGAGACGAGCGTCGAGCCACAGACAGTCGGCGACGCGCTCGACCGGATTCAGAACGCCGCGACGGCGCTCGGCGTCCCCGCCGAGACCACCGAGACCGCCGTCACCGTGTTCCGCCGGCACCGGGACGAGCGCGCCGCCCACGCCCACAACGTCGCGACGACCGCCGCGGCCTGTCTCTACGTCGCGTGCAAGGTCGAGCGCGTCCCTCGCACGGTCGACGAGTTCGTGGAGGCGACCGGCGTCGACCGCACGCAGCTCCTGCGGCGCGCGAAGGAGGTGACCAGCGAGCTCGGCATCGACCTCTCCGGGTTCGCGGACGCCTCCCAGTACGTCGACAGGTACGCCGGCGACCTCGGGCTCCCCGAGCGCATCGCCGACCGCGCTCGCGAGGTCGTCGACTGCTGCGAGGACGCCGGCATCGCGGGCGGGAAGTCCCCGAGCGGGTGGGCGGCCGCCGCCGTCTACAACGCCTGCGTGGAGGCGGACTTGGACGTCCGACAGGACACTCTCACCGAACTCGCCGACGTCACGCACGTCACCATCCGGAACCGCTACAAGGAGCAACGCGAGGTGCTGCGCGAACGGAACCCGCCGCCGGCGACTGCCATCGACGCGGTCGACTGGTACCGCGAGTACCTCCCGGCGTCGAACTACGTGGCGTCGACGGCCCGAGATCTGCTGCGGGCCGCCGAGCACCTCGACCTCGACGACGAGCCCGCTGCGTGGGCGGCCGCGGCGCTCCGAGTCGCCGGCGAGCGCGCGGGCGCGCCCATCGGGATGAAGGCGCTGAAGACGCCCGCAGGCTGCTCGTCGACGGACATTCACGAGCGTGCGAGCGAACTCGAAGCACTGTAGGCGGGACTGTTCTCGTGGGTTTCGCGTTCGCGGCGGAGCGGAGCCGTGGGCTCAGGCGTCCTTGGAGAGAACGGGGATGAACGCGCGCTGTTCGGCCAGCACGTCGGGGTCGAGGTCGGCCACGAGCGTGCGCTCGTCGCGGTTGAGCGCGGCGCTGACGGCGCCGTCCGGCCGCACGACCGCGGACTTCCCGGCGTAGTCGACGGCGCGGGCGTCCGGGAGGTCACGCCGGCCGGTGCGGCCACAGCCCACGACCCAGCGGACGCCGTCGAGCGCGCGGGCGCGCAGGAGGAGCCGCCAGTTCTCGCTGTGCTCGCCGGGCCACGCGCCGACGACGAAGAGGGCGTCGGCGCGATCGCGGGCGAACGCCGCGCTCACGTCCACGAAGTTGAGGTCGTAGCAGGTCACGAGCCCGGTCTCCCCGACTGGGGTCTCGACGGTCACGGCCTCGTCGCCGGCGGCGAGCACGTCGGCCTCGCCGCTCCAGAGGTTCCGCTTCCGGTAGTACGCGCGCTCACCGTCGCTGTCGACGTAGACGACGGTGTTGTAGTAGTCGTCGCCGGCGTCCTCGACGAACCCGGCGAGGAGACTCACGCCGTAGTCGGCGGCGGAGGCGGCGAGGCGGTCGAGTTCGTCGCCGTCGCGGGCGAGCGCGGCGTCGTAGACGCGGTCGTCGGCGACGAACCCCGTGAGCGCGTACTCGGGGAACAGCGCGACGTCCACGCGGGCGTCGAGGGCGGCGAGCCGTTCGCCGACGGTGGCGAGGTTGGCGGCCGGGTCGAGGTCCGCGACGTCGGTCTGACAGGCGGCGACGGTCGGTGTCGGCACGCCGCCGAGTCGGCGCGCAGCCGGCAAAAACCCGGCGGATGTGTTTTAATACGAATTTGAGTAAAGTCTTTACCCGGGGCGCGCCAACCTCGGAGTATGGAACGAGAGGCCATCCGTCGCCGGGAGCGACTGTACGCGGGCGGCGAGTGGGTCGCGGGGCCGGACACCTTCCCCGTGACCGACCTCGCCGACGGCGGCACGTTCGCGGAGGTCGCCGCGGCCGACGAGGCGGCCGCCGAGCGGGCGCTCGCCGCCGCGGAGGACGCGAAGGCGACTCTCCGAGAGACCACGATTCCGCAGCGCTGCGAGTGGCTGCAGGCCATCGCCGACGGCCTGCGCGACCGCAAGACCGAGCTCGCCGAGGTCATCGTCCGCGAGGCCGGCAAGCCCATCTCGTCGGCGCGCGGCGAGGTCGACGCCGCCGCCGAGCGCTTCGAGCGCGCGAAAGAGGAGATCCGTCACCTCAAGGGCGAGTACCGCGAGGGCACGACGAGCGGCCACGAGGGCTGGAAGGCCATCGTGAAACACGAGCCCGTCGGCGCGGTGCTCTGCATCACGCCGTACAACTACCCGCTCGCGACGACCGCGCTCCAGGTCGCGCCCGCGCTCGCCGCGGGCAACGCCGTCGTCCTCAAGCCCGCGAGCAAGACGCCCGTGAGTGCGGCCATCCTCGCGGAGATCGTCGACGAGGCCGGGCTGCCGGACGGCGCGTTCAACTTCGTGCCCGGGAAGGCCAGCGCCATCGGCGACAAGCTGGCGGGCGACGAGCGCGTGAACGCCATCGCGATGACCGGCTCCTCGGGCGCGGGCAAGCACGTCGCCTACGAGTCCGGGATGGTGAACCTCCACATGGAGCTCGGCGGGAACGCGCCCGCCGTCGTCTTCGAGGACGCCGACCTCGACGAGGCCGCGGCCGCGGCCGCGAAGGGGTCGCTGAAGTACGCCGGCCAGCGCTGCTCGGCGGTCTCGCGCGTGCTCGCTCACGACTCCGTCCACGACGACCTCGTCGAGCGCATCGACGCCGGGATGGACGACTGGGTGCAGGGCGACCTCTTCGACGAGGACACGGCTCTCGGCCCGCTCGTCAGCGAAGACCAGGCCGACTGGGTCGAGGAGCTGGTGGAGGACGCCGTCGACCGCGGCGCGACCGTCGTGCGCGGCGGCGACCGGTACGAGGAAGCCGAGGGCGTCCACGTCTTCGAGCCGACGCTGCTCGCCGACGTCCCCCAGGACGCCCGCATCGTCCACGAGGAGCAGTTCGGGCCCGTCTGCGCCGTGACGACGTTCGGTGACGACGACGAGGCGCTCGAAATCGCGAACCGCTCGGACCTCGCGCTCGACGCCTGCGTGTTCACGAGCGACTACGACCGCGCGCTCGAAATGGCCGAGCAGATCGACGCGGGCGCGGTCCGCGTCAACGGCGCCCCCTCCCACGGGCTCGGCGACATCCCGTTCGGCGGGAACGAGGACTCCGGCATCGGCCGCGAGGGCCTCGACGCCACCATCCGCGAGTTCGTCCGGAAGAAGTCCATCATTCTGTAGCGCGGCATCCGGCGGGGAACGTCCCTACGCGACGAGCAGCGGGAGCATCGCGACGACGCCCACGAGGAGGCCGGTGGCGAGTTCGCGGCGGCCGTCGTTCGGGAGCCGGCGGCCGACCTCGCGCGCTTCGGGGATGAACTCGGTGAGCACGAGGAAGACCATCGCGCCGCCGGCGAACCCGAAGCCCGCGGGGAGCAGCGAGCGCGCGATCTGGACGAACGCGAACGCCAGCACCGCGCCGATGGGTTGTGGAATGCTCGTGAACACGGCGACGCCGACGAGCGTCCAGCCCGAACCCGGACGGAGAGAGCACGATGCCGGAAGCGAGCCCCCAGAGGCCGCCGCGCCAGCGGTCGTCGACGTCGTCCACGAAGACGAACGCGAGCGCCCCCGTCAGTTCCATGCGCGGGACTACGAACGCTTGACGAACAGAATCTTACATTCCATAAACAATATTTCGGAAACTCTAAACCGGGCGAGTGAAGGTGCTCGCGGGCGCAGCCGCCGGCATGGACGAGCAAGCCCGCGTCGCCGCGTTCCTCGACGACAACGACATGCGCACGCCGCCCGCGTACCGCGTCCTCGACCTCGCCAGCGAGGTCGGTGAACTCGCGAAGAACGTCAACGAGTCCACCGAGTACGGCGCCGACGCCGCGGCCGCCGGCGTCGAGCGCGACGAGCTCGGGGACGCGCTGTTCTGCCTGCTCGCGCTCGCCGACGAGCTGGATTACGACGCGAGCGCCGCCCTGGCGGAGTCGCTGGCGAAGTACGAGGCGCGGTTGGCGGACTCCGGGACCGCGGGCTCCGGCGAGTAGCGGGTTCTCGCCGCACGGGAGTGGCGGACGCTTTTATGGCCCTGCTGGGCGTCTCTCCGAACGAAGATGGAAGACGACGCAAGCGGGCTGTTCGCGCCCGACAGAGTCGCCGTCGTCGGCGCGACCGACAGGGAGGGCGCCGTCGGCCGCGCCATCGTGACGAACCTCGCCGACTTCGACGGCGACGTCGTCGCCGTCAACCCCGGCCGCGACGAGGTGCTCGGGTACGACTGCTACCCGGACCTCCAGTCGGCCCCCGACGCCGACCTCGCCGTCGTCGTCGTGCCGCCGTCGGCGGTGGTCGACGCCGCCTGCGACGCTGGCGAGGCGGGCGTCCGGAACGTGGTGGTCATCACCGCGGGGTTCAGCGAGACCGGCAGCGAGGGCGCCGACCGCGAGCGCGAACTCGCGGCCGTCGCCGACGACTACGACCTCAACCTCGTCGGGCCGAACAGCCTCGGCGTGCTCTCCACGCCAACCGGACTGAACGCGACGTTCGGCCCGTCGAACGCGCTCCCCGGCTCGCTGTCGTTCATGAGCCAGTCGGGCGCGTTCATCACGGCCGTGCTGGACTGGGCGAACGACCAGGGAATCGGCTTCAAGGACGTGGTCAGCCTCGGCAACAAGGCCGTCATGGACGAGACGGACTTCCTCCGCCAGTGGCACGACGACCCCGAGACGAACGTCGTGCTCGGCTACCTGGAGGGCATCGAGGACGGCCGCGAGTTCATCGACACCGCCCGCGAGGTTACGAAGGACACCCCCGCTGTCGTCGTGAAGTCCGGCCGCACGGAGGCCGGCGCGCAGGCCGCGTCCTCGCACACGGGGACCATCGCGGGCAGCGAGGCCGCCTACGAGGCGGGCTTCGACCAGGCGGGCGTCGTCCGCGCGGAGAACGTCCAGGAGCTGTTCGACTTCGCGCGCGCCCTCGACGGCCTCCCGCTGCCGGACTCCGAGCGCGTCGCGGTCGTCACGAACGCCGGCGGCCCGGGCGTGATGGCGACCGACGCGGTCGGCGACGCCCGGCTCTCGATGGCGTCGTTCGACGACGACACGCTCGACGCGCTCTCGGAGACACTGCCGGACGCGGCGAACGTCTACAACCCCGTGGACGTGCTCGGGGACGCGGGCGTCGACCGGTTCGCGGAGGCCCTCGACACCGTGTTCGCGGCCGACGGTGTCGGCTGTGCGGTCGTCGTCGCCGCGCCGACCGCCGTGCTGGACTTCGAGGACCTCGCCGAGGTGCTCGCGGACAGGCAGGCCGAGCACGGCAAGCCCGTCGTGGCGTGCCTGATGGGCGGCGAGCGCACCGAGCGAGCGTCGGACGCGCTCGCCGAGGCGGGCATCCCGAACTACTTCGACCCGGCGCGCGCGGTCGGCAGCCTCGACGCGCTCGCCGTCCAGCGCGCCGTCGAGAACCGCGAGTACGAGGCGCCCGCGGAGTTCGACGTCGACCGCGAGCGCGCCCGCGAGATTCTCGACACCGCCGCCGAGCGCGACTCCCGCCGGCTCGGCGTCGAAGCGATGGACCTGCTGGACGCCTACGGCATCCCGACGCCCGAGGGCGAAGTCGTCGACGACCCCGCGGACGCCGTCTGGGTCGCCAACGACATCGAGGGCGACGTGGTGATGAAGATCGTCAGCCCGGACATCCTTCACAAGTCCGATATCGGCGGCGTCAAGGTCGGCGTCCCCGACGAGGACGTCCGGGACGCCTACGAGGACCTCGTGACGCGCGCGAAGAACTACCAGCCCGACGCCACCATCCTCGGCGTCCAGATTCAGGAGATGGTCGACACCGACGCCGGCACGGAGACGATTCTCGGCGTGAACCGCGACCCGCAGTTCGGGCCGCTCGTGCTGTTCGGGCTGGGCGGCATCTTCGTGGAGGTGCTGGAGGACACGAGCGTCCGCGTCGCGCCCGTCTCCGGGCGCGAGGCTGACGAGATGATCGACGACCTCGACTCCGCGCCGCTGCTCCGGGGCGCGCGCGGCCGCGAACCGGCCGACGAGGCAGCGATCACGGAGGCCGTCCAGCGGCTCAGTCAGCTCGTCACGGACTTCCCGGCGATACTGGAACTGGACGTCAACCCCCTGCTGGCGACCGGCGACGGCGTACAGGCGCTGGACGTGCGGCTCACGATCGACCCCGAGGAACTATGAACACGCTACTGGTCACATCCACCGAAGCAGGCACCGGCAAGACCGCGGTCGCGCTCGCGCTCGCGCGGCTCGCGAACGAACGCGGCGACGACGTCGGCTACATGAAGCCGAAGGGCACGCGGCTGGAGAGCAACGTCGGGAAGACCCTCGACGCCGACCCGATGCTCGCCCGCGAACTGCTCGACCTCGACGCCGAGATGCACGAGCTCGAACCCGTCGTCTACTCGCCGACGTTCGTCGAGGGCGCGATTCGCGGCCGCGAAGACCCCGAGGAGCTACGGACGCGCGTCCGTGAGGCCTTCGAGGGGCTCGCCGAGGGGAAGGACGCGATGGTCGTGGAGGGCGCCGACGACCTCGCGACCGGCGGCATCGTCGACCTCACGGACCCCGAGGTCGCCGAGCTGCTGGACGCCGACGTGGTCGTGCTCTCGCGGTACCGCGAGCCCGGGGACGTCGACGACGTGCTCGCGGCCGCTGACGCGCTCGGCGACCGCTGCGCGGGCGTCGTGTTCAACGCCGTCGCGGACGCCGACTACGACGACGTAGAGACGGACGTCGCGCCGTTCCTCGACGGCCGTGACGTCCCCGTGCTCGGCGTGGTCCCGCGGGACGCGGACCTCGCGGGCGTCACCGTCGCCGACCTCGCGAGCGAGCTCGGTGCGGACCTGCTCACGGAGGACGGCGTCGGCACCGACGGCCGCGTCGAGCGCTTCCTCGTCGGCGCGATGAGCGGCGAGGCCGCGCTCAGTCACTTCCGGCGGACGAAGGACGCCGCGGTCATCACGGGCGGCGACCGCGCGAACGTCCAGACCGCCGCCCTCGACTCGCCGGGCGTGACGTGTCTCGTGCTCACGGGCGGCCACCGGCCGTCGGGCGCGGTGCTCGGGAAAGCGGCGGAGGAAGGAGTTCCGGTGCTGTCGGTGCAGTCGGACACGCTGACGACCGTCGAGCGCGCCGAGAACCTCGTGCGCGGCGGTCGCGTGCGCGACGAGCGAACCGTCGACAGGATGCGAGAACTACTGCACGACCACGCGGACGTCGACGTGCTGCTCGACTAGACGAGGGCGTCCGGCTTCACCCAGACGACGAAGCGGTCGTCGCGCCGGACGACACCGCGCGTGCTCTCGGAGGCCGCCGACTCGTCGATCGCCTCCGGGTCGACGGACTCGACCTCGTGGACGTCGTCGACCAGCAGGCCCGTGCTCTCGTGCTCGGAGAGCACGACGATGCGCTTGCCGTTCGCCTCCCCGTTGATGCCGAGGCGTACGCGCGGGTCGACGACCGTCGTCGTCTCGCCGCGGAGGTCCACGACGCCGACGACGTGGGCGTCGGCGTTCGGAATCGGGGTGACGTCCTCGGTGGCGTCCACGATCTCGTCGACGTGCGCGATGTCGATGCAGTAGCGGTCCTCGCCCAGAGAGAACTCCAGCACGTCCGTCGCCGATGTCATACCGGCGACTCTGCCGCCGACCGAATTAAGCGTTGGGACTACGCCCCCGAGAAGTATTATCTAGTTAACGTCTTCTGCCGGCCGTTACCCGGCCCGCTCCGCCGTCTGTCACGACAACCCCGACACTCTTTTTTCTCTCCGCTGTCATCGTCCGCTCGATGGACCCGGTGGACGTGCTACGAGTACTCGGCAACAAGTACAACGCCGAGATCCTCGAAGCGACGCACGCCCCGAAGTCTGCCCAGGAGCTCAGCGAGGAACTCGACATCCCCATCGCGACGAGCTACCGACGCATCGAGGAACTGAGCGAGCACGACCTCCTCAAGCTGGAGGGCAAGGAGCTCTCCGACGAGGGCCGACGCACCAAGGTCTACCGCCGGCAGGTCGACGAGATCTCCGTGAAGTTCGGGGTCGACGAGACCGAGATCGAGACCACCGAACGCACCGAGGCGAAGAACGCCCTCGTCGACGTCTGGAGCGACCTGCGCTCGGAGCAGTAGCCGACCGCTCTGCGCGGATTCTCCGAGATAATAATTACGGGGACACCTTTATACGGAGACTGCGGGACGTGCGTACGAGCCACGCGAGACAATGGGCCCCATCGAAGCAATCTACCTCGTATTCAGCGCGACGCTCGCCGCCGCCGGCCTCAGCATGGTCGGGTTCGCGGTGCGCGCGTACCTCGACACCGGCCGGCACTCGATGATGCACCTCTCGGCGGGATTCGCGCTCGTCGTCGCCGCCGCCATCGGCACCACCGTCGTGGCGTTCGTCACGGACTTCGAGTACACGCGCACTCTGCTGACGGCGAACTACGTGGTCACGACCGCGGGCTACATCTTCGTCATGTACAGCATCGTCGCGCCCGAATCCGGGCGCCAGAAACCCTGAAAATCCACGGACTCCCGGCGGAACCCGTCTACGAGAACTTCGACTTCACGCGGTCGTACAGCTTCACGCGGCGCTCGGAGGCGTCGCCGTCCGCGTCCAGGCCGGCTTCCTCGATGAGGTCTTCGAGCGGAATCTCGTACACGGGGCCGTCGTCGGTGTCCTCCGCGGGCGTTCCCGGCTCTTCGGTCTCGCCGGTCGCGGGGTCGACCCACTCGAAGCCCGACGGCTCGGGCTCCGGGGGTTCCATCCCGACGCTGTCCGCGAGCTTCGCGGCGAGCCGGTCGTACGCACGGGCCGCGGGGCTGTCCGGTTTCAGCGCGACGACCGGTCGGCCCTTCCGCACCGCGAGCTTCACCGCCTCGTCGTGCGGGACGCTGACCGTCACCGCGTCGGTCGTCCCGAGCGCCGCCGCGATGCCCTCCACGTCGTCGAAGCCGCCGTCGCCCGTGCGCGTGAACACCGCGCCCACGACCGGCTTCTCCAGTTTCCCGACGAGCTTACCGGTCTTCGTGGCGTCGGTCAGCGACATCAGCTCCGCCGTCGTCACCAGCAGCACGCCGTCCGCGACGCTCATCGCCATCGCGATGTCGTAGCTCAGGCCCGCTCCCGCGTCCAGCAGCACCACGTCGTTGCGCGCGCGGAGGTACTCCACGACGCGGTGGAGGGACTTCGCGTCCGCCTCCGCGAACTGCTCTAAGTCCGTCGAACCGGGCACGAGCGTGAGGCCGTTCGTCTCGTAGGTGGCGTCGGCCGGCCCGGCGTTCCCCGAGAGCACGTCGTGGAGCGTGACGTCCGCGTCGACGCCGAGCAGGCTCGCGAGGTTCGCCATCCCGAGGTCGACGTCCACGACGGCCACGTCGAACCCGTCGTCGGCGAGCGCCACGCCGAGGTTCGCCGTGGTCGTCGACTTGCCGACGCCGCCCTTCCCGCTGGCGACGGCGAACACGTACCCGTCGCCTCCGGCCTCGTTCATCGTGCCGTTGGTAACATGCTACGGTACATAAGTGTGGCTCCCTCCTCAGACCGAGAGCAGCGATTCGACCAGCCCCAGCGTCAGCGACCCGATGACCGCCGAGATCCACGTCAGCACCACGAAGTGGAGGTACGCGTTGAGCTTGTGCCCGCCGTCGACGACGCGGATCATCAGCGACGACAGCACGGCGTTGACCAGCACGGTCAGCACCAGCAGGTACTCGATGAGCTGGATGTCGTACATGGCCGTGTTGATGAGGTCGTCGACGGGGAGCGCGGAGTTCGAGAAGTCCAGGCCGAGCCCCGAGATGACGTCGACGATGCCCAGCCCGATGAAGAACGCGAACGTCGCCGCCGCGCTGATACCGTACAGCACGCCCACCATCGTCGACGCGGACTGATTGCGGCGCTGGCGCAACTGCTGGACCTCGCCCATGTTCCCCGAGATGAGGTCACCGAGGTTCTTCGGATCGCCGCCCATCTCGCGGCCGATGAGGTACATCTCGCTGAACTTCTGGATCAGGTAGGAGTGGGCGTCCGCGGTGAAGTACCGCCACGCCCGCGAGGCGTCCAGCCGGAGGTTCAGGCGCTTGTAGAGGTCGTCGACGAGCTCCGTGAGCGCGCCGAAGTTCTTGTTCCGCAGCGTCTCCAACACCCGAGTGGTGGTCGTCTGGCGAGCCGTCTCGCTGGCGCCGAGCGCGCGGATGAAGTTCGTGAACGCGTCGTCGCGGTCCTTCACGCGCTCCTCTTCCCCACGTGCGACGAGCCCGGGGATGACGAGCGGCGTCGTCGGCACCGCTGCGTACATCGGTAGCGGCACGTCGTGGGGGTCGATGCGCGTCCAGCCGAGGAACACTGCGAGCACCCCGATTACGAGTACCAGCGACAGCCCGACGCCGATGCCGGTCGCGATGCGTAACCGCCACTCCGTCCACGTCGTCCGGTTCTCCGGGAAGTACCACAGCGGGTCGCTCGGCGCGACCGTGTAGATGGCGTACAGGAACCCGATCTGGATGAACGAGTACAGCACCACGACCGCGGACACCGTCATCGTCGGGTTCGTCCCGGAGAGAATCGGGAGCACAGTCGCGAACACGAGCGCGAACGTCACGGACAGCACCATCGACAGGTAGAGGTCCTTCATCACCTGGAGGTTCTCCAGCTGGCCCTCGTAGACGGTCGCGTAGTTCCGGATGATGGCGTTCTGCTCGGACGTCAGGTAGGACTCGAGGCTCTCCCCGGAGTTGATGGTGTACGCGAGCCGGTCGAGGAAGTCCGCGACGAGGTCGCTCGGCACCTTGTTCGCGCGCATCCGGCAGGCGTCGTCGAGGCTCTGGTTCCACGCGTCGATGAGCTGGACGATGCGGCGGGCCTCCTCGGCGAGCGGACCGTACTCGTGCTCGTCGCCGATGCGGCGGAACACCTCCACGCGGTCGATGTTCGTCGTCGACAGGATGGTCATGTGCGTGACGAACAGGTGGAACTTGTTCTCCATGCGCGTCCGCCGCTGGTCGCGCTTGATCTTCGGGTACAGCACCGCCGTGACGAACGCCAGCGACCCGAGCATCGGAACCGGCACCGCGACGAGCATCGGCAGGTCCACGACGAACACGGCCGCGATGGTCGCCGCGAGGAAGACGATGGACGGCACGACGACGAGGAGCGCGTACGTGAACGCCGGCATCGGCATCTGCCGGTAGGACTCGAGGACCGATTCGACCAGGTCACCGAGCTGGACGTCTTCGAGCGTCCCGGACGGCTCGGCTTCGACGTCCTCGGCCGCCATGCTAGAACCCGCGCGTGATGGTGAACGGGAGGCCCTCGATGCCGTCCCGCTGGAACGACTCGATGGTCTCGTTGAACTCGTGGTACCCCGTGAGGTCCTCCTGGATGATGCGTTCGATGACGTCCGCGCGGAAGTCCAGCTCGTCGTAGATCTCGCGAGTGTCGGCGTACCCCAGGAGGGTCGCGATCTGCTCCTCGAGCACGTAGGAGTTGTTCCGGCCCTGGAAGACGATCTCGTCCTCCACGGGGTCCCAGTAGAACGCCTGCCGCGTGACGACGCCGCCCATCTCCTTGGAGTACCCCTCGATCTCCTGGACGGACGTGACCCGGCGCAGCACGTCGTCGCCCTGCTTCACGCGGTTCTGGAACAGCGCCACGTCGGCGTTGTCCATGAACGTCTCCGGGACGTTGATGGGCTCCCCGGTGAAGCGCTGAATCATCGAGACGATGTCGCTGGCGTGGAACGTCAGCATCACGGGGTGGCCGGTCTGGGCCGCCTGGAACGCCATGCGGCCCTCCTCGCCACGCACCTCACCGACGATGATGTAGTCGGGACGGGAGCGCAGCGCGGCCGCGACCAGGTCGAACATGTCCACGTCCGCGGAGTTCTCGCCCTGGCCCTCGCGGGTGAGCAGCTGCTGCCAGGTGTCGTGGGGCGGCAGCACCTCCGCGGTGTCCTCCGCGGTGTAGATCTTCGAGTCCCGCGGGATGAACGACATGATGGCGTTCAGCGTCGTCGTCTTCCCGGACGCCGTCTCCCCGACCACGAACACCGTCTGCTCGTTCTCCAGGCAGAGCCAGAGGTACGCCGCCAGCTCCGGCGACAGCGTCCCCCAGTTCGTAATCTGGCCGACCGACAGCGGCACCTCGTCGCCCTGACGGATGGTCAGCGACGGCCCCTTCAGGGAGACGTCGTCGCTGTAGATGATGTTCACACGGGAGCCGTCCGGGAGCGTCGAGTCCACGATGGGGTCGGCGTCGGACACCGGGTCGCCGATGCGCTCGCCCATGTTCCGCAGCCAGCCGTCGAACTCGTCGGGCGTCCCGAAGTCCACCGTGGTCTCCAGCATCCCGAACGTGCCGTGGTCGACGTAGCAGTGGCTCGGGCCGATGACGTGAATGTCCTCGTTGTACGGGTCGCGCATCACCGGCTCCAGCGGTCCGAACCCGACGATGTCCCGGTTCAGCTGGTAGCGGATGTTCTCGTACGTCGACTGGGTGACGGGAATCCGGCCGAACCCGAACGCCTCCTCTAGGGCCTCGCGGACGACCGGGACGGCCTCGCGGAACTGCCGGGCGGCGTTCTGTGGCGCGCTCGCGACGCGACGCGCGCCAGCCTTCACCTGCTGGCCCGAGAGGTCCCCGGAGTCGAGGGACATCTGACCGCGCTCGTCGCTGACCATCCGGTCGGCGACCGCGGACGCGTCGAAGTTCCGCGCCAGCGACCCGAGGTTGTTCGGGAGCGTGCGAACGCGCTCGAAGACGCCGCCCTCGTCGTCGTCGTTGATGCGGACGGTCTCCTCTAAGAGCTCCTCGATGCGGTCGTCGTACTCCGCCTCCTCCTCGGGCGCCGGCTTGTTCACCGACTTCTCGAGGATGCGCTCCTGGACCTGACTGAACACCGCGGCCTCCGGCCCGGAGAGCTCCGGCTCGATGGTGTAGTACTTGGTGTCCTTCCCGAGGTCGCCGTACACGTGGCAGTAGATCGGGCCGCCGACGGGGTAGAGGACGTTCGGCTTGTTCGCTTCCCACTCGTCGGTCGGCTCGTCGATGAGCTCCGGGAACTCCCCCGTGAACTGCTTGAACCGCTGGAGGTACTCGCGCAGATGGGTGTTCCGACTCGCGGTCTCCCGCAACTCGTGCCCGATCTGACGGCTCCCGTGGTCTGCCATGGTGTGTGTCTCCTGCTACGCGACGCTCCGGCTCTCGATGACGATTCCGGTCCCGGACCGCACCGAGAACCCGATCGTGTCACCGACCTGCTCGCCCATCCCGGCGAACCGGCGCACCGCGATCGAGCGGCGGACGTCGTTGCCGACCTCCGCCATCTGTAGCTCGAAGTACACGTCCGCGATGGAGCGGAACGGACCGATCGCCTCCTCGTCTACCGTACTGGGGTCCACGGTCAAAACGATGACCTTTCCTTTCGAGACCAGATCCCTGAAGAACGAAATAATTTCCAGGGCCGCCTGGCGCTCGTCGTTCTGCCGGATGAGCGCCTCGAACTTCGGGTCGTTCCGGAGGATGGCGTCGAACGTGTCGATGATGACGACGTCCGCCTCCCACATCTTCTCGGCCTCCATCAGGCGCTTCAGCAACTGCATCCGGCTGCCCTCGTCTTCCGTGCCGCGGAGCGTACTCCCACCTGAGTCGACGTCCGCCTGGAAGAACAGGAGGTTCTCGTTCAGGAGGTGCTCCTCGACGTCGTAGCTCAGGGAGTGCATCTGGTCGATGAACCCCCGCACCGTCAGCTCCGTCGACACCAGCGTCACGGAGTGCTGTTCCTCGCAGAGGCCGTACGTGAGCCGCTGGCTCATCGCGGACTTCCCCGCGCCGTAGTCGCCCTCGATGAGAACGATGCTGCCGCCGGGAATCCCGCCGCCGAGTTCGTTGTTCAGCCGATCGTGTCCGTCCAGACCGAGCGAGTAGAGGTTTCGCGTGCTCATGATGTTCTGAACTCCAGCACTTCGCGGTCGCCGTTGACTATCACCACCACGCGGTGGTCGCCCGCAGTCAGGTTCCGCACGATCGTCACTTCCGCCACGTCGCCCGTCTGCCAGCTCTCGCCGCCGATGACGTTCGCGTCCGACGGCGTGGCGTACTGTCCGTCGACGAGCACGTCGAACGTGCCGGGCTGGGCCGCTAGCGTCTGCGACCCCGTGTTCTTCACCAGCAACGTGATCGTCTCGTTGTCGCTGTCGTAGATCGAGGACGGCGTCCCGGGGTCGTTGATGAGTTCGACGTCCGTCCGGATCTCCTGGCTGACGTCGACGCTCCTGTCGCCGAGCGCGCCGCTCAGCCGCTGGACGCCGTTGGTCATCGTCCCCGCGACGGACGCCGCCACGAGGATGCTCGCGATGAAGATGATGAGCGTCGACGACGAGACGCTCGCCATTCAGGCCACCTCCACGGCCTCGATATCCGTGACTCCGGAGCCCGTGACGACTTTCACGCGGTCGGGTTCGCTGTCCACGGCCACCGTGACGTTGTACGTCTCGCCGGGCAGCCACAGCGTCGTGTCCGACTTGCCCTCGACGTTCCAGTCGACGTAGCCGTCCCGCGGCTGGAACTCTCCGTCCACGAGGACGTCGGTGTCGTTCACGGACAGCGTCGTCGACCCCGTGTTGGTCACGTTCACGGCCACGTACTCGTTTCCGCTGGCGTTGTACTTCGCGTCGGTGACGTTCACGGCGGTGTTGCGCTGTTCGAGCATCTGCTCGCCGTGGCTGTCGTCGGCGTCCTGGACGCGCTCGTAGCCGTTGTACGCGGCCGAGTAGAGGATACCGACGCAGACGAACGCGGCAATGAACAGGATTGCCGCGGAGCCACTAACGCTGAATCCCATTCCTGTGGAGGTCGTCGAAGCGGTCGACGATGGCGCGCTCGATGTTCTCGCTCGCCAGCTCGTCGATGTAGTCCAGACTCTCGAGGTGGTCGTCCATCGTCAGCTCGGTCGTCCCGAACTCCTCGCGGTAGAGGTAGTCGGAGTCGGTCAGCCCCTCGAGGTAGTCGAAGAGGTGGTCCCGGACCGGCTCGCCGATCCAGCCGATGCGCTCGTAGTAGTTCAGCGTCCGGACCGTGTTCTTCGGCCCGAACTCCGAGAGCAGGTAGTCCAGCCACTCCAGGGCGACCACGTCCGCGAGGTAGCCCGTCGGCGGCTCCGCGAGGTGCGGCTCGTCGCCGCCCGACGCGAACCCGAGACCCGGCGCCGCCGGTGCCGCGCCCGAGGACTCGTCGACGCCAGTGGACTCCGCTTCCTCCTCTTCCTCGAACTCGAACCCGCCGTCCTCGTCTTCGGTTTCGACCACCGCCTCGTCGTCGGCGTCAGGTTCGTCGTCGTCGACTTCCAGGTCCGAGTCGTCGAACCCGAGGTCGGACTCGTCGGCGGAGACCTCCGGCGCGTCTGCGGGCTCGTCCTCGACGGCCTCCGCGGGCTCGCCGTCCTCGTCTCCGGCCCAGTCGGCGTCCCCGGACTCGTACTCCTCTTTGAGCTCCTCGAAGGACGTCCCGCCGCCCCCGCCGTCTTCGGCGTCGTCCTCGCCGTCGTCGAGGTCGCCGAACTCCTCGTCGTCGTCCTCCTCGAGGTCGCCGAAGTCGTCCATCCCGCCGTCGAGGTCGTCTCCTTCCTCGAAGCCACCCACGTCGTCTTCCTCCTCGAATTCGCCCATGCCGTCGTCGAGGTCGTCCGGCTCGTCGTCGAGGCCCTCGTCGAACGCGTCGTCTTCGAAGAAGTCGTCGGCGTCCGCGTCCGCGATGTCCGTGTCGAGGTCCTCCTCGGCAGCGGCCGCCTCGTCCTCACCCTCGTCGTCGTCGAAGAGGCCGAAGCTGTCGGCGCCCCCGCCGCCCATCGCGTCCGCGTTCACGTCGTCCACGAACGGGTTGACGCCGCGGGTCACCATCTCGTAGATCTCCAGGAGCTTCCGGACGTTCTCCTCGACGTCCTCGACGCTCTCGCTGATCTGTTCGTTCTCGCTGCGGACGGTGTTGGCTTTCGACGCGACGTTCGACACTTCCGTTTCGAGCTCTTCGATGCGGTGTTCGAGCTCGTTCACGGACGAGTCCGGGGCGCCCGCACCACCGCCCCCGCCACCGCCGTCCATGTCGTCGAAGGACCCGAACTCGTCGTCGAAGTCGTCGTCGAACTCCTCGTCGTCGACGCCGAACTCCTCGTCGCCGCCGGAGTCCCCCGACCCCTCCTCGTCGTCGTCGAGCCAACTGGCCATTCCGACGGCCAGCGCCCCGAGCTGCACGAAGACGAGCGCAGCCGGGGTGAGGTGGATAAACTTCATTCGGAGTGATACAGGTGCTCCGCACGTAATTAATGTTCTCCCCCAGTTCTCAAAACGATGAATTGGTAAACGACTCCCTACCAGCCGGCAGCGGACGTTAGCTGGCCGAAGGGCTGTCGAGGGAGACGGACACGGCAAACGTGACGGAACGTTGAGAACTATGTCGCCGCGTCACTCCATCGACGAGAGCCGCGCGATGAACACGAGGCTGAGCACGTGGTCGGCCATCTCGAAGTCCGAGTGCGCCTCCTCGTCGGCCGGCCCCGCGAACCCGCGGACGTGGTCGCGGAGCTCCTCCGCTGCGTCCTCGCCCACCCAGCCGATGGACTCGTAGTAGTCGACGGCGTCCAGCGAGCGCTTCACGCCGCCGCGCTCCAGCAGGAACTCCAGCCACTCGAACAGCGTGATCTCGGCGGCGTACTTCCCCGGCATCGACTCCAGGTACGGGCGCTGGAGGTTCTCCTCGCTCGCGCTCGAGTGCATAAAGAGCAGCTGCTTGAGCTGGCTCGACCGGATGGCCTCGTCGGCCGCCTGCTCGTGCTCGGTCAGTCGCGCTTTCAGCTCGCGGATGTTCTGGCCGTCGCCCTGGCGGGCGGCGCTCCGCAGCTCCTCGGGGTCGTACTCGCGTGGGTTCAGTGTCATTGCTCGGTCTCCTCGGTGAGCCGCTCGTCACTCGACGTCAGCTGGTCGACGCTGTCGTCCAGGTCGCGGACGGCCGCCGACTGCTCGTTGGTCGCGTCCACGATGCGCTGGGACGCGTCCGACGCCTGCTCTGCCTGGTCTTGGATCTCCTCGATGGTAACGATGACGTCTTCGACCGTGTTGGCCTGTTCGTCGTTCGCGCGCGCGACCTCCGTGATTCCCGTGGCGGCCTCGTCGACCGCGTCCGCGATCTCCTCGAGTGCGGTGAGCGCGTCGTCGATCTCGTCGCCCGCGCGGTAGATCTGTTCGTGGGACTCCTCGACGGCGACGACAGTCTCGTTGGCCTGCTGCTGGACCTCGTCGATGCTGCCCGCGATGCGTTCGGTGTGCTCGCGAGTCTCGTTGGCCAACTGCTTGACCTCGTCGGCGACGACCTCGAACCCGCTGCCCGCTTCGCCCGCGCGTGCGGCCTCGATGTTCGCGTTCAGCGCGAGCAGGTTCGTCTGGTCGGCGACCTCCGCGATGACGTCGACGACCTCCTCGATCTCGTCCATCTTCTCCTCGAGCTCGGAGACGCTGTCCACGAGGTCGTCGCTGATGTCGATGACCTCGTCGGTCGCCTGACTCGCGCCCTCGCTGGCGTCCAGACCGTTCTCCGCGGCGGTCTGGGCCTGCTCGGCGGCCGCGGCGACCTGGTCGGAGCTCGCCGCGACCTCCTGCATGCTCGCGGAGAAGTTCTGCATCTCGCTGGCCGCGTCCGAGAGCATCTCGTTCTGCTGACCGACCGTCTCCGCGATCTCGTTGGCGTCCTCGGTCGCGCGCCGAATCGACGCCGCCAGCTCCTGGGTCCGCCCGTCGACCTGGCCGACGAGCCGCTCGAACTCGTCGGCCATCTCGTTCAGGTCGTCGACAACGCCGAGCAGGCGCTCGTCGATGACGCCGTCCTGCTCGTAGGACGCGCGGCGTTCCAGGTGGCCGTTCGACAGCGCGTCGATGGTCGAGCTGAGCTCCGCGACGAGGTCCTCGACCGCTTCCGTCCGCCGAACGTCCTCGGTGCGGTCCTCGACGGTCTCCACGACGGCGACCAGTTCGTCCCCGTCGAAGATGGGGTTCGCCGAGAACCGGATCTCGCGCTCCTCCCCGTCCGCGGTCACCATCGTACTGCTGTCCACGTATCCGTCGCCGGACTCGGCGCGCTCGAGGCCGAACTCGACGTCCGCGCTCTCCGGCGCCTCGACGACCTTGTCCGCGAGCGTCTGGGCGCGCCGGCCGTCGGGGTAGAACCCCTCGCTGGCGTGGCTCATTCCGACGGCCTCCTCGGACGGACACTCCGTGAGGTCCGCGAGCGCGTCGTTCCACGCGACGACCTCGCCGTCGGCGTCGAGCATGAACACGGGAACGCCGACCCCGTCGAGCAGGTCGTCGTCCTCGACGTTCATCTCCGCCGTACCGTCGCCGAACGCCGCGACTCCCGCCGCGGCGTCCTCGACGACGGCGTCCAGGCCAGTCCGGAGTTCGCTCTCTGCCCGCTCAAGCGCCTGTTCGTCGACACCCTCCTCGCGCAGCCGGTCGAACACGGACCGGACGACGCCGTCGACGGCGGCGTCGTGCGCGGCGACGAACTCCGACGCGTCCACGTCTGCGGCCTCGTAGGCGGGGACGTACGTCTCCGTTTCCGGACCGGTCTCGTCGAGGAGCCCACCGAGGTGTTCGCGCGCGTCGTCCGGCAGAGCCGGGTCGAGGCGAGCTCCCTCGACCTCGTAGCCGTCTCGGACGGCCGCGACGTGTCTGTTCTGGCCGCCGAAGGAGAACTCGCCGGTGTCGGTGCCGCCGTCCGTCGCCGGCTGCTCCGACCCCCGGCCGAGCAGCTTTCGAAGCGTACCCAGCATTCGTGGCCGAAGACGAGCCAAGTAGCTATAAAAGGTTTCCCCCACGGTTACCAATTCGAATAATCGCGCCCGCTACACGTCGCGGCCGTCACGCGTGCGTGAGAACAACTAACCGCTCCGGCTCTCGAACGAGACAGACGTCCACCGACGCGCCCGGCGACAGCTGGCACGTGCGATCGCTGGTCGCCAGCGCCTCCGCGAACGGTTCGCCACAGACCGGGCACGCGACGTCGTCCCTGTTCTCGAACACGCGCTCGCCGCCCGTGTCCCGTAGCAGTTTCACGCGGTGCCTGACGGCCTCGAAGTCGAGTGTGTCGCCCATGCACGCGACCACGGTTCCCCCACGTTTAGCTCTTAGCGGTCGGTTACCGCGTTTTTCACGGCTGATAACCGGGGGCGTACCTTTTAGTATAGTTCCCGATTCGTTGCGGGTGAGCCCCAGAAACCCGTCCCGGGTGGGGGCAGAGAAACCAAACCAATGTTCGAATTCATCAACGACGAGGACGAGCGCGGTCAAGTGGGGATCGGGACGCTCATCGTGTTCATCGCGATGGTCCTGGTCGCCGCGATCGCCGCCGGCGTCCTCATCAACACCGCGGGTGTCCTCCAGACCCAAGCCGAGGACACCGGTGCAGACAGTACCGATCAGGTCGCGAACAACATCAACGTCATCGGCGCAGTCGGTGAAGTGAACGACGCCAGCGAGGCTACGTTCAACGACACGCGGGTCTACGAGATCCGGACGACGGTCCAGAAGTCGCCAGGCGCAGGTGACATCGACCTCTCGGGGCTGAGCATCCAGTACGTCGGCCCGAACGGGTTCGGTAACCTCGTCCACATCAGCGAGAAGAACACGTCTCAGGCGGACGTTTCGAACGTGTACTTCGTGCAGGCAATCACCGCGGAAACCGAGGAAGACACGGTGATGACCTCCGAGAGCGACCGCTACGAGATCGTCATCCCGACTGGCACTTACTGGAACAATAGTAGCAACACGATTCAGAACGCGACCCTCGACAACGGTGGCGTTGAGGTGGCCACGGGCGCCTACGAGAGTGGCGACGATATCGATGCCGACCCCTCCAGCGTCGACATCGACAACACGGACCTCGACCTCCTTCAGGAGAGCGACCGCGTCGAGCTGACCGTCACGACGGACTCCGGTTCGCAGCGCTACGTGAACCTCCGCGTCCCGTCCTCGCTCGTCGGTGACGAGGGCGGCACGGTCACGCTGTAAACTAGAACAATGTTCGAATTCATCAACGACGAGGACGAGCGCGGTCAAGTGGGGATCGGGACGCTCATCGTGTTCATCGCGATGGTCCTGGTCGCCGCGATCGCCGCCGGCGTCCTCATCAACACCGCGGGTGTCCTCCAGACGCAGGCCGAGGACACCGGACAGGACAGCACCGATCAGGTCGCGAACAACATCAACGTCATCGGCGCAGTCGGTGACATCTCCGAGACGGACGGCACCGCACCGCCGATCCTGAACACGACGGACCAGTCCAGCACCCAGAACTTCACGACCTTCGAGAACACGACCGACCAACCGAAGGCACACACCATCCGGCTCGCCGTCCAGAAGTCGCCGGGTGCCGCGGACATCGACCTCTCCGGGCTGAGCATCCAGTACGTCGGCGGGGACTCGTTCGCGAACCTCGTCCACGCCACGCAGGCTGACGCGCCCGTCGTGACGAACGTCAGCGACGAACTGGTCATCGAGGACGGGAACAACGGCGAAGCCGCCTACTTCGTCAGCAAGATCACCGCCGAGAGCGACGACACGGTGATGACCTCCGAGAGCGACCGCTACGAGATCGTCATCCCGCTCCAGCAGGCGTACAACACGAGCGCCGACTCGGCGACCAATGTCGATCAGGAAGACGTCGGTAGTTCCATCGACTCGCTGAACTCCGACGAAGGCTACGACAACAGCAAGCTCGGCCTCCTCGACGAGGGCGACGTCGCCGAGCTGACGATTACGACGGAGTCCGGTTCGCAGCGCTACGCGAACCTCCAGGTTCCTGACTCGCTCGTCGGCGACGAAGGCAGCACGGTCCAGCTGTAATCGGCTCCACTCGGCTTTCCACTTTTTTCGCGTGCGTCAGGTCGAACAGCGATAGCGACAGCAGAACAGACCGGAACGCTACTCGGAGGTGTCAGTCGGCGACGCCGTCGTGGTGTTATCCGCCGTCTCGTTTTCGAGCGCTTCGTCGGTGTAGCCGCTCGCGAACACGGTGTTGAGGAGTTCGGTGCCGTCCCACTCGCCGCCGTTGTACTTCTCGACCCACTCGCGGCGCACGAGGTAGCCGTCGGGTTGCTCGGCGGCCTCGTTGGGGTTCTCGATGTGGGCGTGGACGACGTCGGCTTCGTCGCCGTCCTGGGCGACGTACTCGGCGTACATGCGCGCCATCTGGCCGACCTCTCGGACGTGCTGGCGCTGGGGCGGAACGTCCTCGACTTCCTCAGTTCGCGAGCGATACGAGATCTCGACGGCAGCGGCGTCGGGAGAGTAGACGAACTCCGTGACGTCGAGGCGCGCGTTCTCCGCGCCGCTGTTCTCGAGGATGTAGTGGAACTCGCCGAGCGTCGCCGTCCCGTCTTCGTTGGGTTCCGTCGGTTCGACAGTCCGCGTCTGGTTCGGGTCCGAGTCGCCGAGTACGGCGTAGCTAATGCCGAGGACGGAGCCGAGGCCGATACCGGCTGCACCGACAACCATCGTCCGCCGGGAGACGTCGAGCGGGCCTGTGTCGTCCCCTCCGGACTCGGAGTTCGGTGGGCTACTGGGCGTCACACCGTCGTCTTCGCTCATGGCGGCGCCTATGCGACCGGTGTATTTGTCGCTTGGGTCCTCGTGTTAGGAGGACGGACAGTCTCGTAGGGCTCGGGAGGAGGGCGTGGCGCACAGGCACCAACACCGACTTATGCGTTCTCTCCGTAGCGCCGCGATAGTGCCATCGCTGTACGGGCTCGAACGCTCCGGTGACGTCGAGAAGCTCGTCGAACTGCTCCGGGAGAGCGAGAAGGAGACGGTTCGGCGCCGCGCAGCGGAGATTCTCGGGAACCTCGACGACCCGGGCTCGGAGGGGCTGGACGCGCTCGTGGAGGCGATGAGCGACGAGGACGCGGGAGTCCGTGCGGCGGCTATCGACGCGCTCACGCAACAGGAGGCCGTCGAGGCCCTGATGAAGGGGCTGGGCCAGTCGGTCCCGGAGACGGGAGCGACGTGGGCGCAGGCGGAGGCGTTCGTGGAGAGCCTCACCGCGGACACCGTGGAGTTGCGAATGGCGTCGGCGAACGTACTCGGGCTGCTCGCCGTGGAGGACTCGGCGAAGCCGCTGGCTCAGCGCCTGCAGTCGGAACCGCATCCGGAGGTACGGGCGCGGATTGCTCGCGCGCTCGGCCGCATCGGGGAACCGTCCGTCGCGGGCGTACTCGTGAAGTGTCTCGAAGGGCAGCCGCTCGGCGTGCGCCGTGAGGCCGCGGAGGCGCTCGGCCGGCTGAACGGAAACACGGCGCTGCGCGGCCTGCTACAGGTCGTCGACGACGACAGCGAGGAGATGCGGCGGACGGCGGTGAGCTCGCTGGGGCAGTTCGAGACCGCCGAACCCGTGGACGCGCTGGTCGAGCGGCTGGGCGACGAGAGCGACCTGGTGCGGCGGGCGGCGGTGTTCTCGCTCATCGAGATTCTGTCGAACGTGCCGCCGGACCGCAGCCACGAGCTCCGGGAGACCATCGTCGACCGGATGGCGGCCCGCAGCGACCCGTCTATCGTGGCGTCGCTCGTAGAGATCATCGAGGAGGGCACGCAGATTCACCAGCGCCGGAACGCGGTCTGGATGCTGGGGCGCGTCGCGGGCGCGAAGTCGACGAAGATGGAGGCCGTGGAGGCGCTCCGGGAGGTACTCGGCGAGGACGACGACCTCATCTCGCAGTTCGCGGCGACGGGGCTGGCAGAGATCGGCGGCCGGATGGTGGAGACGGCGCTGCTGGAGGTCGTCGAGACCGACGAGTACGGCGAGGACGCGGTCGCGATGGCGGCGTTCGCGCTCGGGAAGGTCGGGGGGGAGCGTTCGCGAAAGCGCCTTGAGAAGCTCGTCGACGAGACGGAGAACGCGGAGGTCCGGCGGCGGGCGTTCTCGGCGATATCGAAGCTCGGCGGGCACTCCTGACGGGTCGACGTCTGCAGTCGACCCGTGCTTCGTGTGGCGGTTTCAATTCCGAGAATCGCACGCAAAACGTTATATGCGGCAGTTGAATAACTACGCCAAGCAATGAGTACGGACGGGTCGGGCCGGCACGCGAACGACGGGGCTGGGGCGCGCGCACGTCCACTCGCGGGAGAGGAATGAGCGAGTCCGAGTACAAGATCGCCGACGGCGCCGGCAAGTTCCTGCAGGCGGTCAAGGAGGGCCGGCGGATGAAGGACGCGGAGTGGACGAACGGCCGCATCCTCCTCTCGAACAAGCGCATCGTGCTCGCGGGCAACGACGGGAAGCGCAGCCTCCCGCTGTCGGAGGTGTCGAGTCTGAGCGGCCGATACGACGTCAACCAGACCGTCGCGCAGGTCAGCGACTACGTCTCCCTGCAGATGAGCTCCGAGAGCGTGGTGCTGGTGTCGATGGGCGAGAACACCGAGCAGTTCGAGACGAAGCTCTACGGCGCCCTGCTCGACCAGACGGAGCTCCTGGTGAAACACCCGGCGGTGAAAGGCGGCGTCGTGCAGGACGGGTCCTTCGAGCGCGCGCGCATCAAGGTAGACGACGAGCAGTTGAGCGTCGCGCTGCAGAGCGGGTCGTTCGTCTCCGTGGACCTCGACGACGTGGGGTCGGCGGAGGCCGCCTCCCTAGACGTGCAGGGCGAGCAGAGCCCCGTGCTCAAAGTCGAGCACACCGTCGAGGACACGAGCGTGCAGACGTACTTCTCCAGTGACTCGCACACGTGCTCGATTCTGGAGTCGCTGCTGACGAAGGAGGCCCAGAAGAGTCAGGGCTCCGTGGACCTCTCGGAGACGGAGAAGCGCGTGCTGATGGCGCTGTACTCTGGCGTGTCGTCGTTCGAGATTCCGGACTTCCTCGGGATGGACGTCGACGAGGTCGAGAGCATCTTCGAGCGACTCATCGAGGTCGACGTCCTCGAGGAGGTGCGCAAGCGCCGCGAGGTGACGATGAAGACCCGCGGGCGGAACATCGCGAGCGAGGCTATCAACGAGGAGTAGCGCGCGGTTCCGGTTTTGCGGCGCAGCGCCGCCCAGCAGTTACATGTTGACGTCTTCGATGTGCTCGCTGACGGCGGCGCGGCCCATCGACGTGAGGTAGGTTCCGTCGTCGTCGCGGACGAGATCCTTGTCGATGA
Source organism: Halobacterium sp. R2-5 (assembly GCF_011734195.1). Classification (NCBI taxonomy): domain Archaea; kingdom Methanobacteriati; phylum Methanobacteriota; class Halobacteria; order Halobacteriales; family Halobacteriaceae; genus Halobacterium; species Halobacterium sp. R2-5. Next base: position 1,312,910 of record NZ_JAANTH010000001.1, read on the forward strand.
GGTCGTTGAGGAACATCGTGAGCCGGCTGGCGTCGACGCCGAGCACAGTCGCGAGGTTGGCGTCCGGGCCGCTGGAGTAGATGGCGACGAGCGCCTCGATCTCGTCGCTGGTGAGTTCGACGTCGGCGAGCTCCTGCTTGAGCTGGGTGTAGCGGAGGCGGATGAAGCGCCCGAGGAGGTTCATCTTCCGGCCGGAGTCGAGGGCCAGCTCGGTCGTGACGGGGCCGGTGTCGCCCATGTGGCGGACGGAGAGCATCGAGCGCGTACTGCCGCGGAGTTCGCGCTCGACGCGCTCGAAGTGCGTGACCGTCGAGACGTCGAGTTCGGCGGCGACGTCGCCGCGCAGCTCGACGGTGCCGGGGGAGACGAAGAGGCCGCCCGACTCGAACGGCTGGTCGGTGACGCGGCCGCCGCGGCGCGCGGGGTGTTTGGCGTACACCTTCGACCCGTTCAGCAGGCCCTTGAAGACGAGGATGACGAACCGTTCGACGGTGTCACCGGCGCCCTCGACGACGGCGACGCGGCGGTCGCCGTCGCGCTCGTAGGCGATGGTGACGGTGTCGTCGAAGAACGCCGCGAGGTCGCCGGGCGCGGTCTCGTGCTGGACGTCGAAGACGCCGCCGAGGGGGATGGTCACTTGCTCGCTCTCCGCGGCGAGCACGATGCGGCGCTTGCTCATCACGACGCGGCCGCGCACGGGTTCGGCGTGCGTGGCCGTGTCGGGGATGAACGACGTGACGAAGTCCGCGATGGCTGATTCCGACATGGCCCCTCGTGTTAGGGGTAGTTGGTCAGTCAGGTAGAATAAGCGTTTCTTCTCGTCGCACCGTCACGCTTCGTCGAGCCGGCGGTAGATGCGGATGCGGGGGTCGGCGGCCTCGAAGCGCTCCTTGACGCCGCTCGGGAGCGTCTCCGTCTGGCCGAGCACGAGGTGGCCGCCGGGGCGCAGGGACGCGCTGACGGTGTCGAGGATGGGGCGCTTGTACTGCTTGTCGATGTAGATGCAGACGTTCCGACAGCAGACCAGGTCGAAGCCCGACTTGGGGTCGTCGGTGATGAGGTCGTGGCGCTCGAAGGTCACGAGGTCCTTGACGTGGTCGGCGACGACGAACCCGCGGTCGCCGCGCTCCTCGACGTACTCCATGGGGTCGTCGAGGAAGTCCAGCTGGTCGCGGATGTCGGCGGTGCGCGTGCTCTCGTAGTACCCCTGACGGGCGCGGTCGAGGGCGTCCTCGTCGATGTCGGTCGCGAGGATGTCGACGTCCCGCGGCGGGAGGCCGGCGTCGAGCGCGAGCATCGCGAGCGAGTAGGGCTCGCGGCCGTCCGCGCACGCGGCCGACCAGATGGACACCGACGGGCGCTCGCCGTCGGTGTCGACGAGCACGTCTTCGAGCGCGGCCCAGACCTTGTTGTCGCGGAAGAACTGCGTGACGTTGACGCTGAGCGTGTCGAGGAGGGCCGCGCGCTCGTCTTCGTCCTCGCGGAGCACGTCCAGGTATTCGGCGTACGTGTCGGTGTCTCGACGGCGCATCCGCGCGGATACCCGGCGGTCGAGGTAGGCGTCGTCGTAGTAGCTGGTGGCGAACGTCGTCTCGCGCTCGACGAACTCGAGGAGGTCTTCGAACTCTGTCAAATCACGTCCACCCCGTCTACGCGGTCTATCCGTACGTCGCCGCTGGCGGGGGAAAAGGTCACCGAACGCCCGGTGCTGCCGCCGGTCTCGGACGCGAGCAGCGGAATGTCGGCTTCGTCGAGCGCTCGCTCGGCGGCCGCGACGTTCCGGTCGCCGATGGCGTCCCCGACGGAGATGTCGAGCATCGCGGAGCCGCCGACGAGCTTCGCGGCGACGCTGTCGGGGTCGGCGCCGCGGCGGTACATCGCCGCGAGCATGTCGTCGAGCCCGGAGTCGACGTACTTCGCGGGCGTCTCCGCGGGCGACGGCGCGGCGGGCAACATCGCGTGCAGCAGCCCGCCGACCGCGGCGTCTTCGTCGTAGACCGCGACCGCGACGCAGGAGCCGAGGCCGCTCGTGACGAGCGTGTCGTCGGCGTCCGTGACCCGCCAGTCGGCGACGCTGACGCGGGCCTTCCGCGTCTCGCTGCTCACGACCCCTCACCCTCCGTGTCGTACTCCGGCGGGAACTCGGGGTCGGCGTCGCTCGCGGAGAGCTCGGTCGCGATCTCGGCGACTGTGTCGGCGTCCTCCGGACTGGGGAACGCACAAACCCGGCACGTCAAGTCGTCGCTGAGCGCGACGGTGGCGTCCACGACGGCGACGGCGTCGGCGTGCCGGCCGTACGCGGCCGCGACCGTGTCGAGGACCGCGCGACCGTCGTCGTGGACGTGCGACGGCGTGGAGACGTCGATGGTAGCGTCGAGGGCGTTCGCCCAGCCGTCGAGGACGCCGCTGGCGGTGACGTTCCCGAGTTCCGCGACGGCGCTCTCCGCGAGCGCCGGGTCGGGGTCGCTCTCGGGGACGAGCGCGTCCGCGACCGCGCCGGACTCGTCCTCGTCGAACAGCACCGCGAGCACGGTTCGGACGGGGCCGTCGCTCTCGAAGACCGCGCCCTCGTAGGCGGCGTCGTCGAGCAGCGACGGGACGTCCTGGACGGGCACGAAGTCGAAGTGGGACTCCACGGCGTCCGGGTCGATGCCGGTCATCGCGGCGAGGTGGTCGGCGACGGCGTCGGCGCTGTGCGCGGTCAGTTGGGCGTACGCGGCGAGCGCGTCCGGGGACAGCGAGCCGTCGTCCCCGAGGTAGTCGACGAACTCGTCGGGCGCGGGCAGCACGGCGAACCGGCAGGCGCCGTCGACGCCCGCGAGGCCGATGTGGCTCTCGAAGACGAACGCGGCGCCGTCGGCGACTGCGACGTCACCGACGAGCGAGTCGTCGCCGTCGACGTGCTCCGGCGGTCGGATGTCGATGGTCTCGTCGGCCTGTTCCGCCCAGCCGTCGACGAACCCGCTGGTGAGGATGTTCGCGACTTCGGGGAGCGCGTCGCCGCCGAGGCCGGTCTCCTCGGCGACCCTGGCGGCGAACGGCTCGTCGAAGGAGACGAGCGCGCGCCCGGCGAGCGCGCCGTCGAACGGCACCGCGATACGGGTGGCGGCGCCCCCCAGGAACGCCGCGAGACCGTCCGCGTCGACGAGCGTGGTCCGCGAAATGTCGCAGTGCGCGGGGACGCCGGTCAGCGTCTCGAGGGCGTCCGCGGCGCGCCGACCGCCTTCCGCGCCCGTCCGGCTGAACGACGCCAGCGAGTCGAGGTCGACGCGCATCAGATGCTGTTGATCATCGAGACGAACTCCTCGATGTCCGGGAACGAGTAGATCTTCGCCTCGACGTCCGCGTCGGGCGCCGACAGCGTGGCGTCGAACACCATCGCGATCTCGTGCTCGCCGGGGTCGACGCAGTGCGCGACGATGTCGTCGCCCGAGGCCCGGAAGAGGTTCGGCGTGGAGATGTCGATGGTGCGGCCGAGGACGTTCGCCCAGCCGTCGATGAACCCGCTGGTCATGATGTTGCCGACCTCGCGGATCGCGGAGCGTTCCATGTCGCTGTACGCGCCGCCGTCGCTCTCGATGCCGCCCATCATCGTGGAGGCGACGCGGCGCGCGCTCGCGTCGTCGAACAGCACGAGCACGGAGCCGTAGGGCTTCTCGGTCAGCGGGACGTTCACGCCGACCTGCTTCTGGTTGCCGAGGTGGGCGCCGAGGTCCTCGACGTCGAGGACGTTGATCTTCGTGATCTCCATCTCGGTGTCGACGCCGGTGAGCTGGCTGAGGTTGTCCGCGACCGTCGAGGCGCCCTCGCGGGCGAGTTCGTTCACCGTCTGCAGCCGCCGGATGTCTATCATCGTGCTCATGGTTAGAGGGTCGACACGTCCAGGATGGTCACCACGTCGCCCTCCCCGAGGACCGCCGCGCCGGAGAGGCCCGGAATCCCGGAGAGGATGCCCTCGAAGGGCTTGACGACGACTTCCTCCTGGCCGCGGACGTCGTCGCAGTGGACCGCCACCTGTCGCTCGGTGTCGCGGATGCGGACGAGCATCCCGTCGTCCTCGCGGGTCTCGCCGGGGACGTTCAGCGCGTCGCCGAGGCGCACGAGCGGGTAGACCGTCTCGTCGTACGTGATGACTTCCTCGCCGTCGACGGACTTCACCTGCTTCATCCGCGAGATCTCGTCGACGGTCTTGATGGGGATACCGTACTCCTCGCCGCCGCTCTCCACGAACAGCACCTTCACGATGGCGACCGTCACCGGCAGCGTCATCGTGAACGTCGTCCCCTCGCCGGGGACGCTGGAGACGGAGACGGAGCCGTCGAGCCGCGAGACCGTGTCGCGGACGACGTCCATCCCGACGCCGCGCCCGGAGACGTCGGTCACCTCGTCGTTCGTGGAGAACCCCGGGTGGAAGACGAGGTCCTCGACCTCCGCGTCGGTGAGTTCGTCGACTTCCTCGCGGGACTTGACCCCCTTCTCGACGGCCTTCTCGCGGACGCGCTCGCGGTCGATGCCGCCGCCGTCGTCGCGCACCTCGATGATGACCTGGTCGCGGTGGCGCTCCGCGGACAGCGTCACCGTCCCCTCGGGGTCTTTCCCGTTGGCCTCCCGCACTTCGGGCGGCTCGATGCCGTGGTCGACGGCGTTCCGCAGCAGGTGCATCAGCGGGTCGCTGATCTCCGTGAGGATGGTGCGGTCGAGCTCGACGTCGTCGCCCTCCACGACGAACTCGATGTCCTTGTCCTGCTCCCGCGCGAGGTCCCGTACCAGCCGCGGGAACTTCCCGACGATCTTCTTCATCGGGACCAGCCGCATGTCCATCACGGTGTCCTGGAGGCTCCCGGAGATCTTGTCGAGCTCGTCGAGTTCGTCGGCGACCTGCCGGTCGCCGCTCTCCATCCCGCGACGGAGCTTGATGCGGGTGGTCACGAGCTGTTCGACGAGCCCGTGGAGCTCGTCGAGCTGGTCGACGTCCACGCGGACGGACTGAATCTCCGTGTCCGTCGAGGCGACCGCGTCGCTGCCACCCTCGGCTTCATCGGCGCCGTCTCCGGCGTCCTCGTCCGCGTCGTCGCTCGGCTCCGACTCCGCACGCTCGGCGCTCGCTTCGGTCTCGCCGGCTCCCACTTCGGCCAACGCCTCCACGTCGACGTCTTCGGCCGCCAGTTCGTCCGCCGGCCCGTCGGCGCCGCCAGTGCTGTCCGCGAGCTCCGTGACCGTGGCGTCGGTGAGCTTCGGGAAGCCGTGGACGGTCGCGGCGACGTCGTCGACGTCGCTGCCGACGACGAGGTCGAAGCCGTCCTCGTACTCGCCGTCGTTGATGGCGTCCACGCCGGGGTCGGCGCCCAGCAGGTCGAACGACTCCTGGGCGGCCTCCAGCACGAACATGCCGTCGACGCCCTTCATCTGGGAGTCGCCCATGTCGACCTCCACGAGGAAGACCCGGCCGTCGACGCTCTCGACGGTGTCTCGGTCCACGATGGCGAACGGGTCCGCGTCCGGTTCGTCCTCGCCGCCGGGCTGGGCCGCCGCCTCGTCGGCGTCCGCCGTCTCCTCGCCGGACTCGTCACCGGCTTCGTCGAGGACCGCGCGCACGGACTCGACGGTGTCCGAGACGTCCCGTTCGACCTCGCCGCTCGCCTCGATCTCGTCGAGGCACGCCTCGATCTCGTCGACGCCCTCGAAGATGCGGTCCATCCGGTCGCCCGTCACCGCGAGGTCGCCCTGGCGCATCGCGTCCAGGAGGTCCTCGACGGCGTGGGCGAGGTCGCTGGCGTCCTCGAAGCCCATCGCGCCGAAGTTCCCCTTCAGCGTGTGGGCGGTCCGGAAGATGGCGTCCATCGCCTCCTCGTTGCCGGGGTCGGACTCCAGCTCCAGCAGCGCGTTGTTCAGGTTGGTTACGTGTTCTTCGCCCTCGCGTACGAACGCTTCCAGGTAGTCGTCCATTCAGGAACTCCTCCGTATCGAATCAGTGATCGCTTCGGTCAGCCGGTCCGCGGGCAGCACGTCGTCGACGCAGCCGGTCTCGATGGCGCGGTCGGGGATGCCGAACACCGCGCTCGTCGCCTCGTCCTGCGCGAACGTCGCGCCGCCCGCTCCCTTCACGGCGCGGATGCCCTCCGCGCCGTCCGTCCCCATCCCCGTCAACACGACCGCGACGAGCGGGTCGGTGACGCGCTCGGCCGCGGACTCCATCGTCACGTCGATGGCGGGCCGCACGCTGTGGCGGCGCTCGCTCTGGTCGAGGCGCACCCGGAGCCGGCCGTTCGAGTACCCCGACACCTGCATGTGGTAGTCGCCGCGCGCGACGAGGCCCTCGCCGCCGCTGATGCGGTCGCCGTCGTCGGCCTCCTTGATGTCGTACTCGCTGGTCTGGTCGAGGCGCTTGGCGAACCGCGACGTGAACTGGTCGGGCATGTGCTGGACGACGAGCACGCGGAAGTCCGCCTCCCGCGGGAGCGCGCCGAGAATCGACTCCACGACGTTCGGCCCGCCCGTCGACGCTCCGACGAGCAGCGTCGGGTGGTCGACGTACTCCGCGTCCGTCGTCGGCGCGGTGGTCGGCGCGGTCTGCTCGACGTCGTTGCCCGCTTCCGGGTCCGCGGCGGCGACCCGTTCGACGGTGGCCACCAGCTCCTCGCTGTGGCCGGAGAGCTCCGTCGAGATGGTGCCACCGGGCTTCGCGAACGCGTCGACCGCGCCCTTCTCCATCGCTTCCAGCGTCGCGTCGGCGCCCTCGGTGGTCAACGCGGACAGCATCAGAATCGGCGTCGGGTGGCGGTCCGTGATGGCCTCGACGGCCTCGATGCCGTTCATCTCCGGCATCTCGACGTCCATCGTCACCACGTCCGGGTCGATGGATTCGACCTTCTTGACGGCCTGCTTGCCGTTGGCCGCGGTGTCCACGACGTCGACGCCGCCGTCCTCGAGGATGTCGCTGATGATGGTCCGCATGAAGTGCGAGTCGTCGACCACCAGCGCCGTCGTCATGCCGCCAACACGTCGGAGATGGCGTCCATCACGCTGGGCTTCTGGAACGGCTTCGTGATGTAGCCGTCCGCGCCAGCCTTCACGGCCTTCTTCATCTTCTCCTCCTGTCCGATGCTCGTACACATGATGATGTGAGCGCTCGGGTCGTGGTCCTTGATCTCCGAGGTCGCCTCGATGCCGTCACGGATCGGCATCACGATGTCCATCATCACGAGGTCGGGGTCGTACTCCTTGTACATCTCCACGGCTTCGACCCCGTTCTCTGCCTCGTCCGCGATCTCGAACTCCTCTTCGAGAATTTCGCGGAGCAAATTCCGCATAAACTCCGAGTCGTCCACCAGTAGGACCTGCTTCGCCATGCCTCCCTCGTTTGGGGAAGGGGCTAATAAACCCTCCTCACCGATTATCAGTGCTGATTGTCGCCGTTCTCGTCGTCTGCGACGGCGTCGATGAGCCGGTCGATGTCCAGCCACAGCACGAGGTCGACGTCGGCGTCCTCGATGTCCTCGTCCTCCTCGAGCTCCTCGTTGAGCTTCCGGATGACGCCCTTCACGAGGTCGCGCTCGACGGCCGCGGTGCCGATGCGGTCGAGGTCGTCGCCGGTGTCGACCTGCAGGTCGGCGTACTCGGAGACCTCCGTGACCTCCGCGACCCGCAGGCCGATCTTCTGCTTGTCGTCGGCGCGGTCGAGCACGAGGATGTTGTCCGAGGCGAGGTCGCCCTCGATGGCGAGGAACTCCCGCGGGTCGACGATCGCGGTGGTCTCCCCGCGGAGGTCCATCACGCCCTCGACGGCTTCGGGCGCCCGCGGCACCCGGGTCACTTGCTTCGACTCGACGATGCTGTCGACGGCGTCGATGTCGATGGCGCACACCTCGTTGCCGAGTTGGAACTCGACGACGTGGGCGGCCGTCTCGACTGCTCGGTCGCCGCCCTCCAGATTCATCATGCCCGTGAGACGGACGACCACCGATAAAACCCTTTCGCGGCGGTTATCAACGCGGAAAACTCGGCGCTATCGGCGCTTCGGGAAGACCAGACCGTCCTCCTCGGAGACCGTCTCCACGAGGTCCCGAATCGAGTCGTCGGGCCCGAGGTCGTGGGCTTCGAGGTACGCGACGAGACGCGCGGTCGGGTAGCGCGCCTGCACGCTGGACTCCGAGAGGAGGATGCCGAGCGCCTCGTCGACGGGCGTGCCGGCGGCGACCTGCTGGGCGTACCAGACGAGCAGGCCGTCGAACGCCGCGCCGATGTCGTCGGTCGCGAGCTGCTGGTGGTTGATGGAGTCCTCGGATTTGGCCGCGATGCGGTAGGCGTACTCGGCGTCGTGCTCGGCGAGCTCGTCGCCGAGCCACCGCTTCACGTCCCGGCCGGTGACCTCGCCCGCGCTGTCGTCGCTCCCGCCCGCCTCCTCGGCATCGTCCTCGTCGTCGGGCGACTCGTCGGCGTCCGCCCGTCCGTCGTCCTCGGACGGCTCCACCTCGCCGTCCTCGGGCGGGTTCGGCGGACCGTCGGGACCGATGACGTACCGGTCGTCCCCGATGGAGGCCACCTCCTCGCGGGCCTCGATGTCGAGCTCCTCGGGGGAGAGGACGGGTTCGTCGGCGTCCGGGTCGCCGGATGGGGCCATGCACGGGCGTTGGCCGCCGCCGGTCTAAAGTCTATCGCGGGTACCGGGCCCGGGCGGTCACCCACCTTTTTCGCGCGACGCGTCGAAGCTCCGGGCATGTCGTGGTACGCCGTCGAGTCGCTGGACGACGCGCTGGCGGAGACGCAGGCGCTGTTGCTCCCGTTCGACGCCGACACGTGGCTCCGGCTGGCGGTCGTCGCGATGCTGGCGGGCCTGTCGCCGCCGCAGACGCCCGCGGTCTCCTGGGAAGTCCCGCCGCAGGCGGTCACCGAGTACGCCGACGTGGTGACCGACCCCGCGTTCGTCGCGGCCGCGCTCGCGGTCGCCACGGCGGCCGTCGGCGTCGGCATCCTGTTCGCGGCCGTCGGCGCCGTCATGGAGTTCGTGCTCGTGGACGCGCTGCGGTCGCGACACGTCCGCGTGCTCGGGCCGTTCCGCGACCGGCTCGGCCCCGGCCTCCGGGTGTTCGTGCTCCGCGCCGCGGTCACGCTGGCCGTGCTGCTCGCGGGCGCGGGCGTCGCCGCTCCGGTGTTCCTCGCGCTGACGACGGGGACGGCGCTGCCGCTGCTCGCGGGCGTCGTGACCGTCCCGCTGCTGTTCGCCGTCGCCGCGTCCGGCGCGCTCGTCGCGGAGTTCACGACGGCGTTCGTCGTGCCGCTGATGGCCGAGTACGGCGTGGGCGTGTTCGAGGGCTGGCGGCGCTTCTGGCCGACGCTGCGCGCGGAGTGGCGGCAGTTCGCGGCGTACGTCCTCGTGAAACTCGTGTTGCTGTTCGGCGCCGGCATCGTGTTCAGCCTCGCTGGCGCGATCATCGTCGCGCCCGCCGGCCTCGTGCTGTTCGCGGGGACGGTCACGCCCGTTGCTGCCGTCGCGGTCGCGGTCGCGGCGCTGGTCGGCATCGTCGTCCTCGCCGCGGCGAGCGTCCCCGTGGTCAGCTACCTCCGGTACCACTCGCTGTGCACGCTCGACGCCTCCCCCGCACCGTTCACGCTCCGGTGAGCGCGGCCAGCAGGTCGATCGCGAGCTCCTTGTCGAGCGGGTCGTTGGCGTTCCCGCACTGCGGGGACTGCACGCACGCCGGGCAGCCGTCCGCGCAGTCACAGGATTCCAGCATCGCGAGCGTTCGCTCCGCGAGCCCCGCGACCGCGTCGAAGCCGGCGCGCGCGAGCCCCACGCCGCCCGGATAGCCGTCGTAGATGAAGATGGTCGGGCGCCCCGTGTGCGGGTGGACGGGCGTCGAGAGCCCGCCGATATCCCCGCGGTCGCAGAGCAGTTCGGTCGGGAACATCGAAATCATCGCGTGCTCGGCGGCGTGAATCGCGCCCGGGAGGTCGCCCCCGGCGCGCAGGTCGGCCTCGACGTCCGGCGGCACCGTGTAGTAGAGTGCGCGCGTCTCCAGGGTCTGCTCGGGGAGGTCCAGACTAACGGTGGCCTCCGTCTCGCCGCGCTTGGCGTTCCGGCGCTCGTAGCCCGTGACTTGCTCGGTGAGCGTGACGTCCGCGAACCGCACCGACACGTCCTCGCGGGCGAACGGCGCGCGCTCCTCGCGGTCCGCCCGTACGTCCATGTCCTTGTCCGTGAGCACGCGCGTGTAGTGGTCGGCGTACGTCGGCTGGAGGTCTGCGACCTCGTTGTGGAGGTCGAGGTCCACGACCTCGTAGCGCTGGCCCTGGTGGTGGTAGATGGCGCCCGGGTGGGCGTCCCGGAGTGCGTCCGAGAACTCCATCGACGCGATGGTGTCGCCGGAGGGGTCGAGCAGCCGGACTTCGCGGTCGTCGATAGAGCGCAGGCTCATCTCGTGCTGGGGGCTGCCGTCGCCAGCGTACGTCCACCGCGTCCCCTCCCGGGTGTCGCGGCGTTCGAGCACGCCCCGCTCTTCCAGTGTCTCCACGCGCTCGTCGAACCGCGGGAAGTACGCTTCGTCGTCGGGCGACAGCCAGTTCTCCCGCGCGGCAGACGCGAGGTGCGGGTCGAGCAGGTGCTCGTTCGCGGGGTCGACGATGGCGTTCTCGGGGTCCCCCTCGAACAGCTCCTCGGGGTGGTGCATGACGTACTGGTCGAGCTGGTCCTCGCCAGCGATTAGCACGACAGCCGCGGGGTCGGTGCCGCGGCCGGCGCGCCCCGCGCGCTGGAACGTGTTCATGCGCGTCCCCGGGTAGCCGTCCAGCAGCACGGCGTCGAGGCCGCCGACGTCCACGCCGAGTTCGAGCGCGCTCGTGCTCCAGACGCCGCGCAGGCCGCCGTCGTGGAGGCCGGCTTCGAGGCTCCGCCGGCGGTCGTCCGTGAGCGCCGCCTGGTACGCGGCAATCTCGTTCGCGAGGGCGTGCTCGCCGCGCTCGCGGAGGTCGTCAGCAGTGCCCGTGGCGTTGCGCTCGGCGCCCTGTCGGGAGCGCGTGAACGCCAGCGTCTGGTGGCCGCGCGTCACGAGGTCCGCCATCAGCCGCCGCGTCTCGACGTGCGAAGACCGGCGCCGGCCCTCGCCGCCGGCCTCCTCGGGGGGATTCCACAGCAGCCAGTGCCGCGGGCCGCGCTCGCTCGCGTCGTCGTCCACGAGCGCGAACCCGGTCTCGGGTTTGCCGGTCACGCGCGCGGCGTGCTCGACGGGGTTGCCGATGGTCGCCGAGCAGCAGACGAACTCGGGGTCCGCGTCGAATCGCTCGCACACACGACGCAAGCGGCGCAGCACGTGCGCGACGTGCCCGCCGAAGACGCCGCGGTACTCGTGGACCTCGTCTATCACGACCGTCTCCAACCCCGAGAAGAACCACTCCCAGAGCCGGTGGCCGTGGGGCAGCAGCGCGTAGTGCAGCATCTCGGGGTTCGTCAGCAGGACGGTCGGCCGGCGGTCCCGCACCGCCTGCTTCTCCGAGCGGGAGAGCCGGCCGGTGTACGTGTCCACCTGCACGCGACTGCCGAACCCGAGGTCGCTCGCGAGGTTCGAGAGCGTCTCCTCCTGGTCGGCGACGAGCGCGTTCTGCGGCGCGACGTACAGCGTGCGGCCGCCGTGGTCCATCGCGCGCTCGAACGCCGGCACCGTGTACGCCAAACTCTTCCCGCTGGCCGTCTCCGTCGCGATTACGACGTCGTCGCCGTCCCGGACTGCTTCGACGGCGTCGGCCTGGTGGTCGTAGAGCGCGTCGATGCCGCGGCCCGCGAGCGCCGACGACAGGCGGGATTCGAGGTCGACGTCCCGGGTGCGCGCCTCCCGCCCGGGGAGCGTGCGCTCGTCGACGATTTGGCCGTCGTAGTGCGGGCGGTCGCGCAGCCAGTCGGCGAGGTCGTCCACGCGTGCGGGTCGGAGCCGCGGCGCCTAACGGTTTCCGGTGGCCGCCGCGCCTGCCGGCGAGCGCGAGCGGTAACTACTTTCCCGCGCGAGGCCGGAGTCTCGGGCATGTTCCCGCGGCTCGACTACCTCGAGTGGATCTCCGGCCGGCCCGAGGTCGCGCTGTACGACCTCGCGTCCAGCGACCTGCGCGGCGACCGCGGCCACGAGCCCGAGGCCGTGCCCGGGCCGCTGGAGGGCCTCGACGACCCGCCGAAGGGCGCGACGGTGGAGACGCAGATCGCGGGCGCGTACGGCGTCCACCCCGACCAGGTGCTGGTGACCGCCGGCGCGACGCTCGCCAACGTCGTCGCCACCGCGACCGCGCTCGGCCTCGACCCCGACGAAGACAGCGACGAGAAACAGCGCGTGCTGGTCGAGAAACCGGCCTACGAGCCGCTCGTTGAGACCCCGGCGGCGCTCGGCGCGGAGGTCGACCGGTTCCTGCGCGGCGACGTCTACCGGCTGGACGTCGAGCGCGTGGAGAACGCGCTCACGGAGCAGACCGAGCTTGTCACCGTGACGAACCGTCACAACCCCAGCGGCTCGCTGACCGAACGCGAGACGCTCGCGGACCTCGCGAACGTCGCCAGCGACGCCGGCGCGCGCCTGCTCGTCGACGAAGTGTACGCGCCGTACGTCACCGAGGAGCGCGACGGCCCGTTCGGCGGGCCGACCGCTGCCGGACTCGATAATACCGTCGTCACGAACTCGCTGACGAAGTTCCACGGGCTCGGCGACCTCCGCATCGGGTGGCTGGTCGCGGACCGCGAGTTCGTCGAGCGCGCGCGCTCGGTCTCCCACCACTTCCACGGGGCCGCGGGCACGTCCCGCGCGCTCGCCCGCCGCGCGCTCCACAACGAGGCGCACCTCGCGGAGCGCTCGCGCACGCTGCTCGCGGAGAACACCGAGCTCCTGGAGTCGTTCCTCGCCGAGCGCGACGACGTCGACGGGTTCGTCGCCGACGGCTCGACGTTTGCGTTCCTCGACCCCGCGAACGCCGGCGGCGACGAACTCGTGGAGGCTGCGTGGGACGAGGGCGTGCTCGTCGTGCCCGGTCGGTTCTTCGACGACGAGGAGCGCGTCCGCGTGAGCCTCGGACGGAATCCCAGCGAGGTCGCGTCCGCGCTCGACGCGCTCCGCGGGGTACTCGACGGCTTCCAGTAGGCGCGTCTGACATCCGCGGGACGCGAGCCTCGAAGACTTAAGGTGGCCCGCCACAATCACCGGGACATGGAACCCGGACCAGACGAAATCACCTCGCTCGTCGGCCGCGAGGTTTACTCGAACAACGGCGTCTTCGTCGGGGAAGTCGAAGACGTCCGCCTGAACCTCGACGCGGAAGTGGTCAACGGCCTCGCGCTCAGCGAACTCAACTCCCAGCTGTTCTCCAGCACCGAGACCGGGAAGAAGGGCGTCATCATCCCGTACCGTTGGGTGCGCGCGGTCGGCGACGTCGTCCTCATCAACGACGTCGTCGAGCGCTACGAGAACCCCGACGAGGACGCGGAAGTCGCGGTCTGAGGCAGCGCGCTCGAACTAGTCCCCGAATTCCTTCTCACGCCGTCCCGAGCCGAACAGCGTAAGGCAGCGTGTCGGCTCCGCGGAGACATGGAAGTCGTCGGCCGACTGCTCGCGCTGCTCGCGCTGCTGTGCGTCGGCGCGTCGCTGGAACTCGACTCGCCGACCGCGGACGTCCGTGCGACCAGCGCGGTCGTCGCACTCAAGGCCGGACTGATGCCCGTGCTCGCGTGGGCGACGTTCGCCGTGCTCGCGGTGGACACGGCGACGTTCACGGCCGCCGTCGTGATGCTCGGGACGCCGACCGCGGTGTCGACGTACGTGTTCGCGACCGAACTCGGCGGTGACGGGGCGTTCGCGTCCCGCAACGTCTTCCTCACGACGCTCGCGTCGGTCGCGACGCTGTTCGTGCTCATCAGAGCCGTCGGCTGACCGCGGGAGAACTCAGCTGCCGTTCGAGCCGCCGGAACTCTCGGACTCGACGCCCATCGCGTCGAAGAGCTTCTGCGTGACCGCTTCCTCCGTGAGCGACAGCAGCGTCTCGCGGTTCTCCTCGGTGGCCTCGATGCCCGTGAAGATGCCGAGCGGAATCTCCGCCGAGGCCTGCGTGGAGTGGCCGGCGGACTCGCCGATGTTCTCGAAGGCGTCGGCGAGCACGCGCCCGATGTTCAGCCGGATGTCCTTCGAGCGCGCTGCGAGGTAGATGGTGTCCTCGACGATACCGAACACCGCCGTCGTCGTGATGCCCTCGAGATTCAGTAGCTGGGAGGCCGCTTGCGATAACGCGTCCCGGTCGCTGATGAACCCCGCGTTCGAGACGAGGTGGCTGCCCTGGACCTCGCGGTTCGCGATGGCCTCCGCGAGCACGTCCAGGGTCTCCGGGCTCATGTTCGGCGACTCCACCTGTTCGAGGGTGTCGTGGTCCGCGAACGGGTAGAGGTACGCCGCCGCCGTCAGGTCCGCTGGCGTCGTGTCCCGGCGGAAGTCCAGCGTCTCCGCGCGAATCCCGTACAGCAGGGCTGTCGCGACCTCCTGGCTGACGGACAGGTCGAACTCCTGGATGTACTTCGTGAGGATGGTCGACGTCGCGGAGACGTTCGGCCGCACGTCCGCGAACTCCGCGTCGAACTGCTCGTCGACCTCGTAGTGGTCGAGGAAGATGTCGACCTCGCGGTCGAGCGTGACGTCGCCCGCCTTCGCCGGGTCGACGAGCGCGACCGTGTCGTAGTCGTCGATGTCCACGTCCCCGAACGGCGTCAGCTCGATGTCGAGGAGATTGACGAACGCGCGGTTCTCTTGGTGGCCGATGTCCCCGAAGTAGAGGATGTCCGCTGCCACGCCGAGGTGGTCGGCGATGGCGTCCAGCGCGGCCGCCGCCGCGATGGAGTCCGGGTCGGGGTTGTCGTGCGTGACGATCGCCAGCCGGTCCTCCGTGCCCTGGATGACGTCCGCGAGCTGTCGGGCCTTGTACTCCAGCTCGCCGGACTCGAGCGCTCGCAGCGCCGCGTCCGCGATGACCGACGAGGGGTTGATGACGACGTCCGCGCCGAGCTCCGTGAGCTCGTCGCTGGTCACGGGGTCGCTCGCGCGCACGACGACGAACTGCTCGCTGTTCCGCCCGCGGATGTTCGCCACCGCCGCCTCGTTGGCCTCGACGTCAGACGCCATGATGAGGACGACGTCCCGGTCCGCGACCAGACCCGCGACCTCCTCGTCGCGGATGTCCGCGACCTGCGCGTTCAGGTCCTGGTCCCGCAGCGCCTCCACGCGGGACTCGTCGCGGTCCACGATGAGGACGTCCTTCCCCCGTTCGACCAGCTCCTCGGCGACGGCGTGCCCGACGCTCCCGCACCCGAGAATGGCGTACGTAGACATCGAGGAGATGGTTGCCCGGCTGCTCATGATGTACCCGGATACCGGAGCCCGTCACTTAACCCTCCCGACCTGTCGTCGACGACGGGAATACCCGGCGTTCGGCGTGCTGCGGTCCGACTTTCGACTGGCCCGCTGTGCGTGGCGTCGACTGCCGCGGGAGTGAACCGTGCGACGGTGCTCCGGTCCCGTCCCGAATCAGAACGTATTTGAGTTCCACCGCCAAACGGTGGAATGCGTTGGGCCGGTAGCTCAGTTTGGCAGAGCGACGGACTCTTAATCCGTCGGTCGCGTGTTCAAATCGCGCCCGGCCCGCTGAAATTCTTATCGAGTAATATTGGCGAGAAGAGGCCCTAATACCCAAGTATTCTCTTGGGGATTGGAGGGTGATTTGAACACCTATGGAAGCGGAACGGGCCGCCTTATCGAGGTCTACCGTGGCCGAGCCATTTTTACTGCCAGAATGGGGCCAGCCGTATGATGGAACACAGCCACACCGATTTTCACGGTAAGTGCAAGGAATAGATTGAAAGAATTAGCCCATTTATTCAGGGGATGTGATTCCCTCTTTCACAACTGTCGAATGGGCAATTATCGGCGGGGGTGTTGTTTCTTCAGCCACGTTAGTATTCGTCTTCTTAGATTTTTACTGGAGTCATATTGTAACGGAACGGTCAAACATTTCAATTCGTAAATCACTCTCCAGAGAATCCAATCATAATTCGACAGGAAGCAAAAGTAGAATTTATAGTCCGTGCACACTTGCTAATGAAGGGAAACGCTCCGGGGTTGTTCGAGCGAAGAATGCCCGTCTACGGTTTGAACCGTCCGGTACAGAATTCACTTGGGAGGAGATGGAAGAATTGGAGTCAAACCAGACTCCATATATGAAAATTCAGGGATTAGACAATAACTCTGTACCCGCTGATTCCACGGTGGAAGCGAGTGTTAGGTTTGGCACTCGCTCCATCGAGCGTTTGAATTCTTTGATGGAGAGTCAAGAGTCGATTATGATTAGTGGTGTGATAGATGTAGAAGATAATCAGGGCCACTACCAAATTGATTATGCTGATAAGATAGAACTGGGTTGATTCGCAAATACACTGAGTAGGTGATTCACGCACTTGGTGGAGAAGATATGTCTATTGATGATAGTTCTATGACGACTCCCTCCTCCTATACGTAGCAGTCGTAATCCGCTGCCGGCCTTATCGGTGTCCCAGATTAGAAAAATTCGACTTGGGTGGTTCCCCTCTACCGTTGTCGTCTCTTCAGGAGGCTCCTCACGGAATCCCACAGACAGGGGGTGCTACAGGTCTTTCATAAATTCCTCCCGACGAGCAAGCGCGTCAGCATCTTCTGGCTCGTCGTAGTGTGACTTGATAATTTCTGGAGAGGCATTCACGCGGTCGCTGAGATGCTCGACCGGCCAACCGTTGTTTCGATGGTAGGTGATTGATGCACTTCGAATCGCGTGAGGGAAGTAGTTGAACGGACAGCCGGCGGCGGGCGAGCTTCCCGCGTACTCACACTCATCGGGGTCACGGTCGTCAGGACAGGGTTCCCCATATTCGCAGGGGCGAGTCATCTGATACACCCAGTTGCGAATCGCGGTTCGAGAGACCCGACCGTAGTTAGTCGAAATCAGGGGCTGTCGGTCGTTGTCGTCCGTCGCGTCAATTCGGTTGTCGGCGAGGTAGTCGTCTAACAGGCGACCCATTCCCTCAGATAGGTTCACTGCTCGCTCGCCGCTGTGTTTGTTTTTCAGGGGCGTTCCGGAGGATTCCCGGTGCTTGACCTTGATATAGCTCTTCTGAGGGTAGTAGTCCTCCACGTCGAGTCCGTGAATCTCGCCGAGTCGCATCGCTGTGTGCCACATCAATTCGAGCGCTGTGTGGCGGTTGCTCGCGTACTCGTACTTCCGAAGGTAGTGGAGAGCCGCCAATATCTCGTCAGTATCGACATCCTTCCGACGAGCCTTCTCCTTCTTGCTGATGGACGGCACCAAGACCTTCTCGTGGAGGCCTTCCGGCACCGCGTCAATCTTCTCGCAAAACCGGATGAACACACGGAGCGTGGACATCTGGGTCCGTTGGCTCACTCGATTCAAGTCGCCCTCCTTGGTCCGCCACGTCTTGTATCGGTGGACCTTCCTGCCGTCGAGGTCGTTCAGATTGTCCAATCCAACTTCGTCACACCAGCGGACGAAGTGTTGAAGCCTGATTCGGTGAGCGTTGAGCGTGTTCTCACTGTACTCTGCGTCCTTCTCATCGAGGTACCAATCGAACGCGTCTTCTGGCTCGATTGGTTCGAGGGAGCGGTCGTTCATAGTTGGCATAACCCGAAGAAGGAGGGGACTACTTCACGCGAGCGAAGCGAGCGCGGTCGCGTGTCTCAAATCGCGCCCGGCCCGCTTCTCTCTGACAACGGCACTCTATCAGTCTCACGTCCGTTTCTGTCCGAACTAACTTCCGAACGTCTGTCGAACACTCGAACGATTCCGCGGAGTGGCACCCGGTCGCGACGCGGTTCGGCGACGGCGAGTTCCACCTGTTCGCGTTCTGCTGTGACGACTGTCACAGCGCGTGGCTCGCCGAGTGACCGGGTTCGACCTACCCGCGAGGCGGAAGTTGTCGAAACTGGTTAACGTGGTGACGGCGTTGGACCGGGTAGCAGACGCCGCACATGGACACTCAGGACTCCCCCGTCGTGCTCGTCGTGGACGACGAACGCGACCTCGCCGACCTCTTCACAGCGTGGCTGTCCAGCGACTACGACGTCGAGACCGTCTACAGCGGACAGGACGCGCTCGGCGCGCTCGACGACGCCGTCGACGTCGTGTTGCTCGACCGCCGCATGCCCGACCTCTCGGGGGACGCGGTGCTCGCGGAGGTCCGCGAGCGCGGCCTCGACTGCCGGGTGGCGATGGTGACCGCCGTCGATCCGGACTTCGACATCGTCGAGATGGGGTTCGACGACTACGTCACCAAGCCGGTCTCCAGCGAGGAGCTCCACGAGCTCGTCGAGCGATTACTCGCGCGCAAGCAGCACGACTCGGCCGTCCAGCGGTACTTCCAGCTGGTGTCGAAGCGCGCCGCCCTGGACGCCCAGCACGGCGCGGACGCCGGCGACGACCCGAAGTACGAGGCGCTGGAGGCCGAGATCGAGTCCCTGGAGGCGGAGGTCGACTCGCTCACCGAGGAGTTCAGTGAGGACGACTTCGCGGCACAGCTCCACCGCATCGGCCAGGACGCTGCCGCCGAAGACGACGGCTGAGGGCGCGACCACCCGAGTCGGTGCAGACGCCAGGTCTCGGGAACTGCGGGTGGTTTTAAGCCCCCGACGGGCGTCGTGCCGAACATGTACCGCGTGCTGGTGCCGGTCGACGACAACGTAGAACGCGCGCTCTCGCAGGCCCGCTACGTCGCGAGCCTGCCGGAGGCGGCGGAGAACGTCGAAGCGATCGTACTGTTCGTGTTCACTGGCGACAACGGCGACCTCCCGGAGGACGTCCAGCAGTTCAAGTCCGCGAGCCGCATCCAGTCCGTGCGGCGCGCCCAGGAGTTCCTCGAGGACGCCGGCGTCACCGTCCAGGTCCGGGACGACTCCGGGGACACCACCGACGACATCCTCGCAGACGCCGAGGAGTACGACGTCGACGCCATCGTGCTCGGCGGCCGGAAGCGCTCGCCCGCCGGGAAGGCCATCTTCGGCAGCGTCACCCAGTCGGTCATCCTGAACAGCGACCGCCCCGTGGTCGTCACGGGCGAGGACGCCTGAAGCGGACACTCGCGACCGTAACGAATTTTTCCCGAGGCGCCGAATCGGCCACACATGGCGCTGGAAACGTACGAGTGCCAGAGCTGTGGCGACGAGTTCAAAGCGTTCGAGGACTCGGTGGCCGCGGACGACGGCTACTGCAGTCCGCGCTGCGAGACCGAAGGGAAAGGACTCTGAGCGGTCGGCGAACCCCTTACTCGTTCTGCGGGCTGTAGTTCGGCGCCTCGTCCGTGATCATCACGTCGTGGGGGTGGCCCTCGGTCTGGCCGGCCGAGGAGACGCGGACGAACTCGGCGTCGGCCTTGAACTCGGGGATGGTCTCGGCGCCGACGTACCCCATGCCGGACTGGATGCCGCCGACGAGCTGGTGGAGCTCCTGGGCGAGCGGGCCCTTGTACGGCGTGGCGGCCTCGACGCCCTCGGGGACGAACTCCTCGTCCTCGTCTTCGTCCTTGAGGTAGCGGTCGCCGCCGCCGGACTGCATCGCGCCGACCGAGCCCATGCCGCGGTACTGCTTGTACTTCTTGCCGTTCATCGTGATGACGCGACCGGGGGCCTCGTCGGTCCCCGCGAAGTAGGAGCCGAGCATGACGGCGTCGGCGCCCGCGGCGATAGCCTTCGCGGCGTCGCCGGAGTACCGGATGCCGCCGTCCGCGATGACGGGGACGTTCTCGGGGTCGGCGACGTCCGCGACTTCGGAGATGGCCGTAATCTGGGGCATGCCGGCGCCCGTGACGACGCGCGTCGTGCAGATGGAACCGGGGCCGATGCCGACCTTGATGCCGTCCGCGAAGTCGACGATGGCCTCGGCGGCCTCGCGGGTGCCGACGTTCCCGACGACGACGTCCGCGTCGACGGTCTCGCTGATCTCCCGGGCGGACTCGATGACGTTCTCGTTGTGGGCGTGCGCGCAGTCGATGAACAGCACGTCCGCGTCAGCGTCGTCGGCGGCGGTCGCGCGGTCGGTCTCGAACGGCCCGACGGCGACGCCGACGCGGAGGCGTCCCTGCTCGTCTCGGGCGGCGTTCTCGTGCTCGCGGCGCTCGAGGATGCCCTGCATCGTGACGAGGCCCACGAGGCGGTCGTCGGCGTCGACGAGCGGCACGCGCTCGATCTTGTGCTCGTACATGAGCTCGAGCGCGTCGCGCGCGGTGACGTCCTCGCTGGCGGTGATGACCTCGTCGGTCATCGCCTCGCGGACGGTGTCGGACTCGCCGACTTCGAGGTACGGGCGGATGTCCGTCCCGGAGATGATGCCGAGGACTTCGTCGTCGTCGTCGACGACGGGCGCGCCGGAGACGCCCTCGTAGCTCATCATCTCGTCGACCTCGCTGACGGTCTGGCCGGGGCGCGCGGTGACGACGTTCTCGCGGCTGATGACGAGTTCGTCGGCCTGCTTGACGCGCTCGACCTCGGCGGCGGTCTCCTCGACGTCCATGTTGCGGTGGAGGACGCCGAGGCCGCCCTCGCGGGCCATCGCGATGGCGAGGTCGGACTCCGTGACGGTGTCCATCGCCGCGGAGAGAATCGGGGTGTTCAGCGAGACGTTCGTGGAGACCCTGGTGGAGACGTCGGCGTCGTCGGGCTCGACGCGGCTCTCTGCGGGTCGCAGGAGCACGTCGTCGAAGGTCAGCGCTTCCGGAACGCGGAGCTTCTCGGAGAACCGGCCGTTCGTCGAGGAATCGTTCGCCATGTAAACCGTCGCTGGGCGCGCGGCAAAAACGTTCCGAGATTGGGCGAACGTGCGCCAACGACTATCGTGGGCCAACGTAGTGAACACGTTCGTGTAACGCTCGCGGACAGACATCTGACAATTGTGTAGCCGACGTGGAATGCAGCGACGAACGTCAGACTCTCTGACGAGCAGCCGCCGAATTCTCGACTAACGTCTACCTCCGCCGACGGACAGTAGTTGTGTACTTAAACAGCGGTTGCGGACCCACACCACATGTGGTCGCATCTCACGCAATCTTTATGCGTGCGTCCCTAATGGTTGTACATATGGACTCCATCAGTCCCGTCGCAGTGCGTACCGCCGGTAACCACACCGTCGACGAGAGCGCACGCACATTTTTCGGCAAGCTGATGGAGACATTCGCCTTCTGGCTCGGAACGGCGGCGCCCGCCACCACGACGGCCCAGGCGCCCCGGTATCGCCGCTCCAGCCACACCTCGTCCAGACAGGCCCCGTAGTTCATGAGTAGCTCACGCCACCCCGTCGCCCTCCGCCTAGAGCAACGCGTAGGCGGCGACACTCGGCTGCTCGCTACCGTCATGCTGCTCCCGCTCGTGGACGGCATCTTCGCCGCCCTTGTGCTCGCGGGCGGCCTGGACACCTACGTCGGCATCGCCCAGATCGGGCTGCTCGTCTTCGGCGGCAGCGCGACGCTCGCGGTCATCCTCGCGGAGATGGACGACGACCCGCGCTCGCAGGCCGCGACCGTGCTCGTCGTCGGCATCCCGCTGATGCTCGTCGCCGCCGCCGAGGCCGCGCTCGCGCCCGCCATCGAGACGGTCGTCGACATCCCGACGTTCGAGCGCTTCGCCGCGCTCGTCATCCTCGCCATCGCCGCGAAGACCGCCAGCTCCACCATCGGCGACTACCTGCCGTCGCCCGGCATCATCATCGGGCTCGGATTCGTCGCGAGCGTCCAGCCCGCCGGCGCCGAACTCGTGCTCGCCGCCGACCCCGTGCTGATGCTGCGCGCCGCCGCCGCCGGCGGCGTCGCCGTCGCGTTCGCGCTCGCCGTCGTGGCGCTCCAGCCGTACCTCCGCGAAGTCGTGGACATCGACCGCTTCCGCTTCGGGAGCGCGGTCGCGCTCGGCACGCTCGCGCTGTCCATCTTCGGGCTCGTCCCGTCGCAGTCGCCGCTCGTCGTCTTCGGCGTCGCCGGCCTGCTCGCGTTCGACCCCGAAGCCGGCGCCGACACGGCGCCCGCACCCGCGCCCGCCGTCGACGACGGCCCCGGCGGCGAACAGCCCGCCACGCCCGACGGCGGCAACGACCCCGACGACGACGAAGCCGCCTACGGCTACCCCGGCGAGGACGGCGCCGAAGAGCGCGCGCCCTGGCTGTAAGCCCGCGAGGAGAAGCCTTTAGCCGCCCGCTGCCCTCCCACAAGTATGTCCGACAACCGCGTCGTCGAAGGCCGCATGGTCACCCCGAAGAAGCTCGCGGCGCTCGTCGAGGGCGAGTCCGTGATGGACGCCGAACCCATCGAGGACGCCGACCGCGACTGCCCCGACTGTGGCGGCGACGTCCTCTCCGTCGGCTACATGCCCTCGGTGACGGAGTTCGTCACCGGCTACAAGTGCCAGGACTGCGAGTGGAGCGAGCGCGACGACTAGGCCGTCCACCGCACGTCCTCGACGTCGTCGCCGCTCGCGAGTACGTGCCCGACGACCTCTCCGTCCTCGTAGTCCGCGACGTCCACGCGCTCGTAGGCCTCCGCGACGATCTCCCGCAGGTCCGCGTCGAAGGCCTCCGCCTCCTCGACGCCCACACGCTTCTTCCCGGCGATCTCCCGCACCACGATGGGGTACTCGGTCATACCCCGGCGTTCGCTCCTCGCCCGGAAATGCCAATCGCTACGCGCGAACCTCGTCGCCGCGGTCCGAGCTCGGTTGGCTTCTCGGGGTCGCCGGAGCCGCCGAATCGAAACGCACTTAGGACAAATCACCGTACGGAGGAACGCGAGGGGCTGTGGCCAAGCCAGGCATGGCGACTGACTCCAGAGGCCACGCGCCCGGGACGAAATTCCAGACTGGTATACCGAGCGGCCGACTGATCATCGGTCCGCGACGACGACCCTCTGGAGTTCCGAGGCGCACCGGAGATATCAGTCGATCGGGGGTTCAAATCCCTCCGGCCCCATACTGCAAAAAAGTACTTCGGAAGCCCTTGCCGGCTTCCACTTACCTCACGTAAACTCGACCAGCCTTCGGTCCATTCTTCGAGGTGGTCGCCTTGACTGGCGGCCGCGAGTTCGTCCCTGCGTCCGAGTTGCAGACTGACGGCGGCCCGCAGGTTCGCCGCCAGGACTACTGGGAGACGATTGCCGAGGACGCGCCTGAAGCCGACGAGTGCCGCGTCTGCGGCGCCGACGGACCCGACTGCCGGCGCGTCCGCCTTCCCGACCGCAACCTCGAGAAAATCGCTCTCTGCGCCGCCTGCCGCGCCCTATGGGGTGACGCCGATGCCGAGTGACGGTGAGCACAGTCTTTCCGGACCCGACTGCTCCCGCTGCGGCTCCTCGTACGCCGGCGCGGTCGTCGACGGGAAAGTCCTCTGCGGTGACTGCGCGCGCGAACTGGAGGGATCGCAGTGACCGACGAATCTGCGGAGAGTCGCCGAGGATGTAATCAGTCCCGTGTTGATTATGTCTCTGCCGAGGAGGTCGCGGCGTCCAAGCGGCTACACCAGTCTGGCTTAGTCCTTGACTTATTCGGCGACTTCGACGGACGTTCGCGGATAGCTGTTGACCGAGAGACAGCGCGGTCCCTTCGGGACCAACTCGATAGTATTCTGGAGGTCGACGATGAGTGAGGACGTCGACCACGAGAGTGGCCGCGCTATCGCTCGCTTCCACGAGTATAGCGAGTGGCTCACTCCGACAGCGCGCGAGGACTTCCGGCGGACGGAGATTGTCGGCCTCACACGCGCGGAACGTGCCGACGAGCGCGACGTCGAGCCGGCGACCGTCTCGGCGAACATCAGGACGGTAAAGGACCGCCTTCGAGAGATTGCCGAAGACCGTGGCGAGCCCGAACTCTCGACTGGCAGCGGTGAGGACTACGGCCATCGCACCTACTGCTACGGTGTCGAAGTCGACACAGAGGAGGGGTCGAAATGAGTCGGCCGGACACCGGGAGTTCGCCGCCGGCTGCTCGTAACCCCTACGAGGGAGTTGACCTCGAGCGCAACGAGGGCATCACGACGACCGCGAGAGAACTTCCCGGCGGCGCGCGACACGGCGGCGGTGGCAAGTTCGTCCTCGACGACGTCGACCGCGACGCCGACAGCCTCCGCGGGAAGTTCGACGTCGGCGACGGCCGTCAGCTACCTGACGGCAGCGCCTACCAGCACGCCCGCGCCGCGTGGTATGCACACGAAGATGATACCGTCACCCCGCCCGACTCCAGCACCGAGTACGCCGTCCTCACGCGCTCCTATCAGCATCCCGCTGAAGACGAGCCCGACGAGTACGCTGTCACCCTCACCTCCTCGCGCTGGAAGGCCGGCGCCGGCCAGGGTAACGACTACACGCCGTGGTACAGCTACGACCTCACCGTCCAGCCTCTCGAAGAGGACGGTAGCATCGCGTGGGACCGTACGCCGCCGCGCTCGCTGTCGTTGAAGCTGGAGCCACAGTACGACGAGCTCGTGCATCCCGATGGCGACAACTTCCGGCTCCCCCACGGCGAGGGCACGCTCGTCCGCGTCCAGACCACATGGGTCGACCAGACCGAAGAGTTACTTCAGCGCGCCGCTCACCTGCTCGGCCACACCCTGAACTACGGCGTCCAGCAGAGCGACGTCGTCTCTGACTCGGCTGCCTTCTCGAAAGCCGAGGTCCATCACCGCGTGACCGAAGACGTCGACGACGACCTCGCGCTGACGATTCGCCAGAGCGCCGAACTGCTCGCGAGCCACGACGCCGACGTCGAAACCCGTGGCGTCCACGAGGATTCGCGCTGGCTCAAGTCCAAGATTCGCACCGAGGACTGGAACCAACTCGGCTTCCCCGACCTCGACGCGCCCATCCTCATCAAGCTCTACTACCCCGACGACCCCGGCCACGTCGAGTACCCGCTCAACCAGCCAAAGCTCGAGGTCGCCCTCGACGGGAAGGAAACCGTCGTCGATGACGAGACCGGCCGCACGGTCGAGCAGATGATTCCGTGGGACCGCTGGGACGAAGTGATGGCCGCCCTCGACGAGATTCTGCTCTCGCACCTGGAGTGGGCTGACGTCTCCGCGGCGGATCTCATCGCCGACGACTACAGCGACGGAGCACAGAACCCACGCACGCGCTGGCGGCATCCTGAAGGCCGCCGCTACTGGCTGCGCAAGCACTACGAGAGCCTCGTCCCCGCGCTCTACCGCGAAGCGACGCGGACGCGCACCGACCTCGTGCTCGACATCCTCGACGTCGTTCGGCGCCGCGGCGAGGTCACCTACGAGGACCTCGTTACGGAGACCGGGGCGGCAAAGCGGACGATTCGCGAGCACGTCCGCCGGCTCGATGAAGAGGTTGGCGGTGACGACCCCGGTCTGTTGTCGCGCAGTCGCGGCGCGAAGACGTTGGTGGCGTACTCCAGTCGGTTCCTGGAAGACCTCGGCGCCGACGCCATCGACTCGATTCAGGCCGACCGTGAGGAACTCACGGAGGACCGCGCAGAGCGCGCTGACGACCGCGTCCGCCAGCACCTCGAAGACCTCGGGCTCGCACCGGAGGACGCCGAACGCCTGCTCGATGCGGTCAGCGAAACGCGCGTGTACGACCGCGAGGACCTACGCACGGTTGACGCGCTTGACGACCTTCGCGAGCTCGTCGACGACCTTGGCGTTACGGTCGACCTCGAGGCCAGTAAGGACAGCTCCCCGAGCGAGAAGGAGGGGAGTGAGTGCGCGGACAGCGAGGAGTGGGTTGCGTTCACGGCGCTCGCGATGGACGGGGAGACGCTCGGGTTCGCGCTCGATGACGGCGCTATCGACGGCGACGACGTGCGGATACGGACTGACCCGTACCCGAGAATAGCGGACTGACCGGCGACTAACGGCCGCGTTCGCCGGTTCGTAGTGGCGACACTCGCGTTCATTCCTTGTTTTCGCGGCGTTTCTATGCGTTTCCAAATCTTGTACTCTCGTTGGCGGCGGTTCGGCCTGTGCTCCACTTTCATGTAGGTGTAAACGTCGCCTGCTAGATTCTATTCGGTTCTGTTTGCGAGAAAATTTAGGCCATCGAGCGTGCCTCGGCGCCGCCAACACGGCCGCAGACAGCGGCTCGCGGCGTCTCGGGCGGCACCCGGGGCGGCCGCCACCCCTCAGCCATAGTGCCCCTAAGGGGGTATGGGTAAAACGGGCCGGCGCAAAACGCGCCGGCCCTTCCGCAACCTCCTCCGCAACGATACCGGCCGCGTAGATGCCGTACATACGCTCTACGCGTTGGTTGGTGCTGGACGCTACTCCGGCCGATTACGCTGCCGAACCTCGTTAGTCACCCCATCAAATCCGGTGGTGAAGTGAGGAAACTATCCAAGTGGACCAGCAATTCGATTCCATCGGTCGGTTTCGTCCAGAAGTATCGGTATGCGTATTCTATATGCATTCAACAGGGGATTACGGAGTAATCTCATGCATACAGGCCCCATAGATTCATGAACTTCGGGTTATAGAAGTCAAGTATACATGCAGCCGGCTGAGTTAGATGCTGACGCTCCCGGTGACCTCGTCTCATACGGCCGCGAGTCATACTACAAGCCAGAACCCCTCCCACCTTCCCAGGACCTCGCACTCGGCGACGACTTCTACGAGACGCTTGCCGACGCGACGTTCTGGCTCGGCAAACTCAGCGGTGTCAGCCTCGAACTCGACTTCCCGCCAGTCCTCTACACCTCTCTGCTCCGCAAGGAAGCTATGGAATCCGCCGAAATCGAGGGGGCCGACATCGACTACGACGCCCTGTACAGTCTCGAAACCCGCACGTTCGACGAAGGTCGAGAGGAGCCAAGCGAAACCACTGCAGCTGCCGAAACCAAGGACACCCGTGAGGTCCTCAACTATGAAACTGCGGTCAAGGAGGGCATCGACGCGCTCGATGACGGCAAGGAGTTGAACGTCGAGTTGCTCCATGACCTCCACGAAACCCTACTCACTGGCGTGCCGGA
Source organism: Halobacterium sp. R2-5 (assembly GCF_011734195.1). NCBI lineage: Archaea > Methanobacteriati > Methanobacteriota > Halobacteria > Halobacteriales > Halobacteriaceae > Halobacterium > Halobacterium sp. R2-5. The sequence goes on from NZ_JAANTH010000001.1 coordinate 1,339,915, forward strand.
CGATCGCGTCGACACTGACACTATCGGCGCGTACAAGACGAAACCGAACTACCTCGGTGAATTCCTGCCGGCTGCGCCGGGCGCTGTCGAGGACTTGATGGATGGGCTGTTCACCTACTATCGGACTGGCGGCAGCTACCACCCGCTCGTGGACATCGCGCTGTTCCACTATCAGTTCGAAACGATCCACCCATATGGCGACGGCAACGGTCGGCTCGGCCGGCTCCTCATCACACTCCAATTGTACGACGCCGATCTCCTCGAACGTCCCAACCTCTACCTGAGCGAGTACTTCAACCGCAACAAGACCTCGTACGTCGAGCGGATGGAGGGTGTCCGGTTCCACGGTGAGTGGGAAGCCTGGCTCTCCTTTTTCATCGAAGGAATCGCACGGCAAGCCCACGAATCTGTGGAGAGAACGCTTGCGCTCGCCGACCTTCGTCGCGAATACGAAGAGGAGTACGGTGGGAAATCGTACACCAAGAACCAGCTCGCGGTGAAGCTCTTCGAGCAGCCCTACGTCACGAGCAAGACTGTCCAACGGTTATTCGATGTCGAGCAATCTACAGCCTCGCGGGCCATCAACGACCTCGTCGACGAAGGCGTCCTCGAGGAGGTCTCCCGCCACGGCCGGAACAAAGAATATCGCGCTCGCGAAGTCTTCGAGATTCTCGAGCAGCCACCACAGACGTACTAGCGAGGAACCGAAGGTCCGAGGGGTTGAGCATCCACTCGGCACAGGAGAATTCACCGAAATGTAAACGAACCTGCGTTAGGGGTGTTTCAAGGGGACAAAACCAAAACACGCAGCACACCTTAGCACAGCGCAGCAGAAACCAACCTAGACGAGGAGATCGCTCAGTTCTCTCGGTGAGACAGATGCAAAGTCGTACTGTTCCTTATTAGCAGGATTGAACGCCAGATTAACCCTGCCTAGCAAACTTTGGGCGGCTCAAGATAATCGCGTTCCTATGGGTAGTTTTAGAGATAACTCAGCGCAGTATCTCGGACCGTTTCAACTCCGCTGATAACCATATTGAAGATTCGAGTAAATACACGCAAACACTCTGCTATTTTTACCTCAGTATAGATAACGATATTACATATTTGATAGAAAATTTTTAATGTGGTTTCTCCGATTAGAGTGTATGGTGAATGATAACAGACCACCTGAAGAGGATCAAGGATTTGGCCCTTCGATTTCTCGACGAGCAGCACTCACACTCCTCGGGTTAGGGGCGCTCGGTAGCGTGGCATCCGGTGAGACCACTGCTAGCGCGGAAGAGGTAGACACGACCGGAATGTCCGAAGAGCTAGCCCAGGACGAAGATGTACGAGCGTTCATCGACGAGGTGTTACCGGGTGACAAGTTCGGGAAAATCGAAATCGGCGAGTACCAGCATGCGCTCCAACAGTCGGGGACGAGAACGCCATCCTGGATGATTCAGCCGGTGAATCAGGATGTTCGCATCACGAACACGTCCTACGAAGAGGTCGGGTCCGGCATCGGCTACGGAGTGATTCCATTCCCGCCCGGTAAGGTCCCGATTCTCAGACTCGTCGCTCACGTCGACGCCAAGCCAGACGCGGAAACAAGCCTGCGAGTCTCCATCGCGAATAGGGAAGCGTATTCGCCGCCAGGCGTGGATGGAACGAGAATACTAGAGGATGATCCAGTCCGTCAGACGCTCATGGAGGTAACTGCACAGGGGCAAACCCAGGTGTTTGACGAACTCTATCTCACCGATATCGAAGACGTCGTAACCGGATTAGGGAACGGCCACCCGCTGCCGAGTCATACTCTCCTGTTCGAAGCGAAAACCAACTCGCCTTCCGGACAGGTCACGCTCGGTAGCGAAACGACTGTTGCGCTCGAACTGGAGGCCCTCTAATGGTCCGAATTGGATGGCTCTCGGACAGTCACATCGACCCAACGAGTAGTGCAGGCGCCGACGAGAAGTTACCACAGGACATTGCGTCCCTGTTCGACACGTACGGGGTACAGGACCTGTTCTTCAATGGAGACGCAGTGTTCAAGGCATCCGCTTTCAACGAGGGTGGTTACGCACACTCAACCCCAGAGTTCTACGATCAGTTCTGGGAGTTCGTCGACCAGAGTGGACATGGAGAGAAGGTGATCTGTACACCCGGTAACCACGACGTTCCACTCCAGTACTTTGTCGAGTCCGACGATCGGGCTCGGCTTCGTTACAAGAAGACGTACGACGACGAGGGCGTGACAGTCCTCATGATGAACACTGTCGGGCCGGGCGCAGTGAGTGGGTCACAGGAGGCTGGCTACGGTTGGACGAACGGATACGTCCCCTATCGAGATCTCCAATGGCTTGACGAACAACTGGACGAGGCAGGAGATAACGCGAAGGTAGTCTACTTCCACCATCACGCTTGGCTAACGCCAGACGATCCCCTCGCTTCTGCTCCGACAGACACGCAAAGTATCGATCAACTCTACTGGGTCTGCCGCAACTATCGTGCTATCCACGACATCCTCAGCTCCTACGATAAGGTTGTCTGTCCACAGGGACACACAGCGCAGTTCGCTGAAGAAGGGTCGTCGAACGTTGACGGTGTGGAGTACCTCTACAAAAAACACTACTACAACGTGCGAGACGGCGGCGTGACCACCTACGCGTATATCGACGTTAGTCCTAATCGGTGTACCGTAACGACAGTCGATCACGATACCGACAAGGAAACAACTATTCTGGATACAAAATTCTAAGATAGGATTACTGAGTTGCGGTACGAATATCGCATTCTAAACTGAGCGAAATCATACACCAAGAACCAGCTCGCGGTGAAGCTCTTCGAGCAGCCACAGACGTACTAACAAGTGGAACTGGGGGATAAAGAGGTGAGCCTCCGTATGAGAGAACTATCCGCCAGCCTTCTGCGAAATTCTTAGCAGACCGAATGCAACCCTATGTTAACGCAGCCCAAGATTTTATGTGGATTACTGACAGTCGTTCTGTACGAAGTTAAGATTCGCAAATGGTGATCGACGAACTGCTCCCGGCTGCACTCGAGGACGAATTTCGGGGTGAGGCCCGGCTACCGAGTTCCATCATTAGCCAACTCGGTACTCCTCGAGAACTCAGCCCAATAGCGTGGGAACCAGAACTTTCCTCTGGCTGGCCTCCTCCCAATCGTTGCTAACAGTTCGTTACTAGTAGGCCAACCCATTGGCTCGATGGCTGTTCTACCCGGAACAGGGAATCCTTGACCGGTAGGGCGGTTGAATAGACCCCCGCCCCGTACGCCCTCTCGTCAAATCCCGGTGGGCTGCGCTCGAATCTCTGAGATGACGGCTCGCACCAAGAGTCGTTGATATCGTAGGGGTTCACAGCCACACCAACCTCCGGCCCAGAGGGCAACATCGGGAAAACACCCATCCAACCGAGCAAACGCGACTCGTCGGAACCTTCGGAAGAGAGCGTCCCAGCCAAAATCATCGCCGCAATCTACCAGCGGCTAAAATCTCTCTCCACTAATGAGAGACTTCTGTTCAAGCTACTCGTCGTCGCGATAGTATTCAGCCATGATGGGACAGTTCAGTTCCGTAGCCGCATCATGATAATCGCAGCATGCTTAGCTATAATTGATAGCTTAGGCTCGTAGAAGGTCGTCATCGGCTGATACGATTTCTCCGAGATGTACACACCTTAGTTCGGTCGGGTAGCTAAGGCCTCCAATCCAAAACACGCCGCGCATCTCAGCACGGCGTAGCCGAAAAGAGGGGGCACAAGGGTGGGTGGACGCATTCGGCAAGGGCGAAGGGTCTGTGGCGTGTCGCCGAAGATCGACCTACCGGACAGTTGCTCCGACGAGTAGAGAATTCTATATATCAACTCTTGTCGCCATTGTGCTCGGGTTTCCTAATCCACTTGAAGAGCTTTCGTCGGTAAGGAATACGACCATCCTCCTGGTTGTCGACTGATTGGAGGTATGTCCAGATTCAATTCAATTCCAGAGATCGGCGATGAGAGTAGTTACAAAACCTACGTTGTGGGCTTTCTATTCATTCTCCTAATCGTAGTTGTTATCGGCGCTATTGGGAGTGGAGTCAGTGCCCCAGAAGCAGTAAATCAAGTAGATGCCGCTATGACAATCATGTCCGCGGCACCCGCCACCACAACTGCAGCATATACAACTGAGGTATCGGCAGCAACGGCAGCGCAGTCAGCGACACCGACAACTTCAGCAACAGGGACGAATGCTGAATCTGCAGAGAACGGGACATCCTATTCCTTCAACGGAAGTGGAACCGATGTCACAGACTCGTTCACGACAGAAGGCGGACTCGTTGTCATCGATGCTCAGCATACTGGAGGAGAGTCAAACTTTCAGATTCAGGCTGTCTCCAGTAACGGGACTGAAGAGTATATCGTGAACGCAATCGGCGAATACAATGGTACTGTCGCCCTCCACATGCCTTCCGGCGAGTGGCAGCTTGATGTTACCGCCGATGGTGACTGGAATACTAACGTTACGCAGCCTCGGTACAACGAAGAAGACATCGAGAACCTACCGGCAAGCGCAGAAGACCAGCACGCAGCTTTCTACGGGCCCTTTGAATTTGAGGGGGCGACTGAAGTTACGTTCGAGATCGAGAACGATGCCCATGCAGCCGTCTGGCTAGCACGTATGAACGGTGAGAAAGTCGAGCTCCTCCATAACGAGATTGGGCCGTATGAAGGAACATCACTCGTCAGCCAACAAGGAGTCGGCTTGATTGTCATTGAGGCAGGATCTGCAGATTGGCGTATCGAAATCGGCGGCTGACGTATTCTCACTCTTTGCAATCGCCTAACGTGGGTTTCGTGGGGTTTCACGTCGAGAGAACCCGATTCCCGAATATGCACAAAAGCAACTGAAGTCCACCCTGACGCACTAAATTCCTCAGCAATCTCAGTGAAACAGGTGCGAAGTAGGATTGCGAACGTACCACCGAATCTTCTGCTAAATTCCGTTGATGGACTCTGTATCCTGCTGAATATATTTCTCATATCTTGTACTCACCCGTGTTCTGTGGTGAGACCTGCTGTGTGAATCTGGATTGCGTCTTTTCGACTTCAATTCGTGCGGTTACGATGGGATAGTTTCCACGAACTTCACACTCATGCTTGTCCCGCCAGTCTCCCGGCCCTCTGGACACCATGGCGCATGGCTGAAAAAGAAATATTTGACACCTCCCAAAAGACAGCAGTTGTGCCTGAATTCCTTACCCCACCTCCCGTCGAACCCGGTGATCAGGTCGCGGTTGTCGCACCGGCATCAAACGCACCCGAGTCTGCGCGGTTCATTTATGAACTCGGTCTTGAACGAATGCGCGAGGTTTTCGACCTTGACCCGGTTGAGTATCCGACCGCGACCACCGACCCGGAGTGGCTTGCGGACAATCCAGAAGCACGCGCCGAAGAGGTTATGAACGCTTTCCGCGACCCGGATATCTCAGCCGTAATCGCTAATATCGGAGGCCACGACCAGATCACAATCCTCCCGTATCTCGATGGGGACGTACTCCGCGAACACCCGACGAGATTCTACGGTTACTCAGACAACACGAATCTGGCCCTGTTTCTCTGGAATCACGGGATTGTTTCGTACTACGGTGGATCGACACTGCTTGAATACGCGATGGATGGCGAGATGTTTGACTACACTGAAGAGTACCTACGGCGTGCCCTCTTCGAGGATTCCATCGGTGAGTGGACCGAAGCAGAGGTTTTTACTGATGAGGCCGGTGACTGGGAAGATCCAGAGTCAGTCAAAACCACGCGTGAGATCGAACAATCAGATGGCCGAATCTGGCGTGGTGGGGAAGAGACTGTCTCAGGTCGAATCTGGGGCGGCTGCTATGCAGTCCTCGTTGAGCAGTTCCTCGCCGAGCGTTACCTACCTGAGCCCGACGCACTGAACGGCACTGTTCTTGCGTTAGAGACGAGCGAACTAATCCCTGACCCGGCTGTCGTCGGTGCGAACCTCCGGGCACTCGGCGAACGCGGTCTTCTCGAACGATTCGACGGTGTGCTTGTCGGACGCGCCGCCGCACGCTCACACGCTGAAGAAAACCCACCGGAATGGCGAGTGGGGTATCGAGAGCGCCAGCGCGACACAATTGCTGATGTCCTCGAAACGTACAATCCGAACGCACCCATTGTCTTTGATTGCGAGTTCGGGCACACGTATCCGACGTGCCCCATTCCAATCGGCGGTGAGGTGGAAATAGATCCCTCAACCAAATCCATTCGCCTCCCTTGATTTCACGGCAGGTTAGAACCCTGTCGGCCACTCGTCTGCTAACAGTGGGGTTCGATAGCTAATAGACGCGAGATGACAACAGAGGATAGGTGCCAGATAGATTCGCTATATCCAGCAGGGACTAATGGCATCGTTCGGATAAATCAATCCTCACTTCGGTAACCGCTTTTTCTATACTTAGCAATCAGGCGGGCTATCGGAGAATACTGTACCTTTCACATCTGCTGAAACCGCCTTTGTAGGTGTGTGTGATCTGATTTCCCTAGTATTGGAGGGAGAATGTTTATCGTTCTGATTGTGCGAGTGAGAGATGCGAATCCCCGTTGATGCGGCCAGGGTGATTCGCAGTGCCGGACGGGATTCCCGTTCGGCGGTCGCACCAGAGGAACGGTTGTGTGACACTTGAGGGCACAACTCCCCCTCATTCCCCCTCTCTGTGCTCTCACTTCGCGCGAAGCTACCCAAGTAACGGATATTGAGTAGTACAGCGCTGTACTTAGCAGTAGTTCTCTACGAGATTCCGTGGGGTCTCACGTCGAGAGAATCCGATTCCAGAATATGCACACGAGCTCGCAAACCTCGTGTGCACATCCCGGCGCCAATCCTCTGAACGGGCAGCCGTGAGCGTACCGACTACCTCGAAGTTCGCGAAATCCGGGTGAAATCACCCTTCGAGTCACTCCAGATGAATAGGTTAAGCCAGGTCGTGTGTACGAGACCAATATGCGAATCCGGACCGACGGCGACTACGCACACCGCCTCGACGCCATCGAATCAGCTATGGACGCCCTCGACGAGAACACCAAAACTGCCGCGGTCATCGCGGCTTGCGAACACGCCCGCCAAGACCGGAAAGCGAAAGCACGCGCGCTCGCCCATCCCGACATGACCCCAGAGCTTGCTGAGGTACTGAGCATGCCGACGTTGCAGCTCCACTACGAGATTCAGACCGCCGTCGACGTCGACTGATCGAACTCGCTACGTGGCACTCAGACCGTGAGCGCCCATTCGATAAGTACGAATCAACGCGGTATACGTGGACTTAGGAGCTACCAAGTAGTCGTCAAGAGAGGCATGCTGAATAGAGAGTGAATTCAGCGGCGTGTCCGGAATCGATTTCTAAACAGGCGATTCAATGAGGAGCCATGGTTGATGATCCGACAATCCCTCTCGGTGATATTCGACAAGAGGACCCCGGTAGCGACCGGCAGGCGGCATTCAAGAGAGGCTGGACGGCTGCTGTTAAAGATCTCGGCGATAGCGATAATACGTCGAAGTATGGAGAGGGTCCCCCGCCAGAGGAACTCACATGGGATAATCTCGGCTACCGCTTAGGGAGTCTATTCGGTGAGACAGACGATGACCTGCGACAGGAACTCTTCGAGTGGTGCGTAAAAAAGCAGAATCGTGAACTGCAAAGACGTGAACCATCACAGGGACACGAACAAGCTAGAACGTCAAGCACGGAACGACTAGAGGCGTCGGCGTTCGGGATTGGTTGTGAGTATTGCCCCCACGCTATTCAGTCGGTGACTATCCCTGAAGAAGCAGCTGAGAAACTACAAGACAGAACCATTCCCCCAACTCATGTTGAGATAGAGTGTCCCAAATGCGAGAACGATTTCTATTATACCCAGGACCGCTGGTATTTCGCATCAGATGATAAGGGAGTGTTTTCGGTGCCAGAACGCGAGACACGGAAGACATCGCCGGGCGAGAATGTATACGTCCCGAAAGAAGAAGTAGTGAAAGTAGAATAAGGATGAATTCCTGACATACTTCTATTATTGGTGGTCTCTTTGTATAATACGTCTTCGCGCTTCAATCCGTCTCAGCTTAGACAACAGGCTCTTCCGTAGAGTCGGGTGAGTCACTCCAGAGCGGTCCACCAGCATCCTCCGGAATTGTCCCGAGCGGCGCTAGGCCGGCATCTTCTGGCGTGTGGTCGTTGAAGAAGTGCCGCCACCGTGGTTCACGGTGCGAGAACTCGTGCCCGCACAGCGGGCACTCAACGATTCGATTTTGCACCCGCCCGCACTTCTCGTACTCGTAGAACTCCAGGGTCACGCCATACCACCCATATCCGGGCCGCCAGCAGTTCCTGGAGCTGCCTCAGGGAGGTCGACAGTGCCAGTAAACGAGCAGTCCGATTCAGGACACTCCAGGCGTAGGCCAGTGACTCCCTCAACGCGCGGCCCCTGAAACAGTCCGGAGGCGATGTTCCGCTCACACTCCGGACACGCCACCGTCTCCAACTCGCGAGGGCGCTAGCGGCGGGCGCAGTCCCGGCAAACCTGCCGGCCCGGAGTCACTACTTGCCGGGAGACAAGCCTGTAGTCCTCGGCGTCGACGTCGGCTCGCGGACCACCACACGCAGGGAGTGCGTCACCCCGCGCGGCCGGGACCGGCGCCGGCAGGTGGAACACCTCAGTGTGGCCCGCGCGCTGGACAACCACCCAGGACGGCTCTGGCTCCAGAATCTCCACATGGTCGACCGCGTACACGCCGTCTTTCTCGAGGCGGTTTGCAGCATCCAGAACGTGGACGGCGGCCTCCTCGTGGTCAGGATACCTCACGAGAACAAGCGCGACGGTCGCGGCATCGGGTTCTGTCCCGCGGTGACTCTGCATCCGCACGGCCCGTTTTTCCCGGCGTTCGGTATCGTCATCAGCGACGGAGACCTCGGCAACGTCGGTGACTAGCCACGTCCGCCCGTCACGGTTGACTACGACGACGTCGCCGCGGAGGTGGAGGGATGACGTCGAACGCTGATGACTCGCGGGCGTCCAGCGAGCGCCAGCGCGACCTCACGCCGACCGAGGCCGCCGAGCGATTCGTCGCGAAGCGCCGGAACAAGAACACCGACAAGACCGTTCGGAGCTACGAGAACCGCCTCCGGCAGTTCGTCCGCTGGGCGCACGAGCGCGACGACGTGGACGTCATGCGCGACCTCGACGGCTGGATTATCGACGAGTACGAGCGCTTCCTCGACGAGCGCGGTGACGCCCCCGCGACGGTGAAGGGGAAGTTCGTCGCACTGAAGGAGCTCGTGAAGTACTGCGCTCGCCTCGACGTCGTCGACGACAGCCTCCCGGAGAAGGTCGAGCTGCCGAACCTCTCGAAGGACGAGCAGACCAGCGACAAGCGCCTCGAAGCCGAGGATGCGCGCCGACTCATCGAGCACTACCGCGAGAGCACGCGGGACTACGGGACGGCCCAGCACGTCCTCCTGGAGTTACTCTGGCACATCGGCGGCCGCATCTCCTGCTTTCGCGCGCTCGACCTCGGTGACTACGACGCCGAGGAGCGCGTGCTTCGCTTCCGGCACCGCCCGCCCACGCGCCTGAAGGACGGCAGCGAACACGAGCGCAACGTCGCGCTCCCGGAGCCGATTGCGGACGCGCTGAACTTCTACATCGAGCGTGAGCGGTACGCGAAGCGCGACGACAACGGTCGGACGCCACTCCTCACGACGAAGTTCGGGCGCCCCGCGGAGTCGACGTTCCAGACGTGGGCGTATCAGGCGACCCAGCCGTGCGTGGCGGTCGCCTGTCCCCACAACCGGCGTCGGGAGCGCTGCGAATACACGGAGAAGACGCACGCGAGCAAGTGCCCGTCGAGCCGCGCGCCCCACGCGATTCGGACCGGCAGTATCACGTGGCAGTTGAACCGCGGGCTCAGCTACGTGAAGGTTGCCGAGCGGGTCGCGTCCAGCCCGGAGACGATTCGCCGGTACTACGACAAGGCGGACCTTGACGACGAGCTCGCGCGCCGCCGGCCGGAGACGGACGACCTCGACCTCCTCAACGCAACGGAGGTGGCGGACTGATGCGGCCGACCGGTGAGGGCGGCGTCAGGGTATCCACAGAAGTCGGGTGCCACGCCCTCCGGCCCCATACTGTAAAAAGTACTTCGGAAGCTCTTGCCAGCTTCCACTTACTTCAGGTAAACTCCACCAGCCACCCGTCTGTTCTCCGGGGTGGTTGGCGTGAGTCTCCGCGTTCGCACCTACGAGCGCAGCGAACGCTTCGTCACGCTCACGCACTGTCCCGCCTGCGAGTACCCGTTCGACACCGACGAGCGCCGCTGGAAACACTTCCTTCAGGACCACGACCCGGAGGACTTCGGTCTCGACCCGCTCGGCGTCGTCGACGACTGCCACAACAAGCTACTGTTCGGAGGTGGTCGCTTTGACTGACGGCATCCGCGAATTTGTGGGGATGGTTCGGAGCTCTACAACCCCGAAAACACCGGCTGTTAGGTACTGCGGAACGCGAGTACAGCACCTGTCACGAGTAACGTCAGCAGCACACCGAAGCCAGGCGCACTCCCGCCAGAGGACCCGGCAGATGTTGGTTGGGTGGTAGTCGTACCGCCAGAGTCACTCGTTGTTGCGATCGACGTGGTCGAATTCGATGTTGTCGTCGTTGTCGTCGTAGTCGTCGTTGTCGTCGTAGTCGTCGTCTGTTCGGTTGTGTTGTTAGTGTCGTTGGTATCGTTGGTGTCGTTGGTATCGTTGGTGTCGTTGGTATCGTTGGTGTCGTCCGTGGTGTCCGTCGTATCCTTTGCGATGCTGACGGTCCCCGAGGAGTAGTGCATTTGTACGGACACTCGGAGACCGCCCTCCACCTCTTCGATGGTGTACTGGGTTTCGCCGCTGTCCGCAGTGTAGTCGACAGTCAGTTCAGACGGGTCGCTGACGTTCCACGCGTCCAGGAGGTCGTCCGGTAGTTTCGCTGTGTAGTGGCCCTGGTTCACGTTGCCGTCCGAGGTAAAGTGGGGACCGGCGACCGCCACTTCGATGCGCGGCTCGGAATCATCCGTCTCCGGAATGTACACGGGCTGGCGAAACTTCTGTGCGTCCGTCGAGACGGTCAACCCGTCAAGGACCTCTGGTTTGACGTCGTACTCGGTGTTGTTCCCGTTCCCGATGACCATCCACGCGCCAGCGTCGATGGTGAAGTCGGCGGTGTCGTTCTGTGTTCCCCAGTTCTCAATGCTGTTTGCATTCTTCTTGAAATTCAACTGGGAGGGACGCAGTAGGATAGACGCCTTCGTCTTGGTCGCACTGACGTTCTCCGTCGTCCACGTCGTCTCGTTACCCGTATTCAGGAGCACGCGCGGCTCGTAGTCCTGAAGCGTCACGTTCACGCGGAACTGGGTCGTCTCGTCGGCGCCGATACGGCCGAGGTCGTAGCGCTGGGACGGTGTCTGCAACATCGCGTAGATGCCGCCGCCGTAGGCGTTGTACCGTGCCTCGACTTCCGGCATCTCGGTCGTTTTCGTGCCGTTGGCGTACGTGACTGTTGTGTCCGTGACGATCGGGTCAATGACAGAGACGTTGTACGTCTCGCCATCCACCGTGACGGTGTGCTGGCCCGTGGAGTCGAAGCTGGTCTGGAACCAGACGAACTCGGACTGGCCGGGTTCGACACCCGCACGCATCGTCGTGTGGCTGGCGCCGTCAACCTCGACGTCGTAGGTGCGCACCGCCGCTGCGTCACCGTCGTTAGTCACGCGCATCGGTACGAACACTCTGTCGCCGACTACCGCCGTCGAGGGTATGTTATCGTCGTGAAGGGTGATGTTGGCGGTGCCAGCGGTGTCATTCAGAACGTAGACGCGAACGCTCTTCGTGTTCGCCCAGACGTAGTGGGCGCCCGTCTCCGAGAAGGTCCCGGACCGATTGATGGTCGTCGTCTCGCCGGGTGAGAGCGAAATTTCGGTGTAGTCGCTTCCGTTGAGTTCCGTGTTCACCAAGGTAGTCGCGGACTCACTCGTCGGATTCGTGTACGTCGCGTTCACCCAGACGGTTTCGCCAGGCGCAACGCCGTCCTGTACCTCGATGTTCTCCGTCTGAATGCGCGGCTGCACTCGCAGCTCGTCGAGTGAGACATTGTTGAGTGTCACGCGGCTACGGCTCTCGACGCTGCTGTCGAAACTCGCATTGAACGTCACCGTCGTCGAATTGCCCGGGTCCAGCGTGGCACTCGTCGAGGCGACGGCCCGGCCCCAGCGAGTGACGGACACCGGGAAGGTCCCCGAGGAATTCCCCGTGTTGACCACTGTAGCGGTGACCGTCACGTTTTCGCCAACGTACGTCTCGTTCGTTGAGAGGTCGTAACTCTCGACGCCGATGGGGTTGCTCACCACCGGACTGGTTACCGTGCTGTTCTGGACCTCGATCTCGTGGGTGCCGGCAGTCGGGAACGTGGTCGGGACGGTGACGTTCGTGGCTTCGCTCGCGTTCAGGGATACCGACGTGTTTCCGTACACAGAGAACCCGGTCCGATCCGTGACTTTCACCGGGAACGTTCCATTGACGCTGGCGGTGTTGACGACTTCGACCGTCGCGTTGACCGGAGTTCCGACCGCGACGCTGTCGTTCGCGAAGGAGACAGACGTCGCGTTCACGGGGTTCGTCACATCTACCTGCCCGATGCTGCTGCCACTGACGTAGAATTCACCAGTGCCGGTACGCGTCGCTGGAACTGTCAACTGAACGGTGGTGTTGTTACCCGGGTCGAGCGTCACTCCTTGAGAGTCAGTTTCACCCATGAAACTCCCGTAGAGCCGCCGGTTGTCATTCTCTGGACCGAGGTTTTCGACAGTCAGGTTCGCGGTGACGTTCTCGTTGACGTACGTGTCTGTCGTCGAAAGGCCCGAGGACACGACCTGGAGCGATGGTTCGACATCGATTGACTCGGTCGATCCATCGTTGACCGCGCGGTAATACGTACCCTTGTTACTAAAGGACGTGTTGACGCTGGCGTTGATAGTCGAGTTCGCAGGCACCGACACCGTCTTCGCGGACTCTGCCCACCTGCTTTTATCGTACAGGGCGATTGTGAAGTTCTCGGATGCGTCCGTGGGATTGTTCAGGGTCGCGGTAGCATTGATCTGCTCGTTCGTGTAAAACGGCCCGTCCTCGACGTCGGTGTTCTGGACGGTCACCGGAGTCTCCACTGTGAGATTGTTCGTCGTTCTCGCTTTAGTATCGGTGTCCCCGTCGGCCGTCTGTCTGAGGGCCGCGGTCAGTGTGTGATTACCGCCGCTAATCTGGTCGGCTGGGACGGTGAAATTCAGCGTCCCGTTCTGGGACGTGATACTTCCATTGAATAGGGAACCGCCGGTCCTTGCGTAGTAGTTAGGACCACCGATGCTGATATTGTAGTTTGCCGGATCGGCGTTGTCCGGGAGTTGGTACGACACTTCGATCGTCGAGTCGGTAGAACTGTTAATCGTCGCATCCGGGAGGTGGACGCCTGGTGTAGACGCCACCTCATCGGTTGTGCTCTGTCCCCCGCTCGTTGTCTTCGCGACTGCGACGGGTGCGAGCACCGCCGACAGCACGAGGATCAACGATAAACTTACTGAGAGTATCCGTCGCTGGTCTGCCATCGGTCAGTTGGTTTCAATTTTCACTAAAAGTAGTTGCGACCCAATTTTCACCGCCGATAACGTGATGCAGGCAATAATCACTCAACATAACCTCGTAATTTACTGTATTCTATAGGTATAGAGGATATTATAGTTATCTAGTAGGTTAGAATATAATACCGGTCTACACTAGCGCTTCCGAACCGGAGGGCGACGGCTCTCACTGCTACCGGAGCCCCAGGAGCCCTCCGCGGAAGTTCACAACCGGGGAACTCCCCATTCACTTCTACGATCGCCCCAGAATGGGGCCACTAAGCCCATTTGACTGCGCTACGTCAGAGGCGCTATGGCTCGACGGCGCGCACTCGGCGTCCTCGCGGTGGCAGTTCTCGTCCTGCTGGCTGGGTGTAGCGGCGCCGTCAGCGACGCGCCGGCGGCGACGGACCAGGGCTCGGCCACGACTGAAGCCGCCAATACGACGACGACAGAGGCGACGACCACTGCCGCGGAAACCCCGAACGGAACGCTCTCGGTGCACTTCATCAACGTCGGGCAGGGCTCCAGCATCCTCGTGGTCGGCCCGGAGAACGAGACGATGCTGATCGACACGGGCGACTGGTCGGACGACGGCGAGATCGTGCTCGACTACCTCCGGGCGCACGACGTAGAGCGCCTGGACTACCTCGTGACGTCCCACGCGGACGCCGACCACATCGGCGGCCACGAGGCGGTCATCGACTACTTCGAGACGGCGGGCGACGGCGTCGGCGCGGCCTACGACCCGGGTATCGCGTCGAGTTCGCAGACGTACGAGGAGTACCTCGACGCCGTAGAGGGGCACGACGTGCCGCTGTTCCAGACGCGCGCGGGAGACGAGATTCCGCTGGAGAACGCGAGCGTGGACGTGCTGGCGCCGCCCGAGGACCGCCTCGCGGGCGGCGACCGCAACGAGAACAGCGTCGTCCTCCGCGTCGAGTTCGGGCAGTCGACGTTCTTGCTGCCGGGCGACGGCGAGGCGGCGAGCGAGCGGTACCTCGCCGAGGAGTACGGCGCGGGGCTGAACGCCACGGTGTTGAGCGCGGGCCACCACGGCAGTCAGTCCAGTTCGACCGCGGAGTTCCTCGACGTCGCGGCCCCGAAGGTCGCCGTGATTTCGAGCGCGTACGACTCCCAGTACGGCCACCCGCACGAGGACGTCCTCCAGCGGTTCGGGGAGCGCTCGATTCGGACGTACTGGACGGCGACGCACGGGAACGTTGAACTGGCGAGCAACGGCTCCGCGGTGACGGTCGCGACCCAGCGCGACGCGCCGACGGACCCGCTGGACCTCCGCGACGGCGACCCGATAGAGCCGGGGAGCGGTGACGACGTCGAAGTCCGTACTGTCGTCCCCGCGAGCGGAACGGCGACGGCGCCGGACGGCGGGACGACGATCGAGCCTTCCACCACGGACACCGCGACCACGGAGTCGACGACCACGGCTACGACGACCGGCGAAGCCGGCGGTCTGGCCGTCGCGGAGATTCACGCCGACGCGGCGGGCAACGACAACGAGAATCTGAACGACGAGTACGTCGTCTTCGAGAACACCGGCAGCGAGGCCCTGGACCTCGGCGGCTGGACGGTCAGCGACGAGGCGGACCACACGTACACGTTCCCGAGCGGGTTCACGCTCGACGCGGGCGACCAGGTCACCCTGCACACGGGGAGCGGCGAGGATTCGGCGACAGACCTCTACTGGGGGTCGGGGAGCGCGGTGTGGAACAACGCCGGTGACACTATCGTCGTCGAGACCGACACCGGAACCACAGTCGTCGAGGAATCCTACTGATGATACCTAACGGCACCTACACGGCGGTCGTGGACCGCTTCGAGGGCGACCTCGCGGTCCTCCTGCTGGAAGCGGACGGCGAGACGGTCGCCGAGCGCGTGCTCGACCGGGAGCGACTCCCGGAAGCGGGCCGGCACGTCGACGCGATTCTCACCGTCGAACTGGACGACGGCGACGTAGCGAGCCTCGAATACGAGCCGGAGGAGACAGAGTCCCGGGCGGAGAACGCGCAGCGCCGGTTCGACGAACTGTCGCGACGGCCGCCGTCTCGCGGCGACGAGTCGGACTCGGAGTAGCGCGCGTGGCTCTCGTTGGCCCGCTCGTACGTCGTCAGTCGCCGCTCCCTGTGACTTCACGCGAGTACAGCGTTCCGCCGCAGCCGCCGCAGCGGTACGTCTCCGGGTTCTCGACGAGCTTCGACTCCCGGTAGCGCGGCAGCTCGCTGTCGCAGTCCTCGCAGACCACCCACCAGTTCGGCTCGGCGAACCGCTCGCAGGTGACCGACGTCTGGAGTTCGCTCGCCCACTCGCGGAACGCGTCGCCGTGGCTGGCGTCCCCGGCCTCGTTCAGGAGGTGGACGTGAATCAGCTCGTGGCGCACCACTTCCGCGGTCGCGCCCCAGCCGTGCTCCTGGAAGTACTCCCACGTCAGCGAGACGGTCTCCGGGTGCTCGCCCCGGTACTTGACGGCGCCCGCGCGGCGCTTCGCGCGCTTGCTCACCTCCCAGTCGAGGGCGCTGACGTCCACGGTGAGGTCGTAGCTGTCGACGACGTCGCGGGCGTACACCTTCGCGACCGCCAGGAGCTCCGCGGTTGAGGCGTCCGCGTCGACCGCGTAGAACTCCGTGTCCAGGCCTGACGGTTCCGCGGTCATCGGTGTCACTTGGGAGTGGATTCACTCCGAAGAACAGTAGCGTTACGGTTCAGCCGCCGGCGGCATACGCGACGACTGCGGCGCAAAATGCGGTGGTTGGCGACCGTGCGGCCGTCAGTCCTCGGTGGAGATGGTGCGGCTCCGCCGGCGTCCCGAACGTCTTTTGGTCCGGTGTGGCTGACGTGTGGTATGCTCGAACTCAGCCGCGCACCGACCTCCTCGGAGTTCGACGCCCGCGAGGTCGGCGACGCGATCTCCGGCGCGGCAGGCGACGGTCTGCGCGCGTTCGTCGAATACGACGAGCGGGACTACAGCCTGTTGTACGTCCGGGAGGACGTCGTCGAAGACCTCGGCGGCGAGACGGCGTTCGAAGATCTCGCGGACGAGCTGCACTCGGACTACCGCCTGGACTTCACGCAGCAGGAGCTCTACGAGGAGATATACGGCACGCTCGGGAACGTCAGGGCGTTCGTCGTGGTGCTGGACAGCGCGACTGTGCTACGACTGGTCGGCGACGCGGAGGGGCTGTACGTCTCACTCGACCCGTCGGTGTCGATTCAAGCGGTGCTGGACGCGGCCGAGGACGTGGTCGACGATGAGTGACGCGTCGACCGGCCTGGTCGACGATCTCGCGGACGCGTCGAACATCCTCGTGATGGAGGACGGGGACGCGTCGGTGCACGAACGAGTCCACGAGACCCTGCTCTCGGACCTCCACGACGAGGCCGCGGACGTGTTCGTGGCGACGTTCTCGCAGCCGGGCCCGTGGCTGGACGCCTGGGCGGACCACATCTCCATCGAGACGGCCCACCTGGGTCTCGTCCACCTGACGGAGGGCGACACGAGAGAGGGGTACCGGAACGGTGCGTACGTGCGCGGCGTCCATCCGGGCGACCTGACCGGCCTCGGGATGGCCGTCAGCGACTTCTTCGACGGCGTGTCCTCGCGCTCCAGTCCGACGGCGGTGTGTTTCGACTCGCTGAGCGAGCTGACGGCGTACAACGACGTCCGCAAACTGTTCCGGTTCCTGCGCGTCGTCACTCAGCAGATCAACCGGGCGGAGGCGGTCGGTCACTTCCACCTGAATCCGGTCGCGCACGACTCGCAGTCGCTGGCCCGCCTCCGGCCTCCCTTCGACGTCGAAGTCGAGTGCTCGGAGGCGAGCGGCGTCTCGGTGTCGCGCACGCACTGAGCTCCCCACGGCCCCGCCACGGAACATATTTGGAACGCAATCCACAACCGATATACCGGCGGGGTGCCGAGTTCCGGTACCCGTGACGAACACGCAGGTCACTCTCGTGCAACTCGACAACTACGGCCCGTGGACCGTGACGCCGTCGCCGCGGCGGGAGGTCGACCTCCAGACGATGCAGTCCCGCCTCTACGCTGACCTCTCGCAGGCGTTCGGCATGCGCGACGGCTACGTCTTCTTCACGCGCTTCGACAACATGATCGCGGTGAGCAACGGGCTAGACTTGGAGGACCACGCGCGAATCCAGGAGTCCATCCGGAACCGCTACCCGGTCACCGTCAGCCTCTCCATCGGCGCCGGGTCGTCGCCCGCGGACGCGCTCGTCGACGCCACCGCCGCGCTCCAGGAGCAGGGCAGCGCACAGGACGCCGACCGCCGCGAGGCGCTGCTCGGCCAGCCCATCGACGAGGCCGAACGCACCGACGACGACGTCCAGATCGCGCACTTCGACGTCGTCGACGCCACCGGCACGTACACCGACGAACTCGACGCGTACTCGTCGTTCGTCCACATCGAGCAGGGGTACGCCGCTCTGATGCGGCACATGCACGACGCCCACGACGCGCTCTCCTTCTTCGTCGGCGGCGACAACATCATCGCGGTCTGCCCCGACCTCTCGCCAGCGGAGTACGAGGAAGCCATCGACTACGTCCACGACACCGCCGGCGTCGACGTCCGCGTCGGCGTCGGGCACGGCGTCTCGCCGCACGACGCCGGCATGGGCGCCAAGCACGCCCTCGAGGACGCCCGCGAGCGCGAGACGGACGTCGAAGTCCTCCCCGAGCCCTGACCCGCACCGGCCGTTTTTTGCTCGTCGACCCCTGACCACCGAGTGATGGTCGACGGCGAGCGACTCCCCGGGGCGCCAGACCGCGCGGAGCGCATCGTCCTGCACGTCGACATGGACTGCTTCTACGCCTCCTGCGAGCGCATGCGGGAGCCCGAACTCCGCGGCGAGCCTGTGGTCGTCGGCATGGGCTACGAGCCGGGTGAGACCGTCGGCGCGGTCGCGACCGCGAGCTACGAGGCCCGCGAGTACGGCGTCGAGAGCGCGCAGGCCATCGGCGCCGCCTTAGAGAACCTCCCGCGGAGAGCCGAGAATCCCGGCGACCCGGACGCGGGCTACTACCGGCCCGTGGACCTCGACTTCTACCAGGAGGTCGGCAGCGACGTCAAGGACATCCTGTACGACCTCGGGGACACCGTCCGCGAGGTGAGCATCGACGAGGCGTACCTCGACGTCACCGAGCGCACCGCGTGGGACGTCGCCGAGGGGTTCGCGCGCCACGTCAAACAGCGCATCGCCCGGGAGGTCGGCGTGCCCGCCAGCGTCGGCGTCGCGCCCGACATGAGCACCGCGAAGCTCGCCAGCGACCACGACAAGCCCGACGGCCTCGTGGTCGTCGAACCCGACGACGTCCGCGAGTTCCTCGCGCCCATCGACGTCGCGGACGTCCACGGTATCGGGCCGGTTCGGGCGCGAGAACTCCGCGAGATGGACATCGAGACGGCGGGCGACCTCGCGAGCGCCGACCCCTACGAGCTCGCGGACCGCTTCGGCGACCGCGGCCGCGACCTCTACCGGCGCGCCCGCGGCGAGGACAACCGCCCCGTCGAGCCCCGCGGGAAGCCCAAGAGCCTCTCCCGGGAGTCCGCCTTCGACGGCGCGACCGACGACTTCGAGCGCGTCCGCGAACAGGTCGCCACGCTCGCCGAAGCCGTCGCGGACCGCGCCACCCGGAAGAACGCCTTCTACCGCACCATCGGCGTGAAGGTCGTCACGCCGCCCTACGACGTCCACACGCGCGCCGAGTCCCTGCCCGGTCCCGTCGACGACCCCGCCCTCGTCGACGACCGCACGCAGGACCTCCTCGGCGAGTTCGAGGGCGAGTCCGTCCGGAAGGTCGGGGTGCGCGTCTCGAACCTCGACTTCTCGGAGCGCGAGCAGACGAACCTCGACGGCTTCGGAGGCGACGAGAGCGCGGACGGTGGTGGACGTGACCCGACTCGAGGCGGTCGAGGCACGAACGAGCGGCAGAACAGCGGACAGGTGTCCCTGGAGGACTTCGAGTGAGCGGGCAACCGAGGAGACAGCGCTACGCGAGCGGCGCGACGAGGTCCTCGAGCGCTTCTCTGGGGTCGTCGGCTTTCGCGACGCCGCTGGCGAGCAGCACGCCGGTCGCGCCGAGTTCGCGGGCGGCTTCGAGGTCCTCGCCCGTGGAGATGCCGGCGCCGCAGTAGACGTCGACGCTCGGGTCGACGGACTCGGCGGCGGCGACCGCGTCCTCCACGACGTCCGGGTCGGCCTGCGAGACCGGCGTCCCGGTGCCGATGAGCGCCGGGGGTTCGACGGCGACGGCGTCCGGCCCGAGCGCCGCGGCGGCGGCGACCTGCTCGGGGTTGTTCGCGCAGACCACGGTGTCGAGGCCGACGCGCTCGGCGGCGTCGAGGCTGCCGTCGATGTCCGCGAGCTTCCGGCGGTGCTCGCTGTGATTGAGCAGCGTGCCGACCGCGCCGTTGTCCGCGACGGATTCGGCGAGCACGCTGCCCGTGTGGCTGCCGTGCTCGACGGGGCTGACGTGCTGGGCGTACGTCGTCGCGCCCGTCTCCGCGACGCGCGCGAGGTCCGCGGCCTGCGGCGCGACGGCGACGGTAGCCTCTGTCTCTTCGGCGACCTCCGCGGCGGCCTCCCCGATTTCGACCGGGTCGCAGGGGTAGGCCTTCAGATTGACGAGTACGAACACGTCCGCAACGCCGTTCTCGCGGGCGAAAAAACTGTAGGTTTAGCTGCCGTCGCCCTTCCGCTTGACCTTGTCGCCGAGCGTCAGCCCCGCGCTGTCGCTCTCCGAGGACCACTCCGTGTCGTCGGCTTCGCCGCCGGACTCCGTCAGCGTGATGCCGAGCTTGCGTTCGAGCTTCTCGCGGACGTCGTCGCTCGGGAGGCTGTCCCCGCGTTCGAGCTTGCGGATGACGCTCGCCTTCTCGTTGAGGTCGTCCGCGAGTTCCTCCTGGCTGAGGCCCTCGCTCTCCCGGGCGTTCCGGATGCGGGTGTCGTAGTCGCCGACCAGTTCCTCCATCTCGTCGAACATGTCCCGGCGGCGCCGGCCGCCCGACGAGCCGCCGCTCGCCGACGAGCCCGAGGAGCCAGAGGAACCGGAGGAGCTGGACGAGGACGTCGAGTACTTCGTGCTGGTGGACGAGGAGGAGTCGGTCTGGACTTCCGTGCCGAAGTCGGCGCAGTCGTCGCAGACGTCGATTTCGGCCCCCTCGATCTTGACGGTCTTCGGGGACGCGACCTCCTTGCCACACATCTCGCACTGAGCCATACCGTGGGGTAGCCGTGGCCGACGCTTAAATGGCACGCCGGGCGTCAGGCGAGCTGGCGCCACGCCGAGACGAACCGCTGGACGGCGGTGAGGTGGCCGACGACCGCGAACAGCGCGAGCAGCCACGCGACCAGCGAGAACCCCGCGACTGCCGGAACGAACACGGAGAGCCCGCCGGTGATGCCGACGAGCGCGAGGCGGTCCGCGCGCCCGAGCAGGCCGCCGTACACGCGGTCGAGGCCGACCGCCTCCGCCTGCGTGCCGAGGTAGGACGTGAGCAGGACGCCCGTAACAGCCGCCAGCCCGAGGTCGTACCGCCCGATGCCGGCTGCGAGCCCGGCGACGATGACCACGTCGGCGTACCGGTCGAGGACGTGGTCGAGCAGGTCGCCGGCTTCGGAGTCCGTGCCGAGCTCCCGCGCGACCGCGCCGTCGAGCAGGTCCAGCCAGCCGTTCACCACGACGCAGAGCGCGCCGACGGCGTACATCAGTGGGGTCGCGACGTAGAACGCGGCCGCCGCGCCGACCGCGAAGACGAACGCGACGACGCTGATGACGTCCGGCGTCGCGCCGACCCGCGTCGCTGCGCGCACCCACGGCCGCAGCAGCCGGTTCGCGAGGTCGCGGTACGAGTCCAGCGTCATAGGTACTCGGTGAAGTCCACGTCGCCCGCCGAGGGTTCGCGTTCGCCCGCGAGCACCGCCTGAATTGCGTCCGCGACCTCGTCGGGGCTGCGGTCGGTCGCGTCGACTTCGTAGACGCTCTCGCGGCCGTGTCGCTGCACGGCCTCCGAGAGCACGACGTCCAGCGCCTCGCTCTCGGCGTTCTCCTCGGCCTTCGCCGCGGGCTCGCCGCGCTCGACGAGGCGTCGCTCCAGTTCGCCGGGCGCACACCGCAACACGACGACGCGGTCGGCGTCCAGGTGGTGCGCGAGGTGCGACTCCACGAGCACGTCGTCGCGGCCGTCCAGCCAGTCGCGGATGGCGTCGAGGTCCGCGACCTTGCTGTCCCGGGCCTCGTCGACCTCCGTGTAGAGGCCCTCCTCGCCGATGACGTCGTTCAGGTGGACGACGTCCATGTTCGCGTCGAGGCGCTCGACGGCGGTCGTCTTCCCCGTGCCCGGGGTCCCCGTGACGGCGACTCTCATCGCAGTCCCTCCGCGCTCCGGGTCACTCCGCGAGCACCTCGTTCAGCACGTCGACGGCGCGCTCGGTCTCCTCGCGCGTGCCGCACGTGACGCGGACGTGCTCGGGCAGCCCGAAGCTCGAACAGTCCCGAATTAGCACGCCCTCGCGCTTGGCGGCCTCCGCGACCTCGGTCGCGTCGCCGACGTCCGCGAGCACGAAGTTCCCGTGGCTCTCGTAGGTCGGCGCGTCCAGCTCGTCGTAGATATGCTGGCGGGACCACTCGACGCTCTCGACTGACTTCTCGACGTGCTCGTCGTCGTCCAGCGCGGCGAGGCCGGCGCGGCACGCGATGGCGCTCGCGGCGAACGGCGTCTGCACGCGAGCGTACGCGTCCGCCCACTCCGGCGGCGCGACTGCGTAGCCGAGCCGGATGCCCGCGAGCCCGTACGCCTTCGAGAACGTCCGCAGCACCGCGACGTCGTCGCGCTCGTCCAGTAGCGAGACCGCCGAGGGCGCGTCCGTGAATTCGCCGTACGCCTCGTCGACGACGACGAGCGCGTCCTCGCCCGTCTCGTCGGCGACCTCTTCGACGGCGTCCAGCGTGAATCGGTCGCCGGTGGGGTTGTGCGGGCTCGTGAGGTAGACGACGCGCTCGCCGTCGTACGCTTCGAGCACGCTGTCGGCGGTGAGCGCGAAGCCGTCCTCGGTGCGCACGTCGTACTCGGCGACCTCCCCGTGGTGGAAGCGCGCGCTCATCCCGTAGTACGTGAACCCGGGTGTGGGGACGAGCACGCGGTCGCCAGGCGCGAGCATCGCCCGCGCGAGGTAGTCGAGCGCACCGTCGCCGCCGTTCGCCAGCCACACCTGCTCGTCGCCGACGTCCCACTTCTCGGCGAGCGCGGCGGTGAGGTCGGCGTGGACGGCCTTCGGGTAGCGGTGGACCTCCGGCGCGGTCTCGCGGATGGCGGCCTCGGCCTTCGGACTCGGGCCGTGGGGGTTCTCGTTCGAGGAGAGTTTGACGAACTCCGCGGGGTCGCGCCCGAGCTCGCGCGCGACCTCCTCGATACCCCGACCGGCCCGGTACTCGACGTGGTCGGAGAGGTCCCGTGGTTCCATGCCCGAGGAGAGTGGCGGGCGCGCCTTAAGACTGCCTTCACGGAACCGCCCGCCGGGACCCCGGCGTTTTACGACGACGGCGTCACAACTCGCGGGCATGACAGCAACCGAGACGGTCGTCTACACGCTGCACCTGTTGTTCGCCGGCCTCTGGACCGGGAGCGTCCTGTTCGCCGCCGCGACGCTGCCCGGCGTCGCCGGCAGTCTCTCCGCGAGCGCCCGTGACTCGTTCGTCGGCACGCTCCGGAACGTCTCCCGCGCCAGCGCCCTGCTCCTGTTCCTCACCGGCGGCTACATGCTCACGCTCGCCGGCTACACCGAGGGCGGCGCGCTCACCGGCACGGGCCGCGGCCACCTCGTCATCACGATGCTCGTGCTCTGGTTCGCGCTCGCCGGCCTCACCGAGGTCTCGGCCAGCAAACTCGAGGACGCCGAGGACGCCTCGTCGTTCCTCTACGGCGCCGCCGCGGTCGCCCTCCTCCTGCTCGTCGACGCCGGCCTGCTGCTCACCGGCGGCGTCTGAGGACGGTTCTTTCTGCGCTTTCGTGGCTCCTCGAATCGCCCCGACCGGGAGAGTTAACGGCGTCGCTCCCGGGGTGTGGCACATGGGGAGTCGCTATCGCGTGACGAGCGTCGACGCCGTCCACGAGGAGGGCGGGTCGGTGTTCACGGTGCGGGACGAGCACGGCGACGACGAGGAAGTGCTGCTGGTGCCCTGCGAGGACGGCGTGGAGGCGTGGGTGAACCGCTGCACGCACGAGGCCCAGCGCCTCTACCGCGAGGGCGTCGGCGCAGTCGTGCGCAACGACGAGGTGGTCTGCCCGAAGCACGGGTCGATGTTCGACACGTGCAGCGGCTACTGCGACAACGGCGAGGCCGCGGACACGACGCTCGTCGACGTAGACGTCACGGTCGAGGACGGCCAAGTGTACCTCACGGACGACGACGTGCGGTACCTCCACGACGGCACGAGCAGCGACGACGACGGGGACGACGGCCCGGATTCGACGTCCCACCTCCAGTTCTGAGAACGGTCAGTCGCCGGACCGATACGCTTCCCGCAGGAAGACGAGTACGCCGCCGAGCATCGCGAGATTCCCGAAGAACGCGAGGCGTTCGCCGCTCTTGTCGTCCTCGTCGGCGTTCCAGAAGTCGTGCATCGTCGCGGTGACGACCGTCAGGAACGTCGCGGCCGCGCCGGTTGCGACGCGAGGGACCCGCCAGAGCGCGATGCCGAGCCCCGCGAACACCATCGTCCCCGAGGCGAGCGGCGCCATGATATCGGGCATCGGCACGCCCGCTGACTCGGCGTACTCGACGCTGTCCTCCACGTCTCGGAAGTCCTCGGAGGCCTGCAGCGCCAGCCCGAGGCCGAGCGCGACGCGACCGAGCGTGGAGAGCGAACGGTCGTCTGCTGTCTCGTCTGCCATGTGCGACAGTTCGACTCGCCGTCACAAAAACGTACGTGGGTGGGGCTGGGAACGGTTGGCTATTCGTGTCGGAAGCGCAGTTGGTATGTCCCCCAATCCCTTCAGTGGGGGTAAGATGAAACACGTCAGCGTCATCGGCTGCGGCAACATGGGTGGCGCCTTCGTGAAGGGACTCGCGAAGGCCGGCGGCTACAGCGTGACGGCAATCGACCTCGACCCCGACGCGCTCGAACGAGTGGCGGACGCCGCCGACGAGACCAGCGAGGACAGCGCGGCGGCGCGGGACGCGGACGTCGTCGTGCTCGCGGTGAAGCCGGACATCGTCGACCTCGTCCTCGACGACGTGGATCTGCGCCCCGAGCAGACCCTGATCACGCTCGCGGCGGGCGTCCCCCGGCAGTACGTCGCGGACCGGACGGACGCGAGCGTCGTGCGCGTGATGCCGAACGTCGCCGCGGAGACCAACAACATGGCCGCGGCGGCGACCAGCGAGGGGTTCACGGACGAGGTCGGCGGGATTCTCGACGACCTCGGCGAGTACGTCGTCATCGACGAGTCGCTGATGGACATCGCGACGGCGGTCAACGGCAGCGGCCCGGCGTTCGCGTTCTACCTCATCGGCGCGATGGCGGAGGCCGGCGTCGAGGGCGGCCTCGAACACGACCAGGCCGAGCGGCTCGCCGCGCAGACGTTCAAGGGCGCCGCGGAGACGGTGCTGCGGGACGAGCGCAGCGTCGAGGAGCTCGTCGACGCGGTCTGCTCGCCGAACGGCACGACCATCGAGGGGATGGAGGTGCTGTGGGACAGCGACGCCGACGAGGCCGTTCAGGGGGCCGTCGGTGCGGCCGAGCGGCGCTCCCGAGAGCTCGCCGAGGAGTTCGAGGATGAGTGAGCAAGTGCAGGCGCGGGCGGCCGACGAGGACGCCGTCGAGGCGGCCCGCCGGCGCGCCGCGGACGCCGACCTCGTCGTCGTGAAGGCGGGGACGAACTCGCTGACCGACGACGACTCGCGGCTCGACCGCGAGAAGCTCGACAAGCTCGTCGACGACATCATGGACCTCCGCGAGCGCGGCAAGGACGTCCTGCTGGTGTCCTCGGGGTCCATCGGCGCCGGGTCCGGTCGAATCGGGAAGGACGGCGACACCATCGAGGAGACGCAGGCGCTGTCGACGGTCGGGCAGAGCCTCTTGATGGCACAGTACACCGAGAGCTTCGAGCGCTACGACCAGAAGATCGCCCAACTGCTGCTGACCGAGCACGACCTCGACAACCCCGAGCGGTTCACGAACCTCCAGAACACGGTGCGGACGCTGCTCGACTGGGGCATCGTCCCGGTCATCAACGAGAACGACGCGGTCGCCACCGAGGAGGTCCGCATCGGCGACAACGACATGCTGTCGTCGTCGGTCGCAATCGGCGTGGACGCGGACCTGCTGGTGACGCTGACGGACGTCGGCGGCGTCTACACGGGGAACCCGAAACACGACGACGACGCCGAGCGCATCGAGGCGGTCGCACAGAACTACGACGAGGTCCAGCAGCTCATCACCGACACCGCGGAGGCGAAGTTCGGCGGCATCCGCACGAAGGTCGAGCGCGCGCGGGCGGCCGCCGAGCACGACATCCCCGCCATCATCGCGCGGTCGACGGAGCCGTCGGTCCTCGAGAAGATCGCCACGGCCAAGCCCGTCGGGACGTTATTCGTTCCCGTGAACGGTGACAGCGATGAGTGACGACACCGAGACGCAGGTCGCGCAGGCGCAGCGCGCCGCCCTCGACCTGGCGAACGTCGACGAGGCGACGCGCAACGACGCGCTGCACGCGATTGCGGACGCGATTCGCGCGCGCAGCGACGAGATCCTCGCGGCCAACGACGAGGACGTGGAGGCCGCCGAGGAGATGCTCGCGGAGGGCGAGTACACCCAGGCGCTCGTCGACCGCCTCAAACTCGACGAGGCGAAACTGGAGAGCATCGCGGAGATGGTCGAGTCCGTCGCGGGTCAGGACGACCCGCTCGGGGAGACCCTGGAAGCCCGCGAACTCGACGACGACCTCGAACTGTACAAGGTCGCGGTGCCCATCGGCGTGGTCGCGACGGTGTTCGAGTCGCGGCCGGACGCGCTCGTCCAGATCTCCGCGCTCGCGCTGAAGTCGGGGAACGCCGTCCTGCTGAAGGGCGGCAGCGAGGCCAGCGAGTCCAACCGCGTGCTCCACGACATCATCCGGGAGGCGACCGCGGACGTGGCCGTACCCGACGGGTGGTCGCAGCTCATCGAAGCCCGCGAGGACGTCGACCGCGTGCTGGAGATGGACGACGCCGTCGACCTCGTGATGCCGCGTGGCTCCTCGGCGTTCGTGAGCTACGTCCAGGACAACACCCAGATTCCCGTGCTCGGGCACACGGAGGGCGTCTGCCACGTCTACGTCGACGAGGACGCGGACCTCGACATGGCCGAGGACGTCGCGTTCGACGCGAAAGTCCAGTACCCCGCCGTGTGTAACGCCGTGGAGACGCTGCTCGTCAGCGAAGTCGTCGCCGATGACTTCCTCCCGGGGATGGTCGAGCGCTACGAGGACGCGGGCGTCGAACTGCGCGGCGACGACGCCACCCGCGACATCGTCGACGTCGACCCCGCCACGGAGGAGGACTGGGAGACGGAGTACGGCGACCTCGAACTCTCCATCAAGGTCGTCGAGGACGTCTACGACGCCGTCGACCACGTCAACGCGCACGGCTCGAAGCACACCGAGTCCATCGTCACCGAGGACGACGACACGGCCGCGGTGTTCATGCAGGGTATCGACGCCGCGAGCGTCTTCCACAACGCGTCGACGCGGTTCGCGGACGGCTACCGCTACGGGCTCGGCGCCGAGGTCGGCATCTCGACGGGGAAGATTCACGCCCGCGGCCCGGTCGGGCTCGCGGGCCTGACGACGTACAAGTACTACCTGGAGGGCGACGGCCAGCTCGTCGCGACGTACAGCGGCGAGGACGCCGCACCGTTCAGCCACGAGGACTTCGACGCCGCGTGGAATCCGGGCCGGCTCAGCGACGAGTAGCAGGTGCTGCGAGCGCGGCTTCTTCGTGCAGAATCAGTCTGAAACTGGAACAGCGGGGTCAGTCAGCAGCGATTCGAACTCACGAGGAAGGGGAGAGTCAGCATCTGACACGGGTAGTGTCCACGCGTTCGCAGAACCGCACACCGGCCCACTCGACGATTGTTCGGGGTATTTGGGCTGTGTCCTCTCGACCAGTGAGAAAAAGAGGGGTCAGGCGTCGTTCGGGTCGACGTTCACGTTCTGCTGGAATACGTTCTCCGGGTCGTACCGGTTCTTGACCGCCGCGAGCCGGTCGTAGCTGGGTCCGTAGACCTGTTCCGACCAGTCTTCCCAGTCCTGCTCTTCGACGCCAGTGAACCCGGCGTAGGCGCCCTCACCGCCCAGGCTGCGTAATCTCCGCTCGGTTTCACGCGCCCACTCGAGATTCGGCGCGGTTGCCAGCTCCTCCCAGTTCCCCTCTATCGTCACCATGTACCGCTTGTCGTCCCACGGGTACGCTGCACCCGCCCCGTGGCCGATGTTCCCGCCGAGCGGCCAGACACCAATCGCGTCCATCGTCGTTGGTGCGGCCTCCATCTGCTCGGTGATGACGTCGTGGACGTCGTCGGTCAGCTCGTCGAAGAGGACCGACCGGTGGGTGTACTTCCGGCCCCACGGGTACAGCTGTTTGCCGAGGTCGTGCAGCATCTCGTAGGGCATCTTGTCGCTCATGTCGATGAGCGGGTCGGCAACATCACGGAGCGGCGCGATCACGTCCTCGCCGTCGTCGTGGTCGCCGAGATACGCGCCGAGGATGCCGACGGCGGGCGTGCCGGCGATGTCGTCGGGGATCGGCGGCAGGTTCGGCACCTCGCCACGGATGAGAATCGACGTGAATTCCGCTGGCGCGTCTTCGACCACCTCGCGGTGCGTCTGGAGTGCGTCTTCGGTGGCGTCGGCGGGGTAGTAGACGCCGAGCGCCTGCACCACGGGCCCGACCTCGTAGAGGTCGAATTCGAAGTTGGTGACGACACCGAAGTTGCCGCCGCCGCCACGGACAGCCCAGAACAGGTCTTCGTGCTGGTCCGGGGAAGCGGTCCGGACTTCGCCGTCGGGCGTCACGATCTCGACGCTGCGGAGCGCGTCGATGCCGAGGCCGTTCTTGCGGCGCATCCAGCCGATGCCACCACTGAGCGTCGAACCCGGGATGCCGACGTCACCGGCACTGCCGGTGGGCGGTGCGAGGCCGTACTCCTGTGTTTCGGCGAGGACGTCTTCGGCGCGGGTGCCGGGTTCGACGGTCGCGACCTGCTGGTCCGGGTCGACGTCGACCCGGTCCATGTCCGAGAGGTCGACGACGAGGCCCTGGTTGACGAGGGCGCTGCCGGTCTGGTGGTGTGCGCCGCCTCGGATAGCTAGCTCGAGGTCGTTACGGCGAGCGAACTGGATAGCAGTAGCGACGTCGGTGGCGTTTCGGACGCGGGAGATGACGGCGGGGTATTTGTTGACGAGGCCGTTCCAGACGTTTCGTGCGTCCGTGTATGTGTCGTCGTCGTCGGGGAGGACGAGGTTACCGTCGAGCGTCGCGGCGAACTCCTCGACGTCCTGCTCGGCGAGCTCTGCAACTGTTCCCAGCGGATGCTTTTCCGCCGACATGTATCAATCAATCCACTAGTAGGTATCCAAAAATGTTTTCTATCAAATCGAGAGACGGGACGACGAGCTACCCGAATATTACATTATTACAGTGGCGAAATGTATTCGCCGATCTGTCTCGCGACCTCTAAGCCGGGAGATATCATTACGGCCCCGCGAATTTATGTAAGAATTAGTTACTTTCAATACTTCCAACTCTATTCGTCCGGGTGGATGCACGACGAAAATCGTCGCACCTTCCTGAAGAGCGTTGGCGCAGCCACAATCGGGAGTATCGCACTCACCGGAGCCACCAGTGCAACCCCGGGGAAGGGAACCGGGCGTGGAAACGGCCGTGGCAGCGGCTTCCCGCCGAAGGGAATCACCGAGTGGGGGGATTCCATCGAGCTAGGCAACGGCGATATCTCGACGTTCTCCACGGTCACGCCATCGGGGAAGCCGAAGTACGTCGGCATTCACTTCGCCGACGGCACGCTCGACGACCTCCCGTACGCCGAGGACTTCGAGAGCGGGGACGTCGAAGGCCGGCAGATTCACGGTGTCTGGTCGAAGCCGTTCAACCTCGACTTCCCGGCGAACACGCCCGACCCGATTAGCTACGCCGGTTGCGGGTGGAACCCGGGCGGCCACACGCCGATTGGCGTCTACGACAAGCCGCACTTCGACGTCCACTACCACTTCTACGAACCGGACGTCGTCCGTCAGATCGGGCCGGGCGTCATCGAAGATCTGCCCGACGAGAAGACGCCGGACGGCTATCGGCTCATCGAAGGCGGGGCAGTCATTCCCGCGATGGGCGCACACCTCGCCCCCGAAGACGCCCCCGAATTCGACGACCGAGACGACGCGAGCGAGTGGGAGGAGACGCTGATCTGGGGTGTTGCCGACGCGGACGGAGACGGCGAGTACGAGAACAACTACGTCGAGCCGATGATCACGCTGGACTACTTCCGGAACCACCTCGACGGCGTCGAGAAACAGGACATCGCCCAGCCCGACGTCTACCCCAAGGACGGGCACTACCCGACGACGTACACGGTGCGTGACCTCGGCGATGGCGGCTACGCTGTCCTGTTAGAGGACTTCGAAGAACAGTCGGCCTGATTCCCGCACCACGGTTCGGCTCACGAATCGGAACTCCCGCTCGGGGTCGTCCGACCGGTTTTCCGGCTACCGAGAGGGCGTTGACGCCGAGCGTTTGTTCCACCGCGGCAGCGACTGCTGGAGGTCTAGCCGGCCGTCTCGGCCGGCTGGAGCGCCAGGGAGTCCCAGCGGACGCCGCGGTAGGCGGCGACGCCGCGCTGGACGCCGAGGACGGCGACCGTGGTCGCGGCGACGGTGGCCGCGGTGCGGGGGGCGGACGCCGCGGCGACCGCGGCGAGCGTGACGGCGACGACCAGCGCCGCGGCCGCGACAGTCGTTCGGATGCTGTGCGAGGCGGCCGGGGCGTGTGAGATACCTGGTCTCATCACAGATAGACGGTGGGCCCCGCCCACTATAAGGGTAATCTGAACTACATTTCTGTAAGCGAGTTTGCTGAAATTCGCTTCTGTACGACCCCGGACTACAGGCGCTCGGCGACGTGGTCGGCGGCCTTCAGCGCGAGCGCGGCGATCGTGAGTGTGGGGTTCATCGCGCCGCCCGTCGGGAAGACGCTCGACGACGGGATCGTGAGATTCGCGAGGTCGTGCGTCCGCAGTTGGGGGTTCACGACGCTCGTCTCGGGGTCGTCGCCCATCCGCGTCGTGCCCATGTGGTGGAACGCCGGCCCCGTCGCGCCCGGGCCGACCGTCCACTGAACGTCCGCGCCGAGTTCGTTCAGGATTTCGTGCTGAATCTCGTTCGCTCGTTCGATAGCGCGGCGCGTGTAGCCGTCCAGCGACCACACGACGTCCGGCACGGGGTTGCCGTGGTCGTCGGTGCGTTCGGGGTGGAGGCGGATCTGGTTCTCCTCTCGCGGGCGCTGCTCGACGAGCGCGCCGACCGCGACGTGCGTGCCGTAGCCGTCGCGGATGCGGTCGAGCATCGCGTCCCCCCAGTCGTCGCCCGTGAGCGCCATCTCCACCGGTGACGGCCCGGCGTAGTTGAGGAACTCTAGCTTGATGGCGCCCCGCTCGTCGTCCTCGCGGTCGTAGAACTGGTGGCTCTCGGTGGTGTTGAACCCGACGTGGTTCTGGCGCGTGGGCTCGTCGAGCGTGCCGCCGGCGCCCGCGAACAGGTGGTCCATGAAGTACCGGCCGACGAGCCCCGAGGAGTTCGCGAGGCCGTCGGGGTACTGCTCGGACTCGGAGAGCAAGAGCAAGCGCGGATTCTCGATGCCGCCCGCCGCGAGCACGAACTCGCGGGCCTCCTGACGGTGCTCGCTGCCGTCCGGCGTGGCGTAGACGGCCGCCGTCACGCGCTCGCCCGCGTCGTCGTGTTCGAGGCGCTGGACGGGCGCGCGGTCGATAACGCGGGCGCCCCGCTCCTCGGCGCGCGCGACGTGAACCGTCGCGTCGTACTTCGCGCCCGACGGACACACCGGCTGGCAGGTGCCGTAGCCGACGCAGGCGCTCCGGTCGTTCCGGGCCTCCGAGAGTCGCGCGTTCGGCACGGAGTGAGTCGTCACGCCGACATCCTCGCAGGCCGCCGCGAACAGCGAGTCCGAGTAGCTCGGCGGGAAGGCGGGCAGCGGGTGGGGCTGCTCGCGCGGCGGCGCGAACGGGTTGTCGCTCGCGCCAGCGACGCCCAGCTCCTGCTCGGCGTCGGCGTAGTACGGCCGCAGGTCGTCGTAGCTAATCGGCCAGTCGGCGCCCACGCCCGTCTCGGACTCCAGCCGGAAGTCCTGCTCGTGGAGGCGCATCACCATCCCCTGCCAGTGGAGCGTCGACCCCCCGACGCCCTTCACGCGCGCCGCGTTCAGCGGGTAGTGGCGGTCGCCCGTCGACGCGTACGCGTCACGCTCACCGCCCATCTCCCAGACGGAGTTCGGGCCGTGCGCGGGCCGAATCGAGCGCTCCATGCGCTGCTCGCGCTCGTCGTCCTCGAAGCGCGGGCCGGCTTCGAGGACGACCACCTCGTAGCCCTCGGCGGCCAACCTATCAGCGACGAGGCCGCCCGCGGGGCCGGCGCCCACGACGCAGACGTCCGCGCGCTCTGCGGGCCGGCGGTTCGCTCCCATCACCGTGGCCCCCGCTGGTAGCTCGCTGTCCCGCCGGGGTGGCCCTGCGGGTTCTCGATGCCCGCGAGCTCGCCGCCGGTCGGCGTGGAGAACAGCGCGTACAGCAGTTCGTTCACGAGGTAGTACCGGACGCGCTCGGCTTCGTCGCCGTCCGGGACGGGGTCGGAGATGTCGGCTTCCATCCCGGAGAGCGTCTCCTCGCGGGTCGCTTCATCCAGGGCGGCGAAGTCGGCGTCGTGCCAGTGGCGGGTGTACTCGTCGAGCGCGTCGACGGCGTCCGCGACGCCCGCCGCGTACTCGGGACGGTCCGCGAAGCGTCCGGCGCTGTACTCGCGGACGAACGAGTCGACGCCCTCGACCTCGCTCGGGTAGACGACGCCCGCGACGGCGACCAGCGTCGCTACCTCGTGGTCGCCGACGGGTCCGTCGTCGTTCTCGTTCTCGGAGAGCGCGAGCGCGCCCGCGCCGGCAGCACCGGCCGCGCCCGCGGCGGCGAGCGCGGCGAGCGTGTCGCGTCGCGTGAGTTCCATCCGGCCGCGTCTTAGGCCGGCCTAATCTTCAGCGTTGTCCTTCGTCACTCGCGCTCGACGTCGTGGGAGAGCGTGCCGACGCCCTCGACCTCGACCTCGACGCTGTCGCCGTCCTCCAGCTCGTTCACGCCCTCCGGCGTGCCCGTGATGATGACGTCGCCCGGTTCGAGGGTCATGTACTCCGTAATCTCGGCGATCAGCTCGGGGACGGAGAAGATGAAGTGCTCGATGGACGAGGACTGCCGCGTCTCGCCGTTCACGCGCAGTTCGACGCTCGCGTCCTCGGGCACCTCGTCGGGCGTCGCGAGCACCGGGCCGAGCGGGCACGCGCCGTCGAAGGCCTTCCCGCGCACCCAGTTCTGCTCCTCGGACTGGTCGGTGCGGTTCGAGACGTCGTCGGCGGCCGTGTAGCCCGCGACCACGTCGAAGGCCTCTTCCTCGTCGACGTTCCGACACTGCTCGCCGATGACCACCGCGACCTCCGCCTCGTGCTCGATGTAGTTGTCGCCCGGCAGCGTCACGGTGTCGCCGTCGCCGGCGACGGCGTTCGGCGGCTTCAGGAACAGCAGCGGACGGTCCGGGATCTCTGAGTTGCGCTCCTCTGCGTGCGCGGCGTAGTTCCGGCCGACGCAGACGATCTTCGACGGCTCCGCCGGCGGCAGCACCTCGACGTCGTCGACGTCGTAGGTCCGTCCGCCGAACGAGACGGTGCCGTCCTCGTACTCGCCGCGTCGTACTGCCCCTGCCGGGTCGCGGAAACGCATCCAGTGCATGCTCGCGGCTTCCCGCGGTGGCCGCCTAAGCGTTCCGGGTGCGGCAAACCCCCGCCGCCCTACGCGTCGTACTCCTCGCGCAGGTACGAACAGAGCTCGTCGACGCGCTCGGGGTCGTCAGTCCAGAAGCCGAAGTAGCCGCCCGCGCGCTCCTCGGCGACCAGCGCGCACTTGTACATGTCCCCGCCCTGGCCGCCGTCGAAGGCGACGAACCAGTACCGGCCGATTTCGGGCTCCTCGGAGCGGACGACCGAGACCGCGTCGTCCAGCGCGGGCGAGTCCCGCCCTCGGAGGAACACCCTGACGTCGAGACTGGATTCGTCGGCGAGGCGGTTGTAGACCGACGTCTGCGCGGCGAGCGCGGCCGGCCGCTGGAAGCCGGCGTACAGCCCGCCGGTACCGACCCGCCACGCGCGCTCCTCGAACTCCCGGGTGACGGCGAGCAGCTGGCGGCGCTCGAAAGCGGTGAACAGCGTCTTGTCGAAGAAGTCCAGCAGCTCGGCGAGGTTGACCTCTGACTGGGCGAGCTCCCACGGCGGGTGGATTTCCGGCGAGGCGAGTTCCGCCAGGCGGCCGACGCCGAGTGCGCCGAGGAACTCGCCGCGGGGGCCGCGGACCACGACGAACCCCTCGGAGTCGCGGGTGGGGCTGTCCCGCCGCGTGACGTCGACGTGCCGCGTCGAGAACTGCTCGCGGAGGTCCGCGACGACCGCGTCGTCGTCGCTGTGCACTTCGAGGGTCTTCCGCTGGGCCTCGACCCCGTCGAGGAGGTCGCCGAGCGACTGCATCGGCGGCTCAGTCCGCGCGCTCCAGAAGCGCCCACACCGCGTCCGGGACGTCCGCCTCTCTGACGGTGTGGTCGGTGGAGTCGTACTCGACGAACCCGCAGGCGTCGAGCGCCGGGAGCGTCTCGTGGTGGAGCGCGACCACGTTCGCCCGGTGCCGGCTCGGGCCGGCGATCGAGCCCGTCGCGGCGGCCTCCGAGCCGGTCACTACGTCGCCGAGGTCCGACAGCGTCGTCGGCGAGTGGTCGGCGAGATATCGGAGCGCCACGCGCGCCTGCGGGTCGGCGAGCGCTCGAATCTCGCGCTTAGAGAGCCGGTCGAGGGCGCCGAACCGGGCCTGCCCGGATTCGGTTTCACCCAGCTGTTCCCCGTCGTCCATGGCCGGTCTTACATGGTCGACCCGTAAGAACCTGACTCTCCGCCCGCTCGTTCTGTACGTCCCCGCAGTTCCATCCCCAGCGTCGCGTCGAATGCTCGAACGCCCAGCGATTCGGTGCCGAACCACACGTCCAGCAATTCTGCTGCGGACTGGCTGCGGTTCTCCCGCCCGGCGCCTACCAGCGGTGGTGGACGTGCTCCTCGACGTACTTCTCGTAGACGTCGCGGGCGGCGCCGTGGGCCTTGTGTTCGAGCGGGCGGGCGTTCGACGCGGCGACGTTGCTCCGGATGTGCTCGGGCGTCGTCGACCCGGGAATGACGGTGGAGACGGCGTCGAAGTCGAGGATCCAGCGGAGCGCGAACTGCGGCAGCGAGAGCGGCTCGGGGACGTACTCGCGGAGCTCGTCGACGGCCGCGACGCCGGGTTCGAGCGGAACGCCCGCGAACGTCTCGCCGACGTCGAAGGCCTCGCCGTCGCGGTTGAAGTTCCGGTGGTCGTTCTCCGGGAACTCGGTGTCCTCGTCGATGGCGCCGGTGAGCAGGCCGGAGGCCAGCGGTACGCGCACGATGACGCCGACGTTCTCGCGGGCGGCCGCGTCGAGGAAGCGCTCGGCGGGCCGCTGGCGGAGCGGGTTGAAGATGAGCTGGACGGTCTCGACGCCCGGGTACTCGATGGCCTTCATCCCCTCCTCGACCTTCTCGACGCTGACGCCGTAGTGGTCGATTTTGCCGGCGCTCCGCAGGTCCGCGAGCGCGTCGAACGTCTCCGGCTGGTAGTACGTCTCCGTCGGCGGGCAGTGCAGCTGGAGGAGGTCCAGGGAGTCGACGCCGAGGTTCTCCCGGGAGCGGTCGACGAACCGTTCGAGGTTCTCGCGGGTGTAGCGGTCGGCCTCGTGGGGGTTGAGGCGGCGGCCCGCCTTCGTCGCGACGACGGGGTCCTCCTCTCGGTCTTCCAGTACTTCGCGGATGAGGCGCTCGCTGCGGCCGTCGCCGTAGACGTCCGCGGTGTCCAGGAAGTTCACGCCCGCGTCCAGCGCGGCGCGCACGGCGTCCTTGCCCTCCTCCTCGCCGACGTCGCCCCACTCGCCGCCGATCTCCCACGTGCCGAGGCTCACTTCGCTGACGTCGAAGCCGGTCGAGCCGAGTCGTCGCTGCTTCATACCGGGAGTCGAACCCGGACGCACCTAACGGTGTGGGAAGGCCGCGAGGCCGGCCGGTTAGTCGAGATTCGGCGCGAGCAGCGCCACTCCCGCGACGAACGCCGGGAGGCCCACCAGCAACGCGGACGCGTACGCCAGCTGGACGAAGACGCCGGGCGTGTCGAAACTGGCCGCGACGACGAGCGTCAGCAGTGTCAGCTGGGCGAGTACGAGTGCGAGCAGGCCGTCGCGGTTGCTCGCTACGGAGGACTCGGGGGAAGGTTCGTGAGCGGCGCCGTCCATGCTGGCTCCCGCGTAGCGCTCTCGGAAGTATTCTCTGGGCCGGTAGCTTTTATGTGTAATTCGCGAGTAGTTCCACTCGCTATGGAACTCACCTGGCACGGCCACTCCACGTGGCGCGTCGACGTCGGCGAGACGACGCTGCTCATCGACCCGTTCTTCGACAACCCGAAGACCGACACCGACCCGAACGAGCTCGACCCCGACCACGTGCTGCTCACGCACGGGCACGCCGACCACATCGGCCACGTCGGCGAATTCCTGGACACGCACACGGTCGCGACGCCCGAACTCGCGGGCTACGTCGCCGACGAGTACGGCGTCGAGCACACCACGGGGATGAACCTCGGCGGCACCGTCGAGCTCGGCGACGCGTACGTCTCGATGGTGCGCGCCGACCACACGAACGGCCTCGAGACCGACTACGAGTACTCCGCCGGCACGCCCGCCGGGTACGTGATTTCGGACACGAAGCCGACGCAGGTCGCCGACGAGGAGTCGGAGACGTTCTACCACGCCGGCGACACCAGCCTCCACACGGAGATGCGGGACGTCATCGCGACGTACCTCGAACCCGACGCCGTCGCCGTCCCCGCTGGCGACCACTTCACGATGGGGCCGTGGCAGGCCGCCGTCGCCGTCGACTGGCTCGACGCCGACGTCGCGTTCCCGATGCACTACGACACGTTCCCGCCCATCGAGATCGACACCGACGACTTCGTCCGCGAGGTCGAAGCCACCGGCAGCCAGGCCGAGCCCTACGTCATCGACGGCGACGAGACGTTCGACATCTCCGAGGGCTACTGACGACATCGCGGAACGGCCAGTTTCCGGCCATCCGCGAGGCGTGCCGTGCGCGCTCGACGGCCCCCGTGAGCCCTGCTGAAAGAACAACGCTTACGGCGCGGGCGAGCGACGTATCGGAACGCAATGACTATCGAAGTTACCAGTACGTCCGAGGAAGGCTACGTCACGCGGTCGCGCGTCGGCGACTTCGAACTGACCATCGACGCCACCGACGAGGAGGGCCCGAACCCGAACGCGACGCTGCTCGCGGACTACGCGTCCTGCTTCATCCCGGCGTTCCGCGTCGGCGGCCAGAAGGAGGGCTTCGACGACCTCGGCCGAATCGACATCGACGTCGAGGGCGACATCGACGACGAGGACGACCTCGAAGCGATTCGCTTCCACATCCTCGTCGAGGCGGACCTCGACGACGACGAGCTCGACGCCGTCATCGAGCGCGCAGAGGACATCTGCCACGTCCACAGCGCGCTCCGCGAGGGCCTCCACGCCGAGATCACGGGCGAGACCGGCGCCTTCTAAGCGGCGCGACCGCGCGGACGACACCGCGACTGTCCACGTTTCTTTCGTCGTAGCATACAAGCACGCCGACTGCGTAGCCGCCAGCATGGCCAACGACTGGCAGGACATGGTGGTCGGCGCGCGCATGACTGTCGACCACGAGTTCTCCGAGCGGGTTCGCGGGTCGTCGCTGTCGAACTCCCAGTGGGGGCTCGTGATGACTGCGGTCGACCTCGAAATCGAGGACGCCGACGACCCCGAGGCGGCTCGCATCGTCGCGAACACGTCGAAACTAGAGCACGTCCTCCCGGAGATGGAGAACGCCGGCAGCCAGCCCGCGCTCGGCGGCGGCCGGCAGCCGAGCGAGAACAGCGGCGGGGGCGTCGTCGGCGGTATCAAGGACGCGCTCGGCCTCGGCAGCGAAGACGACGGCAACGAAGAGCTCGAACAGGAGTCCGTGCAGCTCGCCGAGGAGTACGCGGAAGCGCTCCAGGACCACCTCGAGTCCGAGGGGAAGTGGGACGAGGTGCGGCGCGCGGCGGTCGGCGACTAGCCGTCCCCGGAGTGGAACAGCGTGAGCTCCTCGGCCTCGTAGATGTTGAGGAGCTCCTCGACGAGCTCGTCGTAGGACTCGTCGTCCGTCCGGAGCGCATCCAGCCGCTCGACGGTCTCCTCGCTGAGTTGGACTTCCGGCATACTCGAAGCGACGGCCGCCGCCGGCTTAAACCCACGGGCGGGAAGGTTTTTGCCCCGTGACTCCCACGCTCCGAGTATGTCTGACGGGTTCAATCTCGACCTGCGGAACGCCGAGGAGGAAATCGACGTCCCCGAATCCTTCGAGGGCGACGTCGTCCTCGGCGTCCTCGACGGCACCACGCCCGACGACGAGTGGCTCGCGGAAGTCGACGCCGGGAACGTCCTCCTGCTCGCCGTCGAGGGCGACCTGAACGAACTCGCCGCCGGGTTCGCCGGCGACGTCAAGGACGCCGGCGGCACGCTCATGCACTTCCGGGAGTTTCTCGTCGTCGCGCCGCCCGGCACCGGCGTGGACGCCGACCGGCTGTAGGACAGCGAGAATGGAATAGAACAGCGTACAGCGCGGCTACCAGGTCAGTCCTTCGTAGACGATGCCGTCGCGGCGGTCGATGGCGCGCCGCCCGTCGACGACGACGAGCGTCTGCATCGCGTCGAACGCCGCGTCGAGGGCGGTGATTACTCGGAGTTCACGCCCGTCCCTCGTAGATGGCGTCCGCGGACGTCCCGTTCCGGTTGAACGAGGTGACGGTCGCGCGGACGACGTCGCCCTTCGAGACGCTCTCCGGGACGTCCTCCGTGAACAGCACGAACCCCTCGACTTTCCCGACCGCGACGCGCTCGCCGGAGTGGTGTTCGGTGAACTCCGTGACGCCGAACTCGTAGGTCTCGCCCATATCCACGGGCGCGTCCCGCTGCTGGGCCTCGTCGTGCGCGCGCTTCGACGCCGCCTTCTCCGAGGATCGTCGCCGCCACAGCACCAGTGCGACCAGCACCAGCAGGGCGCCAGCGGCGCCGCCGAAGACTACCGGATTATTCATAGTCGTCCCCTCGAAGCGGACCGCCTACAAACCACCGACTCCCGGATTCCCGGCGTCACGGCTCGGTGAACGTCAGGTAGTGGCCGTCGGGGTCGCGGACGCGTACGCCGCCGTCGATGTCCGAGACGCGACACGCGCGGTCGGCGACCGCGTCCGCTGCTGCTGCTGGCGATTGCGCGGCGAGCGTGAGGTCTGCGTGGACGGCGCCGCGGGCGTCCGCGATGCCGAGCTGTGGCTCCCAGAGTTCGAGGTCGACGGGGCCGCCGAGGCGGACGCGCTCGCGGTCGCCGCCGCGGTCCGTCACCGCGAACCCGAGGTCGCGGTAGAACGCCTCCGCTCGCTCCAGGTCTTCGACTTCGAGGACGACCTCGAAGACGCCCGTGAGCGCGCCGTCGCCGTCCGGACCGCCGGTGCCGATTTCCACGCAGTGGCCGTCCGGGTCGTCGAAGTAGATCGACTGCGCGCTCCCGAAGTCGAACTCCACGAGGTCGAAGTTATCGCCGAGGCGGTCCCGCCACGCGTCGTACTCGTCGAGTGTCGTCGAGAACGCGTAGTGGACGTGGACGCCGCCCCGCGGGACTGTCGACGGCTCGCGGAACACGAGTGTCGTGTCGCCGACCTCGTAGACCGCCTCGTGGTCGCGGCGTTTACCATCCAAGCCGAGATACTGCTCGTAGAACGCCGCCGCGCGGTCGAGAGAGCGGACTTCCAGCGCGAGCGAGTCCAGCGCGGAGAGCATACCGCGTCGTTCGCCGGCCACGTGCAAAGGCCTACCCCGTTTTTGGTGCTGGTCGCCGTAGGTGGTCGTATGCCGATGAAAGTCACCGGCCGCGCCGCCGACTACCGAGAGATAGACAGGTTCGACGACGGCGTCGGCTGGATCGCCCACCCCGACGAGAAGATGCAGCGCGCGAGCCACGCCATCCGCACGGGAGACGACGATGTCTGGATCGTCGACCCCGTGGACGCCGACGGCGTCGACGACCTGTTCGAGGAGTTCGGAGACGTCCAGGGCGTCGTCGTGCTGATGGACCGCCACGCGCGGGCCGCCGCCGCGGTTGCAGAGCGCCACGACGTCCCGATTCACGTGCCGTCGTTCGTCGACCCCGGCATCGACGCGCGCACGCTCCCGGTGACCGACGAGCTCCCCGGCACGGACTTCGAAGTCGTGCGCGTCCTCGACCTGCCGGGCTGGGACGAAGCCGCGCTCTACGACGGCGAGACGCTCGTCCTCGGTGACGTGCTCGGCACCGCGGACTACTTCACCGTCGACGACGAGCGCATCGGCGTTCACCCGATGCTGCGCGTGAAGCCGCCGCAGGCGCTCGAACAGTTCCGCCCCGAGCGTATCCTCGTCGGTCACGGCGACGGCGTGATGTACGAGGCGACCGACGCGCTCCGGGACGCGCTCGACGGCGCACGCCGGCGCGCGCCGAAAGCGTGGCTGGACGCCGTGCGGTCGATGTTCTGAACTAGTCGTCGTCGAGCTGGTCGATGCGGCGGCGCTGCTCGCGGTGGAGGGTGACCACGAGGTCCGAGAGCACGCCGAACATCGCCAGCTGGACGCCCAGCAGGACGAGGACGCCCGCGACCATCGTCAATGCCTCGTGGGAGATTCCCTTCGCAAACCAGTCGTAGCCGACGTACGCCGCGAGTACGGCGCCCGAAATCCCGGAGACGGCGCCGACGCTGCCGAAGTAGAACATCGGGTTCGACGTCTTCGCGAGGCTGTACAGCGTGAGGATGATGCGCCCGCCGTCCGAAATCGGGTGGAGGTTCGTCTCCGAGCCCTCCGGTCGCGCGCGGTACGTGGTAGGGACGACCGCGACGGGAATGTTGTGGCGCGCACACTCCACGGCCATTTCGGTCTCGATGCCGAACCCCTCCGCCGAGAGGAACATCTTCTCGAAGGAGTCTCGGGTGAACGCGCGGTACCCGGAGAGGATGTCGCCGTAGTCCTCGCCGTGGATGCGGTGGAACGCCGCGTTGATGAGGCGGTTCCCCACCTGATTGAGCTTCGTCATCGCGCCCGGCTGCATGTCCGCCGTTCGGTCGCCCACGACGTGCTCGGCGTTTCCGGAGACGAGCGGGTCGAGGAGGCGGGGGGCCTGTTCGGGTGGATTCGTGGCGTCGCCGTCGAGCAGGAGAACGTACTCGTGGTCGATGTGCTCGACGCCCTGGCGGACCGCTTGACCCTTTCCGGTGCCGGACTGTTCGATGACTTCCGCGTCGTGGTCTTCGGCGATGTCTGCGGTGTCGTCCTCGGAGTGGCCGTCGACGACGAGTACGTGGCCGATGCCGACGTCGTAGAGGCCGTCTATCACGTCCGCGATCGTGGCGGCCTCGTTGCGCGTCGGCACGAGCGCGCACACGTCCTCGTAGTCGGTCATTAGATTTGGGTGGACGGCCGGGGCGCAAAAACGTATTCCTTTCGCGGATTGCCGGAGGGGTTATACCACGACGCGTGCAACGCCGCAGTATGAACGTGCTTGCGGCGGCCGCGCTCGCGCTCCTCGCGGTGACGGCCGCGCCCTACGTCGGCTATCTCGCGCTCTACGCGTGGATTCGGCCGTCGGGGTCGCCGGCAGACAAGCAGGACTGGGAGCCATCGGTCAGCATCGTGCTCCCGACGTACAACGAGGAGAAGATCGTCGAGACGAAACTCGACGACGTCCTCGAACTCGACTACCCGATGGAGAAAGTGGAGCTAGTGGTCGTCGACTCCTCGACGGACGACACGCGAGAGATCATCCGCGACTACTTCGGGGACTTGGACGCTCCTGAGCTGGTGTTGCTGGAGGAGGACGAGCGCCGCGGGCTCGCGCCCGCGCTCAACGACGCCTACGAGGCGGCGTCCAACGAGATGGTCGTGAAGACCGACTGCGACTCGAAGCTCCCGCCGGACGTCCTCCGTGAGGCCGCCGCGAACCTCGCAGACGACGACGTTGCTGCAGTGACCGGACGAAACGTAGAAGTCTTGGGTGGCAGCGAAGTTGAGTCCGGGTATCGCGGCGTGCAGTCGCACATCCAGCAGTTGGAGTCGCACCTCGACTCGACGCTCATCTTCCACGGGCCGTTCTCCGCGTTCGAGAACGACGCGCTGTTGCCGATCGACCCGAACTCGCTGGCCGATGATACGGAGCTGGCGTTGAAGATTCGGCGGCAGGGCGGCCGCGTAATCTTCGACCCCACCGTGCAGTACATGGAAGCCAGCTTCTCGGACTTCGTGAAGCGCCGCAAGCAGAAAGATCGGCGAGGAATGGGGCTGATTCGGCTGTTGGTTCAGCACCGGGACGCGCTGGGGAAGTACGGGAACTACGGCAAGGTCGTGCTCCCGTTCAACTGGTGGTTCATGATCGTCTCGCCGTGGCTGCTGGCCGCGACGCTCGTCGTCGGGACTGTTGGGGCGGTGTCGGTGTTCGGTGTGGGTGGGCTGGTGTTGCCCGCTGCAGTTGCGGCGTTCGCGTACCTCGGGCAGAAAGACGTGCTCGGACCAGTGCAGGCGCTGTACTCGATTTTCGACACGCAGGTGTCGTTGCTGCGGGCGAGCGTGGAGTTGCTGGTCGGGGATTCGGACGGGACGTGGGACGTGGATGCCGAGTTGCGGGAGGAATTCGAGTGAAGGTTCGATCTGTTACATATATATTGAACGCTATTGATTGGGTTTCCAGTAGAAATTCCTTCCTATCGTAGTATGGTATGTGCGTGGCCTTTTCATATGGACAGAGTACGATAACCCCTCCCAGATACGTGATATTTTATCTGGAAGATATGGGGGTTTAGAACTAGTTGAGATAGTACTCGATGGTCCGTTCCAAGCCTTCATCGAAAGAGGTGGTCGGCTCCCAGCCGAGGGACTCGATTTTGCCGGTATCTAGTGCGTATCGTTGGTCGTGGCCGGGGCGATCCTCCACGAACTCGATAAGGTCTTCCGAAGCGGCGACTTCCTCGATAATACGCTCAGCAACTCCCTTATTCTCAAACTCGTTGCCACTCCCAATATTATAGACCTCTCCGTCCTGTCCCTTCTCGAGTGCGGTCAGAATTGCTCGGCAATTATCCTTGACGTAAATCCACTCACGAACGTTCGTTCCGTCACCGTACAACGGGAGCGACTTCCCTTCGGCAGCGCGAGTGGTGAACTTTGGAATTAACTTCTCCTCGTGCTGTCGAGGTCCGTAGTTGTTAGAGGAACGTGTAATAACGACTGGAATGTCGTGCGTCGTATAGTAGCTCTTCGCGAGCAAGTCCGCGCTGGCCTTAGTCGCAGCGTAGGGATTTCGGGGATTCAACGGGTCCCCCTCGTCAAACACGCCCTCAGCCGTCTCACCGTATACTTCATCGGTCGAGACCTGGAGAAAACGGTCGATACCGGCTTCCAGTACCGCGTCAAGAAGCACCTGCGTCCCGCGAATGTTCGTCTCGACAAACGGACCTGCACCATTAATGGAGCGGTCAACGTGTGACTCTGCGGCAAAATTCAGGACCACATCCGCGTCGGCAACGAGATCGGAAACGAGCCCCTCGTCACTAATGTTCCCCTCAACGAATTCGTGACGGGGATGGTCAAGAACACCCTCAAGGTTGTCGAGCGAGCCCGCATATGTGAGCGCGTCGAGTGTCGTCACTTCGTGATCGGTCTCCCGCAAGACGAGTCGAACAAAGTTCGATCCGATGAAGCCAGCGCCACCGGTAACGAGTAATTGCATATCTACATATCCGGATGGCCACGTTAATTGCCTTTCGTCGCCCACTCCTTGAGTATGCAACTCCTGGTCACCGGTGCAGGCGGCCTCCTCGGGAGCAATATTGTTTCGACAGCCGTTCAGGCTGGCCACGACGTCCTTGGAACTTATCACACAGATAAACCCGACCTGATGGCTCCGCACCGGCGGCTTGATATCACCCACCACGAAACGTTTCGCAAGCTGGTGAACGAATCTGCTCCCGATGTCGTGGTGAACTGTGCCGCAATGACGGACGTGGATAGCTGCG
Organism: Halobacterium sp. R2-5; assembly: GCF_011734195.1. Taxonomy (NCBI): domain Archaea; kingdom Methanobacteriati; phylum Methanobacteriota; class Halobacteria; order Halobacteriales; family Halobacteriaceae; genus Halobacterium; species Halobacterium sp. R2-5. The sequence goes on from NZ_JAANTH010000001.1 coordinate 1,384,166, forward strand.
AATCTAAACCGACCCACGCCGAAAAGGTGAACGGACAGGCACCGGGGAATATAGCAGCTATATGTGCCGAACGAAATATCGCATTCGTTCAAGTCTCAACCGATTACGTATTCGACGGCAAGCGCGAGACGAAGTATAGAGAAGACATCACTCCGAATCCAATACAGACATACGGTCAGACGAAACTCACCGGGGAACGCCGCGTTTTCGAGTGTCATCCTTCGGCACTCATCATTCGGCTCTCATTCGTCTACGGCGTCCATGAGGATACCAGCGATCTCGAAGGATTCCCCGCTTGGGTTGTATCGCGACTCGGCACTGGAGAAGAAGTCCCGCTATTTGTCGATCAACATATTACTCCTACTCGAGCAGGGCAGGCTGCAGAGACGATTCTCACACTCGTCTCTGATGATGCCGCTGGAACCTATCATATCGCATGTAGCGAGTGCGTCACCCCCTATAAGTTCGGCGAGGGAATTTGTAACCAGCTCGATATAGATACTTCACTGCTGATGGAGTCGACAACAGCCGATGTCTCCCGTTCTGCTTCTCGTCCGACACACACTTGCCTCGATGTCGACCGAGTCGAGGCACGACTCGGTCGTCCGCAACCGGATCTCGCGGAGGATCTCCAAGCGATTCGTTCCTCGCTGGAAGCGGGCGTCAGGTAATCAGCCCTAATCTATCCGGTACTGCTCACGGTGCTCTAAGAAATACTCTTGTTCGTCCTCCGAAAGGTCCTCAAACCGGAGAATCTCTTCGCAGTTCAGGCCGGGGCACTTCATTACGCGGCGTTTTTCCAGTTCGTTCGCTGCCTCGATAGTTCCACAGTTCGGACAGGTGAGGGTAATAATGCGCATGGTTAAAGCTTGAGATTGGAATTCTCACCGATAGTCAGGCGCCGTCCCTCAGGGAGAAGCCCCTCCGAGCTGCTGATTGTTGCTCCGCGTCCTACGAGACTGTCGACAATTTTCCCATTCGTGGTCACCTCTGAATCGCCAATAACGACACTGTTCTCGATATGCACGTTTTTGATGGTCGTGTTTGGTCCGATCGAAGTGTACGGTCCGACATAGGCTCCTCCCATGACGGTGGATCCTGAAGCGATGGAAATTGGACCGCGAACCACGGCTCCATCCTCGATGACCGCGTCGTCCGCTAGGTCAATATGGCCCGACACTTCTGCGCCGTCCTCTATTTCCCCGTCGCGGCTCCCAGGTCGCTCATCGAGCGCCAGGCGATTGGCATCGAGGATATCCGCTGGTTTGCCTGTATCTTTCCACCACCCTTCAACGACGTGAGAGTCTATTTGATGGCCGCTATCGAGAAGCGACTGGATGGCATCCGTGATTTCGAGTTCCCCCCGCCAGGATGGCTCCAACTCCTCGATAGCAGCGAAAACTTCGTTAGAAAACACGTACACACCGATGAGCGCGAGGTCAGTTGGTGGCTGATCCGGCTTTTCGATAAGTTGGACGACGTTTCCACCATCGTCAACGTCGGCGATACCGAACTGAGTCGGATTTTCGACATGCTGGAGCGCAATACCGGCGCCGTAGTCGCCTGCTTGGAAGCTTTCGACGAGGTCCTCGATGCCCTGGTTGAGAATATTGTCTCCCAAATACATCACGAAATCGTCATCGCCGACAAAGTCTCGAGCGCAGCCAGCGGCGTGTGCGAGCCCTAATGGTTCACCTTGGACGATGTACGTGATATCGACGCCGAAGCGAGACCCGTTACCCAAATATTCCTGAATTTCGTCGCGCCCCTTGTTCCCGAGAATAATCGCGATTTCGGTAATTCCTGCCTCTTTCAGGTCCTCAATACCGTACTGAAGCACCGGCTTGTTTGCGACGGGCACGAGCTGCTTCGGTCCCGTGTGGGTGATAGGGCGTAGACGCGTCCCAGTTCCACCAGACAATAGCACTCCTTTCATGAACTATTCGTGGGGTTCCGCGTGCCAGTCAAAAGGTATTTCGTCTGAGTCGTGGGGAATCCGCTCTTCGTCGGGCTCATCATAGTCATACAGCTTCGAGGGGAAGTTGAGGAGGAATGCTGGCTCGTCGCCGATGGCCTTGAAACCGTGCCAGCAATCGCCGGGGATGCGAACGGCTACCTGATTATGCTCGCCGACGACCAACGTGTTTAGTTCACCTTGTGTCGGTGAGTCCTCGCGGTCGTCGTAGATTCCGATTTTGATACGGCCTTTCGGACAGACGAAATGGTCAATCTGACCTTCCATATGGCGATGCCACGCGCGCACGATGCCTGGGTAGGTCATTGAGTAGTAAGACATGGCCGGTTCCGGCTCGTAAAGGTCCCAGTCCTCCCGGAAGACCTCGACTAAGTGACCGCGCTCGTCAGCGTTGACCTGGAGTTCGCGGGTTTCGACGCCTTCAATCATAATTAGGTATTATTCTGTTTTGCTGTTAAGGATTTGTACTCAACCACGATACCAGTCAGAAAAGTTATCACGTAATGCAAGTATCTTTCGTCCCAAGGATAAGTCCCCCGTTACCATATCTAGGGCACTTAAGATAAGGAGAAGGTGAGGCCTTAAACCAATCTCATCGGGCAAAGACGTGTTATAGCCAAAAGTCCTCAAGATATATTCAATCACTTGGCGTTCCTTTTCTTCTTGATAGAGACCCCAAGCCCGTCTGAAATTCTGCCTTCGGCATACTTGGGTTATGTATTCCGAACTTACTCCAGGATAATAAATTGACATTTTCTGGGCAATATACAACACTTCATTGTACTCTAAGTGATGGTTAGACGAAAAGTTGGAGTCGTGAGTCCTCTTTTTTGCTAAGGCAGACTCAATATGTTCGAATTCAGCAATTTCAGCAGCTCGAAGCCAGAAGTCATAATCGCCCGCTAATTGAAGCAACTTATCAAAGCCACCCAATCGCTCCCAACAAGACTTTCTGACGGTTGCATTGGTCATGCTCCTTATGAAATTGTGGCTGAGAAGAAGTTGTTGGATCAATTGGTCTCCCGAAGGTTCAGAATCTGGAAGGGGAATGTCACGTATTCTTTTCCCAGAAGAGTCAATTCCTTTGAGGTCAGAATAGACCACATCAGCACATTCTTTTTCGTGGCGTCTTTTATGCTCTAGGAGTTTTCCCTCCCCCCATTCATCATCTTGATCTAAAAAAGCAAGGTACCTACCATCTGAAGTGTCCACTGCGTCATTAAGATTCTGTGCGATACCAACGTTGTAGTCCTGACTAATTAGGATATCTGGCTCAACTGAATGCTGTGAAATAATATCTAAAGTTGCATCATCACTATAATCATCGGAAATTATGAGCTCATAGTCATTGAAATTTTGTTGTTCGATACTGTCCAGAGCACTTTTTATGAACTGTTCGCCGTTAAATGTTGGCAAGATTATTGAGAAAGTTGGGTCCGCTTCTTTTTGCATATCTATAAACCCTGACCACATTGACATCCAGAACGTGCATAAGTGCTCCGGAATGATTCTGGCAAAACAAGAAAGAAACACTCAAAACCTAGGGCCATTATTTTCACACTAATGGAAGAAAACACCGAATTCGTCTACTCCCTCTCTAGTCAACCCTATCCAAACCACATGGTGAAAGATGCAGTACGGTCAATCATGTCGTTAAAAAATTGGGTTAGCCCCGGACAAATTACAGTATATTACACACCTCCGAGGAACGAGCATGATCTAAATGCTCTCCGTGAATTAGAGGTGAATATTGAACTCGTTGAGAACGAGGTAGAACCCTTCTCATTAAATATTTTAGGTAAGTCAACCCCATATGGGGAGATGTGGCATCTATGTAAGTCGGATGCCGACACCGTCGTTTGGTTAGATAATGATACTATAGTGACCCGAAACATTTGGGAGGTTATTGAAGGTAATTATGACTTTAAAGCTCGGTCCGAGGAAGACAAATCTACTGATCCAGGGTGGTATGAAATGTTCGAAAAATTTGACCGGAAACCCATGGATTGGCGGTTTAATGCTGGTTTTCTAGTATTCAAGAACGGCATCCATAAAGAAATAAAAGAGGAGTGGAAGATTCTCATGGAATCGGATTTGGGGTATTACAACGCACCCACAATGCAAGATGCACATGCCCTAGCCCTGTGTGTATCAAAATTTAGATGTGAGAAAATGTCTCCTGAAGAGCACATAATGGAATGGGGAGACAAACCGAAGCCCAACGGATATGTTTACCATTACATTACGGGCTATGATGCTAAAACTCAGATCAGAAATGCCGTTCGAAGACGTATTCCTGAACCTTTGAAGAAAAAAATCAGAAAGTGGAAATCTCAGGGAACCCCCTCAATGTTTTCTCATAAATAATGGAAACCCCTGTCATGCTATACCTGAAACCCCATCACGCACACCGCTCCATGGGGGAGTCAATTGGAGCCGATTTTGTGGAATTAGAACGTGGAAATCCCCTCAAAAGAATTGTTGCAGCGAAGAATCTTGATCTGGATAACAAGCCGATAATCACAGAAGGCGGTAAACCACTTTTTCAAGCAGTTTGGATGAAATTCTTCGGGAATTGCGGTCCGATTATTCACCTTGCGGCGGACGAGACGCTCCCCAATATATTCGATAAATATCCGCATTATAAACATCACGAACGCTTCATCCACTATTTAGAACATAAATATGTAGACGGAGTGATTGGGATCTCAGACAAAATTTGTGAAAGTGCGAGGCGGTTAGGGATATGTAATGTTCAAAAGACATATCCATTTACTGAGGAGTGGAAGTTTGAAAAGCTTACAGATACGACCCCAAATCTGGACTCTGACAAGATTTTGGTTGTCGGGCATAATTCAGACAAAAATAACCTCCAAACCTTAGAGGAAATAGCCAAGTCCTGCTCCTCAGAGGTGTCTATCGACGTTATCGGTGGTGGGACTGAAACGCTTGATAGTGAACACGTTCAGGGTCACGGATTCATAGGGGATGAAGATAGGTTCGTGCAATTCTTTTCGAATGCGAGCTGTTTTCTCTTTCCGGCGGTCTCTCAGATGTTCGGCGTTGTCGTTCTCGAGGCTATGCATGCTGGCCTCCCTCCCATAGTTACCGAGGATGTCGGAGCCAAAGAGGTGTTGTCGCCCGTGGACGATAGACTGATAGCCAAAACCACTCCAGAAGATCTCGCACGGAGTATCGACTGGTATATGAGCCTCCCCCGATCTCAGAAGAAATCATTATCCGGTCAGGTCCGAACGGTCTCTAAGGAGCATTCACCAATGGAAGGGATTAAGCGGTTTGAGAAGTCCTACGAGAACGTAATCAATGACCTTTAGCGATTTTCTTGAGGAAGCCCGGACAGATTACGAAAAATACGGGTTCGAGTCGTTCAAATTTACTGCCCAGGAATTATTCCACGGCCTTCTGAGTCGAGGCGGGTATTGGGTCAATTATGGCGATAACTTCTATGACTACGAGTGGGATTTGCTAATTCTCCTTGATGCTTGTAGGTGGGACTTGATGGAGGAGGTCGTAGACGAATATGACTTTGTAGAGGCTCACGATAATTTCATGGGTCACTCCTCACATTCCCGGGAATGGCTCCATAAAACATTCATGCAGAATGATAACAGTGGGGTTGGGAAATTACAGGTCTGGAAAGAAATTATGCAGGATCCAGACAATATTGACATTTTTAAAGAGCACTACAGTATGAAGGAGACCGAGGAGATTGATGAAACGGCCTATATTACCTGGAATTTCTTTGCGGAAATGCTGGATGGGGACCAATTCGATGAATATGTTCCGGTCGGTAGAGCAAAGTGGGGTGACGGAACCGGGATTCTTGATCCCCGAGAAATTACTGACAGAACTATTGAGGTAATGAGGGAACATTCTCCGGAAAGAACGATTGCTCACTATATGCAACCTCATACCCCGTTACGGAAGGAGGCGGAACCAGACGTTTCTGGGAGCGTCTGGGAACGAATTCAGCGAGGAGAGAAGGATTACGACGAGGCGTGGTCGGAATACAAAGATAATCTGCGGTGGGTCATGGATGACGTGGAGCTTCTTCTAGAAAACGTTGACGCAGAAACGGTCGTAATTTCCGCTGACCACGGAAACGTTATTGGGGAATGGGGATGTTACGGTCATCGTCCATATGCCCCGATTCCCGCAGTGAAGCGGGTTCCGTGGATCGAAGCTACTGCGAACGACGAAGGAACTTACGAGCCTGAAATAGACGATAAAGAGGAGGCGAATCAGGAGGAAATAGAGGACAGACTTGAAGCCCTCGGGTATAAATGAGTGCTGGTAATCTCAGCTTGGGGCTGGAGGCTGCCAAAGCTTTCTCCGCAAACCTGATTCAGGCTATTGTTGGATTTGCAGGGACTGTAATCTTTGCGCGGGTTCTTGGTCCGACATCATTCGGTGGTTACTACTTTCTCCTCTCAATCATTTTCCTGATTAATCGCCCTATCTGGGGTTTTGGGAGTGCTGCGAAGAAACGGTTTTCAGAAAAGAATGCCCCGAGGGGTGAGATTGTATCGGCAATCACTGTCATCAATTTCATATTGATAGCAATTACCGGGACAGTCCTTTTATTAACCAATACTATTAAATCTCAATCAAACGTTCCTTCCGCGGAGTTAGTCTTCCTCACGATTCTGGGGAGCATCATCTTCTTCTTCCCCTTCCAGATGCTGATTGGAGCGAAGGGAATGCCAGGGCGTTCGACTTGGCTCGACACACTCCGTTCAGTACTCACGTTGCCTCTCCAGCTATTGTTTGTTATTTCGGGATTTGGTGCAGCGGGGATGGGATATGGTCTAGCTAGTGCAACACTCCTTACAATTCCTGTCACGTACTATACTGTTGGTACGAAGCCGACGTTACCGACCCGCGAGACGTTCGCCTCCCTGTGGGAGTTCGCGCGATACAGCATTCCGGGAGCCTTCGTCGGCAAAGCCTACGACCGATTCGACATCCTCCTCCTGGGAACCATTCTCACCACGGGTGTTGCCGGCCACTACGAGGTCGCGAACAAGCTCACCGTCCCAGCACTGTTCCTCTCGGGTGCGATTACCTCAGGACTCATGCCGAAGGTGTCGAACCTCCAGAGTAAATCGGAGGACCCCACCACGGATATCTCGAACGCGCTGTCCTTCGCGAGCCTCCTCGCAATTCCTATCTTCTTCGGTTCGCTTGCCCTCTCGCAGAAACTGGTTGTGACCGCGTACGGCGCGGACTACGCTATGGCTGCGCCGTACTTGGTGGGTCTCGCGTTCTACAAAGTAATCTCGTCACAGACGTCGGTCCACCGCTCAACGCTCTCTGGTCTCGACCTTCCAAGAATCAACCTGAAGTTCTCGACGCTTGCGTTACTCGTAAACGTGGTCCTCGGGGTTGCCCTTGTCTTCGTTATCGGGGGCATCGGCGTGGTCATCGCGACTATCATAGCCGAAGCAGTGCAGTACTTCGGAGCGATGTACACCGTCAAACGGGAGCTTCCAGCCGTCGAGATCTTTCCAACGACTTTCCTCCAGCAGGTAGGTGCTGGAGTTGCGATGCTTTTCGCGCTTTATGGTCTCCGAGGTCTCTTTGTTCTCGACTCATTATACTCTGTAGGGCTCATTGTCGGATGTGGAGCGGCGGTGTACGGTACTGTGCTTCTGGTAGTGAGTCCCCAACTCCGAGTTACCCTAATGGGTGTTTACGGAGACGTAGCAGGAAAATAGCCGAGCGGCTAGTTTCACGGAGGGAACAACTAACGTGGGTTACTCGATGTATCCCAATTCACGAAGCCGTTCCTCTGTATTTTCATCGAGGTTGTCGTCCCCGCTCCCCACAGCCTCTAGTTCCGCACGCAACTGTTCCATCAGCGCCTCTTCCAGTTCGACCGGATGCTCTCCCCACCGATTCTCGAGTTCCATCGGGTCATTCGGCCGGTAGTACGCCTCCCAGCTTTCCTCCGGGAAGTTCTTCGCGCCCCAGTCACCTTCGGGATGGTAGAGAACTTTCCACTCCTCTCCGACGGCCGCAGCCATCCGCTCACCGGCTTCCATCACGTTCTGGACGGTGACTGTATCGCGATCAGCTCGTTCATCAAATAGTAGAGACGGCCGACCTCCGGGACGCTCCTCCGAACCTGCTAGGTCGAGAATCGTACTCCCGAGGTTGAGAAGCGACGTCGGCCCGTGGACGCGACCGGTCTCGCCGACGTTCTCCATTACCATAGGAACGCGCGTGACTGTGTCGTACATGAGTGGACGATGCCCGTAGTTTGCGTGTTCGCCGAACTCGTCACCGTGATCGCTATGTACGATTAACGGTTCGTCGCCGTAGCCTTCCACGGCAAGTTTCTCCCGTAGTTGATCGACGAACGCATCCGCGTACCGAATCGTGTTGTCGTAGGCATTCACGATAGAGGGTCGTCGTTCGCCGACGAGTCCGCGGTACCGGCGCATCGCGTAGTTCAACGCGTACGTCGAACGGATACCAGGCTGGTCCCACTCCTGATATTCAGGTGGGGGGTAGTAGGGATGGTGGGTGTCGATCAGCAGTACCCAAAGGAAGAATGGCTCCGGCGCATCCTCGACGAACTCGGCGATGTCGTCCCACATCTTCTCCCAGTGGGGCGGCTTCTTCCCGGCAGCCGTTCGCTTGAGGTCGACAGCGAAGTTCGCCATGTCTACCTTCTGGAGCGCCTCGTAGATGCGCTTCTTCCAGCCGGAGTCGGTGCTGTCGTCCTCGTCCCACATGTGGTCCTCGTAGACGTCCCAGCCGCGGTCCCAGCCGAACGAGGAGCTCACGAGCGCGTTGAAGTGGAAACCACCCGTATAGTACCCCTCGTTTTGAAGGTACTCTTGGAGGAGTTTCCGGTCCGCATTTGCCTCCCGCCAGTGTTGGGGGTTCGGGTACTCCATGCTTCCGCTGGCGTGCTTGCCGGAGAACATTCCGGTGAAACTCGCTGGCGTCCCGACAGCCGGCACTTGCGGGTCGTCGAACACCAGGCCGTCCTCGGCCATCGCGCTGAGCGTCGGCGTCGTCTCCCGGTCGTACCCGTACAGCGGCAAGTGGTCTGCACGGACGCTGTCCCACGAAACCAGAACGATGTTTTGTTTTTCAGTCATTTGTGGTGGTGTCGTATCCCAGGTCGGCGAGGAGGTTTCTCAGCTGGAACGCAAACAAGTCCAGTCCCGTCTCCTCGTCGAACCCAGAGCCGTAGTTTGCTGCACGACGACCGAGCTCAGCGCGCCGCTCCTGTGGGAGCGAGAAGTACCAGTCGATGGCGTCCGCCACGTCCACCGATGTCGGGTCCGCAAGGAGGCGCCCGTTCACGCCCCGTACGAGCGTAGCCGTGCCGACACCCGGCGTTGTGACGACAGGTAGGCCCGCGCAGAGTCCCTCTAGGGTCGCCACTGGGAACGCTCCGACTGGCGCTGGGAATACCATCAGCGCCGCGGACTCGAACAGTTCGACGAGCCGCTGTTCGCTCACGAACCCGTGGGTCGTTATCTGGTCCGTTTCGCTGATCTCCGTCGTGTCGGGACCGACGAAGTCAACAGTCACGTCGGCGTCGACTCGCGGCATCGCGTCCACGAGGATGTCCTGTCCGTTCTTCTCTCGGTACTTCCCGACACAGAGTATCCGAGTTCCATCGAGCGATGAATCGAGTTCGCGAAGTAGCGAGTACCGATTGGCTTCGATGAACGGGTGCGTTACTCGAACTGGGCCGTCAGTGAATCGTTCGGCAATGGTGGCGATGCGCTCACTCACCGCAAGTGTACCATCGACGAACCGTTGCGCGAATCGATGCGTGAACCGACTCGTTCGACTACGACTCGGCAGCGGGTCGACGATGTCGTGGTACGTCGAATCAGCACCGAGTGCGATCACCGGCCCCGACGTTCCCAGCGCCTTCAGGACGGTGCCTTCGGCGAGTGGAACGCCTCCTTCGAGAATGACCGGCCGGTCACCGAAATCATGGCTTCGGCCTGCGAGAATCCGGTCAATCGGGCTGCCAGTCTGACACTGTACCATCTCGGCGCCCACGCACTCCGCCATCTTCTCGTGGACTGGATGGGGGTCGTAGTATAGGAAGACTGGCTCTGGTTGTATTTCGAAGTCCGATCGGACCATTCGACGGCCTAGCTCTGGCAAGGAATCGTTAAAAGTACACCGTTTCGACGAACTCGCGCAAGTCCGCGCGGAACCGCTCCGTACTGTAGTCATATGAACGGTTCCGGAGCACTTGTCGGTCCCAGTCTCCCCGAAGCACGTCCTGGATTCCGGTCACGACGGCTTCGGGTGTCGGTTCGACTAGGACGCCAGTGTCCTCGTCAACCTGATTGTTCGTGTTCGGTTCGTCAACACCCACCACCGGCGTGCCTGCGGCCATGTATTCGATTGGCGTGATGCCAAAATCCTCTCGCTCCGCCAAGAAAACTCCTGCAGCGCTTTCCTCAATAGTTGACCTGAGGGTCTGGTCGTCGACGTACCCGAGGATGTCGACGTTCGACGGAGCGGTCCGTTCGATTTCCTCGCGCAGCGGGCCGTCGCCGACCAGCTTGAGTGTACAGTCCGGTAGTTCTTGCATCGCGTTGACAGCCACACGCGGGCGCTTTCGGTCTTCAAGTCGGCCGACCATCACGAGCTGTGACTCGACTCGTTCGGTGTCCGACGAGAATTGCTCCACGTCCACCGGTGGTGGAATTACACGGTCGACGCCTTGACCGTACTGCCGGAAGACGCGGGTAGACGTGAGCTCGCTGTTCGCGATCAGGTGTGGGATTGCGGACGTTTCGATCCGGTCAACTATCTTGACGAGATAGGAGAACAGGCCGCCAGTGAACCACAGTGATGCCAGCGGCGGATGGTGGAGGTAGTGGACGTGGAGTTGGTCATCGTACGGCTGGAAGAATTTCGTGGCCGGACCACTCGATAGCACGAGATCGTATTCTCGCAGGTCGAGGTTGAGAATCGACCGGGCAGTCCTGATATCGTTGAGCGTGCCGCTCCGTGATGTTTTCCGGAGAAGCGTAACCTCGTTTGGAACCCGAGTTTCCCACCAACTCCAGTCCTTTCCGGAGAATCCGATGTAGAGGTCCGCGTCGAGGGCGTGAGCAGCCTCCGTGACGACGTTCACCGCACCGCCCGGGTGGATGGTTCCGTCGTGAACTACCGCAGTCTCCATTGATTCCGGTATCTACCTCGGGTACTGCTAAAACCATCGATGTTGGCGGTTACCCAGTTCCACAACTTCACAAGGCTTATTCGCCCGCTGTCAGTCCCTACCACCAATGAGCGAGACGAACGAGGCATCGAGGGATTCCTCCACGACGCCCGATTCAGCCCTCGACGCTCTCGAAAACTGGTACCACGTACCCGTGCTGGGCGCTGTCCTCGCGTTCATGTTCTGGGTGCGCGTGCAGGCGTGGGAGAACTTCACGCAGAACGGCGAAGTGTACTTCTCCGGGAACGACGCGTACTACCACTTCCGGCAGGTTATGTACACGGTCCAGAACTGGCCGTCGACGATGCCATACGATATTTGGACCGGGTTCCCAACCGGAGTGGGCGTCGGTCAGTTCGGGACGCTGTTCGACCAAATCGTCGCGACAGTCGCACTTCTCGTCGGGCTCGGCAGCCCCTCCCAAGAGACCGTCTCGATGACACTGCTGTTCGCTCCGCCGGTCTTCGCCGCACTACTCACGATTCCGACGTACCTCATCGGGAAGCGTCTGGGCGGCCGGCTCGGCGGCGTCTTCGCCGCAGTCATTCTCGGACTCCTTCCAGGTTACTTCCTCTCGCGGAGCCTCGTCGGCGCTGCGGACCACAACGGCGCGGAGCCGCTGTTCCAGGCGTTCGCAGTCCTCGCGACGATGGTCGCGCTCGCCGTCGCGGAACGCGAGAAACCCGTCTACGAGCAGTTCCTCGACCGTGACGTCGCAGGCCTCCGCCGTGTCGTCGGCTGGAGCGTCCTCGCCGGCGCCGCCACCGCGGCCTACATGTGGGTGTGGCCGCCCGGCATCCTGCTGGTCGGCATCTTCGGCGTGTTCTACCTCGTGAAGCTGACAAGCGACTACTACAGCGGCACGAGCCCAGACCACGTTGCCGTCGTCGGCGCCGTCAGCTCGGTGACAACCGGCCTCCTGATGCTGGTGCCGCTGTCGACGCTCTCCTTCTCTCCGTCCCAGTTCTCTATCCTCCAGCCGCTGTTCTCGATCGCAGTCGGTGTCGGCGCGGTGTTCCTGGCGTGGCTCGCCCGCGAGTGGGACAACCGTGAACTCGACGCCACTACGTACCCGCTCGCAGTGTTGGGTATCCTCGTCGTCGCGCTCGGTGTGACGACGGTCGTGCTCCCCAACTTCTGGGGGATGCTCCAGTCGAATCTCCTGCGCTTCGTCGGCTTCAGTGCCGGCGCAGCGACCCGCACCATCGGCGAGGCGCAGCCGTTCCTTTCGCGGACGGGCCGCTACGGCCTGGGAATGTTCGGCGTCATCTTCCTCGAGTACGGACTCGCGTTCTTCACGGCGCTCCTCGGCGCGGCGTGGATTCTCCTCCGACCGCACTTCCGCAGCGGCAACCCGCGACGCATCGGCGGTGCGGCGGCCGCAGTCCTCGTGGTCGGTCTCGTGTTCGCGGTGCCGGGCATCGGTGACGCGGTCGGCACGCTCTTCGGCGTGGACGGCCAGCTCGGCTCGCTCGCCATCGTCGGCGTCACGCTGCTCGCGGTCACGGTGACCGGCGAGTACGACGCGGAGAAACTGCTCGTGGTCGTCTGGGGTGCGTTCATCGCCTCGGCGGCGTTCACGCAGGTGCGGTTCAACTACTACCTCGTCGTGCCGGTCGTCGTGCTGAACGCGTACGTGCTCAAAGTCGTGCTCGGCTTCGTGAGCCTCGACAAGCCGGCCTCCCAGGTCGAGGACGTCGACTGGTACCAGGTCGGCACGGTCGTCGCGGTCGTCCTGCTGGTGCTCGTCCCCATTGCGGCACCCGTAGCTGCGTCCGCGACCGGCGGCGGCGCCAGCCCGGTTCGACTGACGAACAACCAGGGCCAGCAGGTGCCCCTGCAGTCGGCGACGACAGTCGGCGCGTCGAACGGTCCCGGCGCGGTGACAGTGTGGGACGACGCGATGGAGTGGATGGACGAGAACACGCCCGACCAGGGTACCTACGGCGGCGCGGACAACGCCGACCAGATGGAGTACTACGGGACGTACAGCCAGACCGACGACTACGACTACCCCGAGGGTGCGTACGGCGTGATGTCGTGGTGGGACTACGGCCACTGGATGACCGTCGAGGGCCACACCATCCCGGTCGCGAACCCGTTCCAGCAGCACGCGAGTGAGGCCGCGAACTTCCTGCTCGCGCAGAACGAGACGGAGGCCGCGAACGCGCTCGAAGTCGTCAACGAGGACGACGCGAAGACGCGCTACGTCGCGGTGGATTCCCAGATGGTCTCGCCCCAGGAGAAGTTCAGCGCGCCGACGGTCTTCTACGACGGCCCGCGAGATCTCACCTACCGTGACTACGTCACGCAGACGTACGCCGGCCAGTTCTCCGACGGGCAGCTCCAGCGGCAGCCCCAGCCCTACTTCCAGCTCCGGGAGCAGCCGTACTACGAGTCGCTGATGGTGCGGCTCTACCAGTACCACGGCAGCGCGAAGCAGCCCGACCCGCTGGTCGTCGACTGGGAGTCCGACCCCGGCGCGCCGGTCTTCGACGCGAGCCAGCAGAGCCCGTTCCGGCAGTTCGACACGCTGAGTGAGGCCGAAGCGTACGTGGCGAACGACTCCACGTCCCAGATCGGTGGGTACGGGCGCAGCCCGCCGGAGTACGTCGACGCCCTCCAGCACTACCGGCTCATCGGGTCGAGCGACGACACCGGCGTGAAGCTCTTCGAGCGCGTCGAGGGCGCGACCGTCGAGGGCACCGGGCCCGCGAACACGACGGTGACCGCGTCGGTCACGCTGAACATGACCGACCTCTCGCAGGGCGGGCAGACGCCGCAGTTCACGTACACGCAGCGCGCCGAGACCGGGCCGGACGGCGAGTTCACGATGACGCTCCCGTACTCGACGACCGGCTACGACGAGTACGGCCCCGAGAACGGCTACACGAACACGTCCGTCCGCGGCGCGGGCCCCTACGAGTTCACGACGGGGCCGACGACCTCGGAGGACCTGACGACCGTCGAGTGGAACGCGACTGCCGACGTCACCGAGGGACAGGTCCTCGGCACTGAGGAGACCACGACCGAGGTCGACCTGGAGCGCCACGTCGTCGACCGCCCGGAAGGCGCGGAGCAGAACGACACGAGCAACGAGACGCAGTCGCTGGCGTCGCCGGACGCGGTGACGACCGAGACGTCCACTGCGTCCGCGGACTCGGGTAGCGCGCCGGTCGACGCGCAGTCGCCGTTCGGCGCGGCCGCAGCGCTCGCGGCGCCAGCGGTCGTCGGCGCGCTCGCCCGCCGGTACGCCTGATGGCGGGACGCGACTGGCTGGCGGTCTACCTGAAGGGCGCGGCGATGGGCGCCGCCGACGCCGTCCCCGGCGTCTCCGGTGGGACGATCGCGCTCATCACGGGCATCTACGAACGCCTCGTCGGCGCCATCGCGGCGCTCGACCCGGTGGACGCGCTCGGCCTGCTCGCACTCGTGCCGAAACTCGGCAGCCGTGACGCCCGCGAGGAGTTCGCGGAGACGCTCGTCCGGATGGACGTGCCGTTCCTCGCACTGCTCGGATTCGGCGTCGTGACCGCGGTCGTCACGGTCGCGAACCTCGTCCACGTCGCCATCGCGGACTTCCCGGGCGTGACGTTCGCGTTCTTCTTCGGGCTCATCGCGGCGTCGGTCGTCGTGCTGCTCAGTGAGGTGTCCGTCGACACGCCCCGCCGAATCGCGGCCGGCGTCGTCGGGTTCGTGCTCGCGTTCGTCCTGAGCGGGCAGGCCCAGTCCGGCGCGCTCCCCGAGGTCCTCCCCGTGGTCTTCCTCGCGGGCGCCGTCGCCATCTGCGCGATGGTGCTGCCGGGCGTCTCGGGGTCGCTGCTGCTGTTGACGTTCGGGATGTACGACACGATGACGTCGGCGGTCAGCGACGTCACGAGCGCCGCGCTCGACGGCGACGTCGCCGCGAGCGTAGAGCCGTTGACGACGCTCGTGGTGTTCACGGGGGGCGCGGTCGTCGGCGTGCTGTCGTTCGCGCGCGTCGTCGAGTGGGCGCTCGAACACTACCGCGCGGCGACGCTGACGTTCCTCGTCGCGCTCATGGCGGGCGCGCTGCGGGCGCCGGCCATCCAGATCACCGACGCGACCCCCGAGTGGACTGCGACCCGGGCGGGCGTCCTGCTCGCCTCCGCGGTCGTCGGCGCGGCGGCCGTGCTCGTCATCGACGCGACGACGGACGACCTCGACTACTGACGGCGACAGCTCCCGCCGGAGTGCGTAGCGTTTTCCTCACGGCCGCCGAACACGCAGGCGTGACTCCGTTCGACGACGAGACCGTCGCGCACGTGGCCGCCGGCAGTGGCGTCGCCACGGAGGCGCTGCGCGAGGCGGCCGAGGACGTCCAGGCGACCATCGGAGACTACCCCGGGCTGACGGTGGACGGCCTCGTCTACGAGTGGCGCCAGGCGTTCCGCGACGACCCGCTGGTCGAGCGGCGGCCGGACGCGTGGGTGCTCTCGGTCCCCGAGCGCGTCTGGGTCGACGTCTGCGAGCGCGCGGAAATCAGCGAGGAAACGGCGGCCGCGCTCGCGGCGCTGTACGCGACGGAGGTCGAGGGGGAACGAGACGGCGTACCGCTGGTCCTGCTGCGAGAGTAATCAGAGACGGCGGTCGTCGCGGCTAGAAGTCCCGTCCTGGACCCGGCCCGGGACCGCCCTCGGGCTCGGGTTCGGGCTCCGGTTCCGGCTCGGGGTCGAAGTCGTCCTCGTACGCGAGGTTCATAATCCACTGCGAGAAGGCGTCGCTCTGCGCGTCGACTTCCTCCTCGCCGACGAACGGCGACAGCATCTGCCCGGCCATCAGCAGCGAGAAGTCGAGGTCGCGCTCCTTGATGACGGGCGTGATGAGGTAGGTGGTGTTGCCGTTGTGGACGCTCTCCTCGCGCTCCACGAACCCCTTCTCCTCGAGTTTCGACGCGATGCGGCTCCCCTTCCGCGAGGAGACGTCGAGTTCCTTCCAGAACTCGCTCTGGTGGATGCCCCGGGTCTCGCGGACGAGCTCCAGCGCGCTTCGCTCGTCCTCCGAGAGGTCCGCCTCGGTGACTTCGGCGCTCATGTACGAACAACCGGGTGCGCGCGGTTTAAAGTTGACCGTCTCCTCGTTGCTCGCCGCGGGGGAGGGCTGCGTCCACGTCCCGGTACTCGGTTTCGCACGGCGGGCCGTCCGCGAACTCGTAGCGCACGCCGCCGTCCGCGCGGACCGTCACGAGCGACGACGAGCGCGTGCCGAAGCCGTCGCGGTGGACACACGCGTCGGTCTCGTGGTCGGCGAGCGCCTCGCGCGCGGCGTCACGCCACGCCGCGGCGCTGTCGTGACCACGCAGCGCGTCCCGAATCGCAGTCGACTTCTCCGTTCCGTCGTCGAAGCCGGCGTTCACGACGACGTGCGTTCCGGGGTCGAAGGCGTGCGTCCGCAGCACGCCGTCCCACTCGACGAGCACGCACTCGTTCTCGTCGGCGACGACGAGGTTGAACCCCGCGTACGCGCGGTCGGCGACCTCGCGCTCGACGACCTCGATAGCGTCGTCGGCGCTCCCCGCGGCGAGCGCGTCGGTGACGAGGAGGCCGCGCGAGCGCTCGCCTTCGAGGTCGACGCGGCGGTTCGTCACGCCGACGAACACGCGGTGCTCGTTCACGCCGATCCACGTCCCGCCCGCGTCTTCGTCTCTCGGCATCAGTACCTCGGGATTCGCGCCGCGGACGGCGGGCGGCGAGGACGGTCTGCCGACGGCTTCGTCGCGGTTCGCCCCGACCACGAGCGGCGCCTCGTCGAACGCCTGCCACGCGAATGCCAGCGTACACACGCCCCGGGCTACGGCGCGCCGCCACTTAGTTCTCGCCGGCGAGCTCGTCCCGGACGGCCTCGCGGTCGACGGTCCCGGAGGCAGTTCGAGGTAGCTCGTCGGCGAACGCGACGGTCCGCGGGTGCTTGTAGCCCGCGAGGCGGTCCTCGCAGAACGCGCGGAGGTCCTCGGCGGTCACGCCGTCGCTCTCTCGGACGACGAGCGCAGCGACGCGCTCGCCCCACTCCTCGTCCGGGAGGCCGACGACCGCGGCGTCCGCGACGCCCGGGTGGTCGCGGAGCGCGTCGGTGACCTCCTCGGGGTGGACGTTCTCGCCGCCCGTGACGATCTGGTCGGTCTGCCGGCCGCCGACGTGGAGGAAGCCATCGGCGTCCACGAACCCGAAGTCGCCCGTGCGGAGGCCGTGCTCGCAGAACCGCTCCCCGTTCGCGTCCGCGGAGAGGTAGCCGGGCGTGACCGTCGGCCCGGAGACGACGAGTTCGCCGGTCTCGCCCCGAGACAGCACCTCGCCGTCGTCGCCGAGGACGGTCACGTCCGTGCCGAGCAGCGGCCGGCCGACGCTGTCGGGCCGGTCGGCGGCCTCCGTCGCGTGCAGCGTCGCGACCTGCGAGGTGGTCTCGGTCATCCCGAACGTCGGGCAGACCGGAACGCCGGCGTCGAGCGCGCGCTCCACGAGTTCGGGCGGCGTGGGCGCGCCGCCGACGAGCGCGAAACGCAGACTGTCTGGGAGTCCGCCGGCATCGAGCAGCCGGGTGAGCATCGTCGGGACGAGGGAGACGCCCGTGCAGTCGTAGTCGGCGAGCGCCGCGCGCGTCTCGTCGGCGTCGAACCCGCGCGCGAGCACCGCAGTCGTCCCGTAGAGCGCCGAGCGAAGGACGACCGACAGCCCGCCCATGTGGTACAGCGACAGCGGGCAGAGCCAGCGGTCCCCGGGGAGCACGCCGAGGCGGAACGCGCTCGCGACGGCGCTCGCGGCGAAGTTCGCGTACGTCAGCCGGACGGCCTTCGGGTCGCCCGTGGTCCCCGAGGTGAACATCACGGCACGCGTGTCCGTCCACGACAGGTCCGCGGGCTCGACGGCCTCCGGCGAGTGCGCGGCGAATCGCTCGACGTCACTCGAAGCGTCGACGCTCACCGCCGGCACGGGGAGCGCTCGGGCAGCGTCCTCGGTGTCGCTCTCGCAGACGACGAGCGCGGGGCCGACGCGCTCGGCCTGCGCGCGGAGTTCGGGACCGGCGAGCCTGGCGTTCAGCGGCACGAGCACGGCGCCGAGGCGGGCACACGCGAACACCAGCCGGACGAACGCGGGGCGGTTCTCCATCAACACCGCGACGCGGTCGCCACCTCGGACGCCACACGCGGCGAGCCGTCCCGCGGTCTCCTCGACGTCAGCGTCGAGCTCGCGGAACGTCCACGACGAGCCAGTGGCGGCGTCGACGAGCGCGGTCCCGCCGGGATTGCTCCGTGCCTGGAGCGCGACGGCGTCACGCATCCGCGTCCACCTCCGCGGGGTCGACCCCGTGACCGGGCGCATCGGGCACGCGAATCCGGCCGCTCACGACGGGCGCGGGGTCGGGTGCGAGGTCGTCGGCGAGCCTGTCGGCCGTCGCGATCCCGCACGCCGACACGTCGGGAATCGCGGCAGCGAGGTGGACGGCGGCCGTGCGAGCGACGACCGCGTCGACCGTCGTCGTCACGACGGGGTCGACGCCCACATCGCGGGCTTCGCGAGCGGCGGTGAGCGCGCGGTCGACGCCCCCGAGCGCCATCGGTTTCAGAATCACGTAATCCGCGGCGCCGAGGGCGTCTGCGAGCGCGTGCTCGGTCAGCGACTCGTCGAGTGCGAGGCCGACGTCGCCGCCCCGGAGTTCGGCGTGGCCCGCGAGGTCTGGGGCCGGCAGCGGCTGTTCGACGTACTCGACGCCGAGGTCGGCGAACGCGTCGAAGGCGTCGGTGGCCTGTTCGCGCGTCCACGCGCCGTTCGCGTCTGTGCGGAGGGTCACGTCGGTCGCGTCCCAGACTGCGCGCAGGCGCTCGACGTCCGCTTCGACGGAGCGCGCGCCGACTTTCACTTTCACCGTCTCGAACCCGCGCTCCGCGGCCGCTCGCGCCTCGTCGGCGGTCTGCTCCGGTGAGCCGTCGCCGACAGTAGCGTTCACCGGGACGGAGCCGGCGGGGTCGTCGGCGAGGTAGCGGGCGAGCGAGGCGTCCGCGTCGCGGGCCTCCGAGTCGAGTTTCGCGAGCGAGACGGCGTGTCTGGCCGCCGGCGCGTCCTCGCAGGCGGATAGGGCGGCGTTCCAGTCCGCCGCTTCGTCGGCGACTTCGAGTGCTCGCTCGCACTCGTCCAGTGACTCGGTCCAGCCCGGGAGCGGGGTCGCTTCGCCGACACCACTGTTGCGAGCGAAGACGAACCCGCGGCGCTCGTCGATGGCGCCGCGGGCGGTCTCCAGCGGCCGCGCGAGCGGGAGCGCGAAGCGCCGGATCATGCGGCGAGGCCGACGCCGAACAGGAGCGCGTACAGCGCGAGCAACTGTCCGGTGCGCGTGAGCGCGGGGTTGAGCGCGTCGCCGTCCGTCCGCGTGAAGATGGTCTTCGTGACGCTCGCGGCGAGCGGGAGCGAGAGGTACGGCAGGAACACCGCGGGGCTGCCGTTACGAGCGAAGAACCAGACGGGGACGGCGTACGCGAGCACGAGCAGCGCGGCGAACTGGACGCGGGAGAACGTGTAGCCGAACCGCACGGCGAGCGTGCGCTTGCCCGTGGTGGCGTCCTCGTCGCGGTCGCGGACGTTGTTCACGACGAGGATGTTCGTCGCGATAGCCGCGATGGGGAGGCTCGCGACGAACGAGACGAGCGTCACCGAGCCCTCGGGGATGCCGACCGGGACGCCGGCGACGAAGCTCGCGGCCTGCACGTAGTACGCGCCGGTGACGGCGACGACGCCGAAGAAGACGAACACGAAGAGGTCGCCGAGGCCGTGGTAGCCAAGGGGGTACGGGCCGCCGGTGTACGCGATGCCGGACGCGACGCTCACGAGACCGACGACGAGGATGGGGACGCCGCCCACCCAGACGAGGTACGTGCCGACGAGGATGGCGGCGGCGAACGTGAGGTACATCGCGCGCTTGACCTCGCCGGGTTCGATGAGCCCGCCCGCCGTGACGCGCGTGAACCCCTCGCGGTCCTCGGTGTCGGCGCCCTGCACGGCGTCGTAGTAGTCGTTCGCGAAGTTCGTACCGATCTGGATGAGCGCCGCGCCGACGAACGCGGCGAACGCGGGCAGCGGCGCGAACACGCCGTCGCGGACCGCCAGCCCGACTGCGACCAGGATGGGGGCGGCCGCGACCGGGAGCGTGTGCGGGCGCGCGGCGATGAGCCACGCCTCCCGCCGGGAGACGTCAGCCGTGTCGGTCATGTCCCGGGGTTGGGCGAGCGCTCCCATAGCGGTGGCGGTCCCGGCCGTTCCGTGCGGAGGGCCCCGGTTATCACGTTAGATACCGCGAGCCTCACGTATAAGTCTCCGAAGCGTCGTGGTCGGGTAGATGACGCTACCTAGTGGGTCGGTTTTCGCGGTGTACGTCGCCGCGTTCGGCGCCGCGGTGCTCGGCTGCGCTATCGCGTTCCGGCGCGCGCTCCGGGTCGCGGACGCGGACACGCGGCGCGGGCTCGCGGGCGTAGTGGCGGGTAGCGGCGGGTGGGCGCTGTTCGAGCTCGGCTTCCTCGTCGCGCCGTCGCGGCTCCTGAAGTACGTCGCGTACGACCTCAGCCTCGTCGTCGGGCTGTCGACGGTGGGCGCGTGGCTGTACTTCTGCTCGGCGTACACGGGGCGGTCGTTCCACCGCAACCCCACGTACCGCCGGGCGGCCGTCGGCGCGTACGTCGGCATCGTCGCGGTGAAGCTCACGAACCACGTCCACGGGCTCTACTTCACGACGACGGCCGTCCAGTCGCCGTTCCCGCACCTCGCGGTCCAGCACGGCACCATCCACTGGGTCGTCGCGGGGCTGTCGTACGCGCTCGTGGCGGTCGGCTTCTTCATGCTGTTCGAGCTGTTCCTCGAAGCGGACTACGACACGCGCCCGCTCGGCGCGCTCGTCGCGCTGACCGCGCTCCCCGTGCTCTTCGACATCGTCGGGTTCGCGTCGCCGCTGCTCGTCGACGTCAACTACGAGCCGCTCGGCGTCGCGGCGTTCGCCATCGGCGTCCTGTACGTCCACGAGGAGGCGTTCCTCGCCGTCCAGCTCACCGACGGCGTCGACGACGCGGTCGTCTATCTGGACGACGCCGACAGAATCCGGGGGTACAACGGCCGCGCCCGCGAGCTGTTCGACGCCCTCGACGGCGCGAAGGGCGGCCGGTTCGCGGACGTCCTCCCCGAAGTCGAGGCGGCGCTGGGCGACGAGCACTCGGTCGTCGAGCGCGCGGTGGACGGCGAGACGCGGTACTTCCTCGCGACGGCCACGTCGTTCTCGCTCGGGCAGTCGGACATCGGCCGGATGGTCGTGTTCAGCGACGTCACCGACACCGAGCGCAAGCGCCGCGAGCTCGAACGCCAGAACGAGCAGCTGGAGGGGTTCGCGGCCGCCATCCGCCACGAGCTGCTGAACACGCTCCAGATCGTCGACGGCCGCGTCACGGTCGCGGGCAACGCGCTCGACAGCGGGAACGTGGAGACGGCCCGCGACTCGCTGCGGACGGCCTCGGAGACCGCCGACCGGATGGCCGAGGTCGTCGACGACCTCTCCGTGCTCGCGCGCCACGGGAAGACGCTCGACGGCGCCGAGCGCGTTGATTTCGGTGTCGTCGTCGACGGCGCGTGGACGGACGCCGACGTGGACGACCTGACGCTGTCCGTCGACGGCGAGGGGACCGTCGTCGCGAACCCGGCTCGGCTCCGCGAACTGCTGGCGAGCGCGTTCGAGTTCGCGGCGCACAACGGCGCCAGCGAGGTCACCGTCG
This sequence comes from Halobacterium sp. R2-5, assembly GCF_011734195.1. Lineage (NCBI taxonomy): Archaea > Methanobacteriati > Methanobacteriota > Halobacteria > Halobacteriales > Halobacteriaceae > Halobacterium > Halobacterium sp. R2-5. The sequence goes on from NZ_JAANTH010000001.1 coordinate 1,406,138, forward strand.
AGCGCGGCGACGAGTGGTTCGCGGTCGCCGGCGACGGCCGGCCGCCCGGAGACGCGGACTCGGAGCAGTACTTCGAGTACGGGAGCGCCGTCCCGGACGCCGAGGCCGGCATTCTGCTGCCGAACGTGCGGATGCTCGCGGCCGTCCACGGCTGGTCGGCGGGTCTCGACGAAGAGTACGAGAACGGCGTGCGCGTCGTCGTCTCCGGGACCGACAGCGTCGTCGCGCCCGCAGAGTCGCCCGCGTAGTCAGTCGTCGTCGGCGGGCTGGATGTCGCTGTCGCGGTCCTGCTCGGAGAGCAGCGACTCGGGGTCGACGTCGACGCGGTCGTGGCCGCGGGCGTAGTCGCGGGCGGCGACGTAGCTCGCGTAGACGACCGCCACGAGGAACAGCGTGAACGGGAGCGCGAGTATCGGGGACAGCGCCTCGATGGCCTGGAAGCTCTGCAGTTCGAGAGACATCATCCCGAAGCCGGCGAGCAGCGCGCCCCACCACGCGCGGTTGCGGGCGTTGGGGTTCTCGTCGCCCAGCGTGATGGCGGAGATCATGAACACCGCCGAGTCCAGGGACGTGATGATGTAGCCAGCGATGACGAGCACGAACAGCACCGCCAGCAGCGTGCCGTACGGCGTGATGTTCAGCGCGGTCGCGATGGCGGCGGGGATGCCGTCGGCGGCCCACGCCTCGCTGACCGGGCCGACGTAGCTGGGGGAGAGCACCCAGCCCCCGATGATGAGGTGTTGAATCCAGGAGAGGAACGCGGGCGCGACGACGAGCACGACGAACATCTCGCGGATGGTCCGGCCCTTCGAGACGCGGGCGACGAAGCTCCCGACGAAGATGCTCCACGCGGCCCACCACGCCCACCAGAACCCGGTCCAGTTGGCGGCCCAGTTGCCCGCGGACATCGGGTCCGTGTACAGCATCAGCCGTGTGAGGTTGCCGAGCCAGACGCCCGTGGCGTCGAGACCGAGCTCGAACATGAACAGGGTCGGCCCGACGGCGACCAGCAGCGCCATCGCGGCGACGATGAACACCATCGTCGCGCGGGCGGCGTTCCGGATGCCCTTCCGGAGGCCGAGCCAGACGTCCGTGAGGAAGACGGCGCCGATGAGCGCGAAGATGCCGTACGTGAGCGCGCGGGCTTCGAGCCCGAAGACGCCGCCGAGGATGGCGGCCATCGTCTGCGAACTGAACCCGAGCGTGGTGGCGATGCCGCCGATGCTCGCGACGATAGCGGCGAGGTCGACGGTCCAGTGGAAGCCCGGGTAGGAGTCGGGGTCGACGATGCCCGACAGCATCGAGGAGACCTTGTACTGGCCGACGCCCTGCGTGTAGACGATGATGCCGAACGCGAGCGCGACGGGCAGGTACCACATCGCCAGCCCGGGGAACGCCTCGTGGACGAACATGAACGCGAGGGCGAGCGACTCGATGGACGCGCCCTCGACGGGGTAGGGCTTAGGCGGCGGGTTCTGGACGATGGAGATGGGTTCGCCGACCCCCCAGATGAGGATGGAGGCGCCGAACCCGACGGTGAACACCATCGAGAGCCACGAGAACGTGTCGAACTCGGGCTCGGCGTCCGGGCCGCCGATGCGGAGGCGGCCGTACCGGGAGAACGTCACGCCGAGCACGAGCAACAGCAACACGAACCCGAGGAGGATGAACCACCAGCCGAAGTACGTGAGCACCCAGTCGAAGGCGCCGTTCAGTATCGACGTGAGCGCGCTCGGGCGTGCGAACCCGAACGCGGCCAGCGCCACCATCGCGGCCATCGTCACGCCGAACAGCGCGCGCTCGGGCCACGTCGCGTCGTCCAGACCGAGGAGGTACCAGAAGCGTCCAGTCATGAGAACGGTGCAGTCGTCACAGCGTCGGCTCCGCAGCTATCGTGTGCGCGATGCCGAGCACCGCCGCTCGGCCGTCGAAGCACTGCTCCGTACATCTTGCCTGCGCTCAGCGGTGGGCTACGGAAAAATTCGTCGTCTCGGCCGGCAACCGAAACCCTCAGCGCGTCCGTTCGTCGCTCGCGTTCCCGGGTCGTGGAGACGAACCGGGAATTTATGATACGGGCCGCTCGTTTCTGACGGAATGACAGCGCTGTCGCTGCGCTCGCGCCGCTCGGTTCCCGACCTGCTGCGCGCGCTGAGCGGTGCGCTAGTGCTGGTCGTCGTCTGCGAGGTCGCCGTGCGGATCTGGGCCGGCAGCCTGACGAACACGACTGCGACGGTTTTCGCGGGCGAGTTCGTCGTTGGCGTGCTGACGACCGTGCCGTTCGTCGCCGGTGTCGCGTACGCCGGCGGCTGGCTCGAACGCAGCGCCGTCGAGGAGAGCCGCTACGAGCGCGTGTGGCGGTGGACCATCGCCGGCACCGCCGCGTTCTTCCTCCTGAACGTCGCGCTGATGGCGGTCCTGCCGGTCGCGTCGGCGCTGCTGGCCGTCGGGTGGCTGCGGTGGGCGGTCGCCGTGGGAGCGGGCGTCGGCGTCGTCGTCGGCGTGACCGAGGCGCGCGCCATCCAGCAGGCGACGGCGGCCGAGCGAAGCGCCGTCCGCGCCGAACACCTCGAAGTCCAGCGGGACTTGCTGGACTACCTCAACAGCCTGCTGCGCCACGAGGTGCTGAACGCGTCGAACGTCATCTCCGGCTACGCGGAACTGCTGCGCGACGAACACGACCCGGGCACGCCCGGGTACGAGTACAGCGAGACGATACACCGCAAGAGCGAGGAAGTGACCCGGGTCGTCCAGGACGTCCGCGTGCTGTTGCACGCGACCGAGGAGCGCACGGACTTCGAGCGCGTGGACGCCGCCGAGGTCGTCCGCGAGGAAGCCGCGAAGCTCTCGGACCTCGATCGCGGTGTCGTCGTCGAGACGGACCTCCCGGACGCCGCGTACGTCCACGCGGACGCCCTGCTCCCGCGCGTGTTCGGGAACGTGCTCGCGAACGCGGTCGAACACAACGACAGCGACACGCCGCACGTCGAGATTCGTGGGCGAGTGGACGACGACTCGGTCACCGTCGAGGTAGCCGACGACGGCCCGGGCGTCCCCGACGACGAGGTGGCGACGCTGTTCGAGCGGCCGTCACGCCGCGCCGCGGACCACGGCCTCGGCCTCTACCTCGTCAAACGGCTCCTCGACCACTACTGCGGTGACATCGAGCTCGTGGAGACGGGGCCGGACGGCTCGACGTTCCGCATCGTGCTCCCCCGGGAGCCCCCAGTCGAGACTACGGGCTCGCCGTTCGTCGACCCGACCGGCGACCAGCGCACCGATTCCGCGGTGGCGGGCGACGGGCGATGAGGCTTCGACACTGGCCGTGGAGAAGTCGGTCGCCGGCCCTCGCTACTGCTGGCACGGTGGGGCTGTCGTCACCACCCACTGCAGACGAGTAAGTGACAGTTAGGCGTTCGCCAGGCGCGGAAAAGACCGGTCTAGTCGATTCCAGTCCCGCGAATATCGCGCCGGTCGACGGATCGGCCGGTAGGCGGCATCCAGCGGAAACAAAGCCAGTGCTACTCGCACAACTATCTAGGCGCCTTTTCCGGCTCGCAGTCGAACTGATACTCGCGGGTGTTCCGACTTATGACCCGAAACAACCAGTCAGCGGAGAATCTCGCGAGCTCGCGTCGTTCAGTACTCAGAGCCGGCGGTGCAGCGACCGTCGCTTCCCTGCTCGGGCTCTCGGGGAGCGCGGTGGCCCAGGAGGGCGACGGCAACGGTGGCGGCAGCCAGGACGGCATGGACGCGTGGATGTTCAACGACGAAGCGCGGCCGGACACCGTCTTCCGCGTCAAGTCGCCGGAGCTGGAGGACCAGCCGGCTCTCCAGGGCGACTCCGGAGCCCCCCTGGAGAACGCCTCCGTGCGGATCGTCGAGTACTTCAACACCAACGAGGAGGTCATCCTCTTCGTTCCCGACGGCGTGCAGGTCGAGGAGGGGGAACTCTACCAGCTGAACGAGAACCTCCAGTTCGTCGACGGCGGTAGCGCCGAGGGGATCGTCCAAGTTCAGTTCCAGCCGCTCGGCGACGAGGAGTTCCCGTTCGACCTCGTGGACGACGACGACATCGAGATCCTCGAAGAGGGCGGCGAGGGCGCCATCCGTCCGCGGAACTTCTCGGGCGGGTCGATCTTCCGGGTCACGTCCGGCCCCCAGGGGTGGGTGCCCGAGGACATCGACGAGAGCGGCATGTTCACCGACTACAACACCAGGCACGCCGAGTACCTCGGGACCGACGACGAGTTCCTCTTCTTCCCGCAGGCGGACGCCGAAGTGGAGACTGACGCCCTCTACACGGTTCAGAGCGAGTGGGAACTGCTGGACCCTGTCGGGAACCTCACCGCCGTCGAGTTCAATCGCGTGAACGAGGACAGCATCCCGGTCGACGACGAGTACCTGTAGTCGCCCCGCTCCGGGGACACTCGAACCGCCACTGACGAACGACCGATCCCTCTCCTCTCATTTTCCGTCGCCGAAGCACGACCACAGCGGTCGGTGCCGCGCGGTCAGTAGTACCAGGGGTAGTCCGAGAAGTCCGGGTCGCGGCCCTCCATGAACGCCTCCCGGCCCTCCTTCGCCTCGTCGGTCATGTAGCCGAGGCGGGTGGCCTCACCCGCGAACACCTGCTGGTCGACGAGGCCGTCGTCGGCCATGTTGAACGCGTACTTCAGCATCCGGACCGCAGTCGGGGACTTCGACGACACCTCGTCGGCCCACTCCAGCGCGACGTCCTCCAGGTCGTCGTGGGCGACGACCTCGTTGACCATCCCCATGTCTGCGGCTTCCTCGGCGGAGTACGTCTTCCCGCGGAAGAAGACCTCTCGGGCCTTCTTCTGGCCGACCTGCTTGGCGAGGTACGCCGACCCGAACCCCGCGTCGAAGGAGGCGACGTCGGGGTCGGTCTGGAGGAACTTCGCGTGCTCGCCGCTCGCGAGCGTCATGTCGCAGACGACGTGCAGCGAGTGCCCGCCGCCGACCGCCCAGCCCGGGACCACGGCGATGACGGGCTTGGGCATGAAGCGAATCGCGCGCTGCACTTCGAGGATGTGGAGGCGGCCCGCCTTCGCCTTCCGCACCGTCTCGTCCTCCTCGGTGGCGGCCTCGTCGTCGCCGCGGTACTCGTAGCCCGAATCGCCGCGCACGGACTGGTCGCCGCCGGAGCAGAACGCCCAGCCGCCGTCCTTCTCGCTCGGGCCGTTCCCCGTGAGGAGCACGCAGCCGACGTCCGTCTGGCGCTTCGCGTGGTCGAGCGCCTCGTGGAGCTCGTCGACGGTGCCCGGGCGGAACGCGTTCCGCACCTCGGGGCGGTCGAACGCGATGCGGACCGCGTCGACGTCCGTCCCGCGGTGGTAGGTGATGTCCTCGAAGTCGCAGTCCGCGACCGGCTCCCAGCGGTCGGCGTCGAAGATGTCCGAGACCATACCGGAGAACGGGCGCGGACGGCGCAAAAAGGTTCCTTACTCGGCGGGCTCGCCGTCTCGTCCGGCGGCTCCGTCGCCGTCGTCGAGCGCCTGCTCGGGGATGATAGCGGGCGGCGTGGCGTCGAACGGGCCGTCCTCGTCGGTGACCCACAGCGTGAGGTAGACGACACAGGCCGCGACGACCGCCGTCGGGAACTGGAGCGTGAACACGCCGTAGACGACGCACGCGCCCATCGTCACCGCGGCGACGGTCTCGCGGTTCGTCCCACCCGCGTAGAGGAGGACGGCGACTACCCCGCAGGCGACTGCGAACCCGAAACCGACGATGATTTCGTTGGCGATAGCACCGACGTACAGCAGTCCGAGCACGCCGACGAGGACGGCGAGCGCGGCGAGTTGCGTCGTCGTGGAGGGCATCGCCCGGACCTGCTCGGAGGAGCGCCTTAGTCGTTTAGGTCGTCGGCGACGGCGGCTTCCAGGCGCTCGCGCTCCCGGTGGCTGGCCTCGCCGTCCGTCGCGACTTCGACGACCTGCGTGCCGCCGCTGCCGACGGACTCCCGGTAGGCGTTCCGGAAGTCGTCGAGCGTGTCCACACGCGCGAATTCGAAGCCGTAGACGTCCCCGAGCGGCTCGAAGTCGAGGCCGTGTGGCGTCACGAACTGCTCGGTGAACGGCGGCTCGAACTCCTCGATGGGGAGCATGTGGAAGATGCCGCCGCCGTCGTTGTTCACGACGACGACGGTGGCGTCCACCTCGCAGCGGTCGAGCGCGAGCAGGCCGTTCGAGTCGTGGTAGTACGCGAGGTCGCCCGTGAGCACCACGAGCGGGTCGTCCGTGGCGCTGCCCGCGCCCAATCCCGTCGACGTGATGCCGTCGATGCCGGACGCGCCGCGGTTTCCGAGCACGGTCAGCTCCGCCTCCCGCGGCCGCGCGAACCTGTCGAGGTCCCGGACCGGCATGCTGTTCGAGACCATGATCGTGGCGGAGTCCGGCGCGTCGTGGGCCGCCGCGGCGACCACGTCGCCCTCCAGCAGCGCGTCGCGTTCGACGCGGTCGACGGCGTCCCAGTAGTCGGCTTCGAGAGAGCTGACTCGGTCTGCCCAGTCGCCCGCGGAGCGGTTCACGCGCTCGGCGAGTGCGTAAGCGGTCTCGGTCGGGTCGGCCACGACGAGGTCCGACGCCGCGAACGTCGCCTCTCGCCACCCGCCTGCGGGGTCGACGAGGAACTGGCGGGCGCCGCTGTCACGGAGGTAGTTCCGCAGCGGCTTCGACGTCGGCGACGCGCCGAAGCGCACGACGACGTCCGGCGCCGGCACGTCGGCAGCGAGGAAGCCGTCGTAGCCGCCGACCACCGAGGTGTCGGGGACGTGCTCACCGAACCGAACGTCCGAGAGCGGGTCCGCGAATACCGGGAAGCCGGTCGCGTCGGCCAGTTCTGCGGCCGCGTCCGCGGTCAGCCCGTGGGCGTCGTCCGGGCCGGCCACGACGAGGCCGCGGTCAGCCGACTCCACGGCGCCCGCGAGCGCGTCGAGCGTCGCGGCGTCGGGGGCTGTGGGGTTCTGGTGGACGGAGACGTAGGGACCGTCGCGGCCCTCCGCAGCGAGCGGGAAGCCGTCCGCGAAGTTCTCGGGCACGTCGCCCGGCACCTCGACGGGTTCGAGGGGCTTCGCGAACGGGACGTTGAGGTGGACGGGTCCCGGGTTCGCGCCCGTCGTCTCGCCGATTGCGCGGCAGACCGACGTCCGAAGCGACCGGAGCTTCCGGTCGTCGGCCTCGGGTTCGGGAAGCTCTCGGAAGTGACGGACGGCGTCGCCGTAGAGCTTCGTCTGGTCGACGGTCTGGTTCGCGCCCGAGTCACGGAGCTCCGGCGGGCGGTCCGCCGTGAGGACGAGCAGCGGGTCCCGCGCCTGGTTGGCCTCCATCACTGCGGGGTGGAAGTTCGCCGTCGCGGTGCCGGACGTCGAGACCACGGGCGTCGGCTCGCCAGTGCGCTTCCCGCGGCCGAGCGCGAAGAACGCCGCCGAGCGCTCGTCGAGGTGCGAGAACACCCGTACGTCGTCGTGTTCGGCGAGCGCGACGGTCAGCGGCGTCGAGCGGCTCCCCGGGCAGACGCAGACGGCGTCGACGCCCGCGCGGACGAGCTCCTCGACGATAGCGCGCGCCCACAGCGCGTTCCGGTTCGGCGCGGTCATCGGCGGAGCTCGTCGAGAATCGGCTGGTACTTGAGCTGGACCTCCTCGTACTCCTCGCCGGGGTCGCTGTCCGCGACGATGCCGTTGCCCGCGAACATCGTCACCGAGCGGTCGCGGGCGACCGCCGAGCGCAGCGCGACCGCGAACGTGCCGTCGCCGTCGGCGTCGAACCAGCCGACGGGCGCGGCGTACCAGCCGCGGTCGAACGTCTCCGTCTCCCGAATCACGTCCAGGGCGGCCTCCGGCGGCAGTCCGCCGACGGCCGGCGTCGGGTGGAGCGCCTCGGCGACGTCGAGCACGTGCGTGTCGGCGCCGACGTCGGCCTCGATGGGCGTGCTCAGGTGCTGGATGTTCGAGAGCTTGCGGACGCTGCGCTCGCCCACGGAAACGTCGCCGAACGCGGCGACGCTGTCGGCGACGGTGTCCGTGACGAGGCGCTGCTCGTGGCGGAGCTTCTCGCTGTTCCGGAGCTCCGCGGCGAGGTCGGCGTCCGCCTCGGGCGTGTCACCGCGGCCGACCGAGCCCGCGAGTCCGACCGTCTCCACGCTCCCGTCCTGGAGCGTCACGAGGCGCTCGGGCGTCGCGCCGAGGAACGCGGCGTCGCCGATCGGCTCCACGAGGAAGCGGAAACACGACGGGTACGACTGGCGCAGCCGCTCCAGCAGGTCGCGGGGGTCGAGGTCGCCGTCGAGGTCCGCGCGCAGCGCGGTCGCCAGTACGACTTTCCGCAGGTCGCCGGCCTCGATGCGCTCGACGGCGTGCTCGACCTGCTCGCGCCACGACGCTTCGTCGCTGGTCGGCGTGGTCGCCTCGACGCCCGGACGCGGACCGCTGGGCCGCATCGCTGGTAACGACTCCACTTGCTCGCGGGCGTCGTCGAGGGCGGCGTCGACGGCTTCGGGGTCGACGGCCTCGCCCGCTCGCGTCACCGTCAGCCACGTCTCCTCGCCCGCGCTCGCCAGCTGGACTTCCGGGAGCACGAACTGCGCGGCCGGGAACCCCGCCCACGTGCCCTCGGCCGTGTGGTCGTCGTGGAACGCGAACCCGCCGAGCAGTCGGGGGCGGGCGACCGCGGGGCCGTCGTGGTCGCGGTCGTCGAACAGCGCCGTCGCCCACTCGCGCACGTCGCCGAAGCGGTCGCTGCCGGCCGCCGTCACCGTCGCGGCGGCGCCACAGCCGGACAGCTCCAGGCCGTCCGGGTCCGCCCAGTGGATGCGGGGCGCGTCCCGGGCCGCGAGGAACGCCCGATAGGAGACGTCTGCCACCCGGCAGCTCCTGCTCACGGCCGCCCCGCGGGCGGCCGCTTCGCCGGACAGAGAACTCATTGGTCGTGGTTCAGGACGCTGCGACTAATAGCCTGTTCCTTCGGCGGCGCCGGCCCCTAGCTGTACCGGTCCTCGGCCCACGGGTCGGCGGTGTTCGAGTAGCCGCGCTTCTCCCAGTAGCCGCGCTCCGGCTCCGTGAGGAACTCCACGCCGTCGACCCACTTCGCGCCCTTGTACGCGTACTTGTGGGGCGTGACGACGCGCAGCGGGCCGCCGTGCTCGGCCGGCAGGTCATCGCCGTCGAACGCCCACGTGAACAGGACCTCGTCGCGCATGCAGTCCTCCAGGGGGAGGTTGGTCGTGTACCCGTCGAGCGCGTGGAACATCACCGTCGTCACGTCGCCGTGGACGCCCGCGAGCTCCGCGAGGTGGGGGAACGTGACGCCAGTGAACTCGCAGTCGAACTTCGACCAGCCGGTGACGCAGTGGAAGTCCTGGCGCTGCGTGACGCTGTCGAGGCCGCGGAACTCCTCGTAGGAGAGCGAGAGCTCCTCGTCGACGGCGCCCGTGACCGTGAACGTCCAGTCCTCGCGGTCCCACTTCGGCGTGCCGCCCTTCGACAGCACGGGGAACTTCGAGGTCTCGCGCTGGCCGGGCGGCAGCCGGTCGTCGCCGAACTCCTCGTAGAGGTCCGTGACGTCCTCGACACTCATGGACCGCAGTAGGCGTCGCGGCCACGTATTCCTACCGACTCGGGCCGAGGCGGCCGGTTTCGGGAATTCAGCCGAGGGAGGGGCTGATTCGCAGGGACGGCCGCGGGCCCGCCCCCCGTCAGGCTTAAGAACAGTGGCGGCGAAGCCCCGGCCAGAACAATGCCCCAGATAGAAGTCAACATCCCGGACCAGATCGAGATGCAGATCGCACAGCTCGTCGAACAGGGGGAGTTCGTCAGCCAGGAGGAGGCCGTCGAGCAGCTGCTGTCCTCGGGCATCCGCGCGTACAAGACCAGCGGCCCGAGCGACGAGGAGGACGGCGCGGGCCTGGAGAGCGAGGGCGGCATGATGGGCCACGAAGACGAGTACGTCTTCTGATTCGGCGCCGCTCGCGGATGGCTCGTTCGTCTCCCCCTTCTCCCGCGTCGCTCGCGCGGCGCGCGTGGTACGCAGTCGCGGACAACGCTTAAACCCCCGAATTCCCTATCTCGACCAACCATGCACAAGGACGAGCTCCTCGACCTCCACGAACAGATGGTCCAGATCAAAGACCAGTTCCTCCAGTTCGACAACGTCGACGACGACGCCTTCGCGGCGTACGAGGAACTCGAGGTCGAGCCCTCTCACGTCCACAAGTCCAAGAGCGAGCACAAGCACGCCGTCTTCCTGCTCGGGAACGCGCTCGCGGCCGCGATGAGCGAGGACGAGTTCTCGAACGCCGGCCGGCTCAGCAAGCGGATGCAGGAGCTCGCGGACGACGCTTCGAGCAAGCTGTAACTGTACTCGGTCGACGTCGTCGGCTCGTCTGACAGAACGGTTGCGTAGCGGCTCGTCCGCCCCGGAAAGTCTTATACGCGCTCCTTGCGTTCCACTGAGTATGCAGGCACACACGGTCGAGCGGGTGGAGTCCTGGGACTCCCGACCGTTCTCGGGTGGCTTCCGCGAGCTCCAGGACCTCGCGGACGGGGAGTTCTCGGGAGCGGTCGTCGCCGACGACACGTGGTTGTTCATGTTGAACGGCCGCGTCATCGGCGTCTTCGAGGGCGACGTCGCGGACTTCGGGGACGCCTCCGGGACCGTCTACGAGGCCCCCCACCCCAGTCTCGCGCTGCTGTTCTCGATGCAGGAGCGCGGCGGCGAGACGCAGGCGAAGTACTACACGAACGACACGCCGCTGTCGGAGGCCGCGCAGACGCTCGAGGACGCGAACTTCACGGGCTACATCGAGCTCTCCGAGAACGTCCTCTCCGGGGACTACTACGTGGTCTACTACGGCGGGCGCTCGATGAGCGCGGCGTTCGTCGGCGCCAGCGAGGAACTCGTCACGGGCGACGAGGCGTTCGAGCGGGCCGACGACGAGGTCGGCCTCTACGAGGTGAAGAAGTCCCCAGTGAACGTCACGAGCCTCCCGACCCCGGAAGGCGACGGGGACGACGGCGCGGACGCCGCGGCCGGAGCCGGGGCCGTGGGTGGGGCGACCGCCAGCGAGGAGCCGGCAGAACCCGACGCGGACGAGCGTGAGCCGGAGCCACAGGCCGAGGACAGCGAGCCGGCAGCGACGGACGACGAGCCGACGACCGAACCGAGAGACCGCGCGACTACGCAATCCCCGTCACCGACGGAACCCGTGGACGCGGCCGCGGAGCGTGAGTCGTCCGAGTCCGCGGCCGACAGCGCCGACGCGTCGGCGAGCGCGGGAGCGGCGTCGAAATCACAGCCGAACACGTCGGAGCCGGAACCGGACGCTCCCGAGTCGCAGCCGGATGCACGAGCGCAGCGCGAAGGGAGCGCGGCCGAGAACGGAGCCGAAGCGGACGCGCCGCAGCCGGGCGACGAGGGCGTCTTCGACCAGGAGGAGGAGTGGCGGAACGCGAAGTCCGTGCCGACGCTCGACCCCGAGAAGAGCGAGTCCACGGACGGCGGCGCGACCAAATCCCAGCCCTCGCAGTCCGAGCGCTCGCAGCCCGCTCCGTCCAAGCGGTCCACGCAGTCGTCGAGCAACGTGAGCAAGGGCGGGTCCGGCGGGAAGCGCCGGTCGACCGTCGAGAAGCTCAAGCGCGCGGTCAAGCAGCGCGACGCGAAGCTGGAGGAGGCTGCCGAGCGAATCGACAGCCTCGAAGGCGAACGCGCGGACCTCCGCGAGCGCGTGGAGACACTGGAGGCCGAGCGCGACGAACTCCGGGAGCGCGCGAACGAGCTCGAAGCGGAACTGGAGGCGGCCGAGGCCGCGGGCGGCGATGAAGAGCCGGCACCGCAGAACGACCTCGCGCCAGCTGCGGCGCTGTCCGGGACGAACCTCTTCGTGCGGTACGGGTCGAAGGGCAAGCCGACGCTGGACGACCTCGGGCCGGAGACGGACCTCGAAGCCGTCAACGAGAACCTCCGCATCGACCACCACACGCAGTTCGAGGCGGCGGACGCGACCGTCGACGGCGAGGGCTACGAGTCGTTCCTCGAGTCGTCGGCGTCCTACCGCTTCGTCTCGTGGGCGGTCCGGGAGCTCCCGTTCGAGATTCGGGACGCCGGCCACGCGGACGGCCTCGGGGAGCTCTACGACGCGCTGCCGGACGTCGACCGCGCGGAGCTCGACGGCACGGTCGAGATGGAAACCGAGGAAGGGGCGACGTCGCGGACGTTCGACGTGGTGCTCCGCGACCGGATGGGCGAGCCGCTGGTCGTCGCGGAGCTGAACGCCGAACGCGAGCCCGTCACGGGCGAGGAGATGGACGCGCTCGTCGACGCCGCCACGGCCGTCCGGGAGGGCGTCGACGAGCTCAGCGCTGCGATGTACGTGACGGCGTCGTTCTTCGAGCCGGCGGCCCTGGAGACGGCCAACGAGGAGACGGGCGGCGGCGGCTTCCTCAGCCGTAACGACAGGGAGAGTTACGTGAGAGTCGGCCGGAAGTCCGGCTACCACCTCTGTCTCGTCGAGGACAGGAACGACGCGTTCCACCTCACCGTCCCGGAACTGTAAGCGGGACGAGTCGGTACGTTACTCGGCTTCGGCGGCGGCGTCGATCTTCATCGCTTCCATCTTGTCGACGAGGTTGTCGACCTTCTCGTCGAGCTCGCCGACGAACTCGCTGGTGCGCTCGGTCGTGATCGCTCCCTGCGAGGACGGCTCGATGAGGTTCTCCTCCTCGAGGACGCGCAGCGAGTACCGGACCTTGTGGTGGGGGTAGCCGGTCTCGTTGGACATCTTCACGATGCCGATGGGTTCGTTCTCGATGACCATGCGGAGGACCTGCAGATGGCGCTCCAGCATATCGACTTCCTTCTCAAGCCGGTCTATCATGGCATTTGTTAACTTGTCTTGGCGGGCTTTTAAATGTTGTCGTAGAAGTCGGCCGCACGGCGACACCGTCTGCTTCTCATTGAGAACAGTTAACGCTTGCGTCCAGGGCGCCAGCGGCCCCCACACTGGTCGTTCGTCCAACTGAGGGTGGTACTCGCGACCGACCTATGCGAATTCGTGTACATATCGGGCGACGAGACCGTAACCGGTTTGACGACGCTGGTGGAAGCCACGGGTATGACCGTCACCATCGTCGGGTCGCAACTCGGCGACGAAGGCAAGGGCGGCGTCGTCGACCTGTTCGGCGACGCGGCCGACGTCGTCGTCCGGTACCAGGGCGGGGACAACGCAGGCCACACCGTCGTCGTCGGCGGCGACGAGTACAAGCTCTCGCTGGTCCCATCCGGAGCCGTCCGCGGGAAGACCGGCGTGCTCGGGAACGGCTGCGTCGTCAACCCCGAGACGCTGTTCGAGGAGATCGACGCGCTCCGCGAGCGCGGCCTCGACCCGGACGTCCGCGTCGCCCGACGCGCCCACGTCATCTTGCCGTACCACCGCGTGCTCGACGGCATCGAGGAGGAGGCCAAGTCCGACTCCGACCTCGACGCCGGCACCACGGGACGGGGCATCGGCCCCACGTACGAGGACAAGGCCGGCCGCCGCGGCGTCCGCATCGGCGACCTGCTCGACCCCGAGGTGCTCCGCGAGCGCCTGGAGTACGCCGTCCCGCAGAAGCGCGCGCTCTACGAGGACGTCTACGGCGGCGACGCCGGCGAGGAGTTCGACGTCGACGCGCTGTTCGAGCAGTACCGCGCGTTCGGCGAGCGCATCGCCGAGGAGGGCATGGACGTCAACGCCGGCGACTACCTCGCCGACCGCATCGACGACGGCGACAGCGTGATGCTGGAGGGCGCGCAGGGCACCAGCCTCGACATCGACCACGGCGTCTACCCCTACGTCACGTCCTCGAACCCGACAGCGGGCTACGCCGCCACCGGCACCGGCCTCGGACCCACGACGGTCGGCCAGGGCGAGGTCGTCGGCGTCGTGAAGGCGTACCTCTCCCGCGTCGGCACCGGCCCGCTCCCCACCGAGCTCACGGGCGACGACGAGGACCTCGCGGAGTACATCCGCGAGGAGGGCGGCGAGTACGGCACTGTCACCGGCCGCCCGCGCCGCGTCGGCTGGCTCGACCTCCCGATGCTCCGCCACGCCTCGCGCGCGAACGGCTTCACCGGCCTCGCCATCAACCACCTCGACGTGCTCGCCGGCCTCGACGAGGTGAAAGTCGGCCACGCCTACGAGCTCGACGGCGAGACCGTCTACTCGATGCCCGCGACGACCGAGCGCTGGGGCGACTGCGAGCCCGTCTTCGAGAGCTTCGACGGCTGGCCGGAGTTCGACCCCGAGGAGGTCGCCGCCGAGGGCTACGACGCGCTCCCCGCGGAGGCCCGCGAGTACGTCGAGTACGTCGAGGACGAACTCGAGACGCCCGCGTACGCGCTCGGCGTCGGCCCCGGCCGCGAGGAGACCGTCGTCCAGCAGAACCCCTTCGAGCAGTAACGCCGGGCAACCCGCACGCTTTTTGCCCGCGCCGTCCTCGGTCCGCGCATGAAAGAAGACCTCGTGGACATCGTCTGCTGCCCGCTGGACAAACACGACCTCGAACTCGACGCCGCGGAGCGCGAGGACGGCGAAATCCTCGCCGGGACGCTGACGTGCACGGAGTGCGGCGAGACGTACCCCATCGAAGACGGCATCCCGAACCTCCTGCCGCCGGACATGCGCGAGGAAGCGCCGGCCTGACCTCGGGAAGCTTTTTCTAACCCCGCGACAATCCATCGGTCGTGCCCGAACGGCTGTCCGTCCACCTCAACCGCGATCACCCGCGAGACCTGCAGCCGGAAGCGGCGTCGCTGGAGACGGACCGGTCGTTCGTCCTCGTGTTCGAGAACCACGGCGGCCCGATTCACGTCCACCTCCAGCTTGACGACGCGCTCGCCGCGGTCGCGGACGTCGCCGCGACCCAGGTGTACGTCGACGAGGGCCAGACCCGCGGCGTCGAAGTCGCGATACGGCCCGACCACCCGCCGGCGAAGGGCTACGTCGAGCTGTCGACGGGCTACGGCGCCGAGCAGGCGCGCGTGAACGTCACGGTGACCGACGAGCGCAAGGACGGCGGGCCGGACGTCGCCGTCGACGAGTCGCTCACCGAGAAGACCACCCCCGAGCCCGACGAGGAGTCGCTGGCGCTCGCGGACGTCGCGCTCCCGGCGGCCGCCGCGGTCGCCGCGGTCGCGTTCGCGCTCGCCATCGCGCTCGCCGGCTCCGACGCGCTCGCCGTGGCCGTCGGCGCGCTCGCGGTGCTCGGCGGCGTCGGCGTCGCGGGATACGTGCTGAGAACGTAGGAACCGCTACTCGTGGTCCTCGGGGTACGTCGGCGTCCCCGAGAGGCCGTGCTCGTCCATGCGCTTCGCGCGCAGGAAGCGCGCGCGGTAGCGGTTCGCGCCCTCGTTGACGTCCGCTTCGCGTATCTCGTCCGTGCGGCCGTCGGCGACCGCGTCGACGATGTCCTCGACCTGTTCTTTCTCCGCGGGCGTGAGCTCGAACGTGTACTCCCGTGTCTCCTCGCGTTCGAGCGTCGTGAACTTCCGGGCCGCGGCGATGAACAGCGAGCACGGCTCCCGGCACGGGAACTCGCCGTCGCCGCGCGGCACGTCGAGTTCCTCGTCCTCGCTTCGGTCCCACTCGCGGCGCTTCAGGCACTGGGAGTCCACGCAGCAGGCCTCCGCGGCCCACTCGAGGGCTTCGTCGTCGAGCTGTTCGACGATGCTGTAGATGCCGGACTGGCGGCCCGCGACCTCGCTCCAGTGGTCGACGTCGAGGTCGCCCTCGCGCTCGCGGTGCCAGTTCGACACCGTCGCCGGGTAGATGTAGTCGACCGTCTGCACGAGGGCGGAACCGTCCAAGTCGACGAACGCCCAGCCGTGCGGGAGCGTCGGCGCGGTCGAGAGCGGTCGGTAGCGCCCCTCGTCGTCGTGTTTCACGAGGTGGCGCGCTTCGAGGGGATCCGTGTACGCGTCTACGTCGTCACCGACGTCGTCCTCGTGGCGGACCTCGTAGCGCCGGCTGCCGCCCTCGCTGAGCACTGCCGTGACTGCGAGCTCTCCCCACGAGCGTGTGTGGCCGCCCCGGAGCTCGTCGTATCGCTCGGGGACCGACAGGTCGTCGGCGGCTTCGAGCCACCGCAGGAACGCCCGTCGCGGCGTGTCGCGGCCCTCGACGACGCGCTCCCAGTAGTACCAGTTCGTCGCGTACGGGTCGTCGGCGCGCTCGCGCAGGCCGTCCTCGTCGACCGTGGCCTGCCCGTCGGGAGTCTCCCAGCGGTAGCCGTCATCTACGCGCTCGACGACGAGGCCGTCGAAGTCGATGCCGTCGTCGGCGGCGTCGACGAGCGCCGCCTCGACGGCGTCGAGGTGGCTGGTCGCCGCCATCAGTCCCCCGCGCTCTCGACGGTCGTGCCGCCGGTCTCCTCTCGCACTCGCTCGATCGCGTCCGCGACGTCCGCGCCCGCGTCGGCGGCGCGTTCGAGAACGACGTCCGCGACCAGCGGCTCCGTCCCCACGGCGCCCGAGTACCAGATACGGTGGCCGTCGACCTCGCTGGGCACGTCGTAGCCCGTGCGGTAGTCGTCGGTCAGGCCCATGTCCTCGGGGATGTCCTCCTGCGTGTGGAAGCCGTCCGCGACGAACAGCGGCACGACGACGACGTCCTCCGCCTCGAAGAAGTCGGTGACGTCGTCGACTTCGGGGTCCTCGTCCATGAAGACGGCCTTCACCTCCTCGAAGCGCCCCGAGTCGCCGATGCGGTCGGCGTGGTAGTGGATGGCCTTCGCGGAGTTCTCGTTGCGCTCCGTGCCGTGGCCGACGACCGCGAGCCCGAACCCGTCCCCGACGTCCGGGTCGTCGGTGACGGACTTCGCGCGCTGGACGATGACGTCGCTCATCGAGTCGTGGGTGCCGACCGGCCCGCAGTAGTGGACCGTCTTGTCGACGTCCTCGGCGCGCACGGTGACGTGGTCGGCGTCAGTGCCGTCCGAATCCCAGTCCTCGGGGTCCCAGTCGTCGAGGCGGAGCTCGCGGGGGATGACCTGTTCGGTGAAGTAGCCCTCGGAGATGAACAGCGGGACGACGAACACCTCCTCGGACTCCAGAGTGCGCAGCACTTCCCGGAACGACGGTTCCTCCTTCCAGAACGCCTCCCGGACCTCGTCGAAGGCGCCGGAGGCGCGGATGGTATCGGCGTGGGAGAACGCCGGGTCCGAGGAACCCGGGTTGAGGTGCGAACCGTGGCCGACGATGACCAGCGCTTGCATGGCCGGGAGTTAGGAGGAGACGCCCTTAGGAACTTCGCAACCGGCGGCTCGGGTGCGCAGGTAGGGGAGAGTTTCGCCTCCTTTATTTTCTAGTAGGAGAACCGTCAGGTACGAATGGAGCGCTCCACGCTGGTCACCGCGGCCGTCGCCGCCCTCCTCGTGACGAGCGGCTGCGCCGGCATCGACGCCCTCGCCGGCGACGCGGAGTCCCCGCCCGACGACGACGTCGTGCGGCGGTTCGCGTCCCTGGAGACTGTCGAGGCGTCCCAGGTGACCAGCGTCGACGCCGGTGACGGCGTCAACGAGACGCGCGCCCACGTCCGTATCGACCTCACTGGCGACCGGTACCGGCAGTACCAGCGCGTCGTTTCACCGGAGTCGCGGGCGGGCGACGTCACGGTCTTCAACGAGACGGGCTCGATGCTGTACGACGCCGACGAGAACACGGTTACGCGCGTCCCGTGGACCCGCAGGAACGCCGAGTGGAATCAGTCGGCGTACCTCGCGCGCATCGTCGAGGCCGCCCGCGAGGACGAAGTCGCAGAGCCCTCGGACGGCGTCTCGCCGCTCCCCGTCGTCCCGGCGACCGGGACGGGGCCGTCGATTCCCGAGAACGCCATCGAGGGCTTCGAGGTGGAGTACCTCGGAACGGAGACCGTCGCCGACCGGACCGCGTACGGCTTCGAACTGACCGCCGTCTCGGAGGCCGCGCTCACCGGGAACCAGACGCTGTGGCTGGACAGCGAGTACTACTACCCGCTGAAGACGTCCCGGAAGTTCGACTACGGGAACCGCACCATCGAGACGACCGCGCGGCTGACGAACGTCACGTTCAACGGCGGCCTCCCCGAGGACGCCTTCGAGTTCGACGCCCCGGAGAACGCGACGGTGGAGACGCTGAACGTCTCCTCGGAGACGTTCGACTCCCCGAGCGCGCTCCGGGAGCGCGCGAACTTCACGGTGCCCGAGCCCGAGGTCCCCGAGGGCTACGAGTTCGACCAGGCGCAGTTCCTCGGCGGGAACACCACGCGAGCGAGCCTCGAGTACGTCGACGGCGACGGCGAGCGCCTCACCGTCACCAAGATGGCGTACGTGTCGAACACCTCGAACGGCCTCTCCGGGGAGGCCGTCACCGTCGCCGGCCAGGAGGGCGAGTACGTCACCACCTCGCGGGCGAAGCTGGTGCTGTGGTCCTGTGGAGACACGCGGTACTCGGTGGTCGCGACAGACCTCGACGAGGAAGCCGTCCTCGACGTGGCGGAGTCCGTCGGCTGCGGGTAGCTACGACGGCCGGCGGTACAGCGAGTACGCGATACAGAGCAGACCCGCGAGCTGGAGCATCCGAACGACCAGCCGGAACGGCGACTCGAGGCTCGCGTCGACGTAGCCGTACCGCAGCAGCGCGGTGCCGACGAACGTGGCCGTGTACGTCACCGCGGTCAGGAGGATGAGCCCCGCGGAGAGGTACTGCATCGCGGTGCTCTGGTGGCGCCGGAAGCCGCGGTAGGCGTGGTAGCCGATGAACAGGCCGACCGCCGTCGAGGCGAACGACGCGGCGACGTTGACGATGTAGAGCGCGTCCATCACAGTCCCTCCCACATTCTGGTGAAGCGGTCGGCGACGTCCTCGCTCTCGCACTCGACCTCGGAGGTGTACTCGCCGTCGTCGAGTTCGAGCGTGAACCGGCGGAACGTCGCGCGGTACACGCGGTGGTGGTTGCCGTCCGACCGGACGTTGATGGACTCCTCGAGTAGCTCGTGGTCGGTGAGGTCGTCGATTCGCCGATACACCGTCGCCGTCGACGCGTCACAGGCCTCGCTCAGTTGGCTGGCGGACATGGGTTCCGTGCTCGCCGCTGCGAGGATGTCGCGGGCGTGCTCGTCGTCGAGCAACGAGAGCACCGACGTCGGGTCGCTGTCCTCGCTCACGTCGACGCGTACTCGCCACGGGGGTTTAAAGCAGGGGTGTCCTCGCAGTCGCTGAAACTTATGCTCCCACGGGGCCGTTCTCCACGCATGACACAGGCGGCGGCGACGCGAGCGGCGGTCGACGACCACCCGTTCCTGCGGCGGGCGTTGCGCGCGGGCGTCGTCAACCACGCGGCGGCCGCGCGCTTCCTCGACGTGGACGGCGACGAGGACGCGGTCGCGGCGGCGATTCGGCGCTACAGCGAGGATCTCCCCGAGTACGAGGCCGCCGGGCGGGACGCCCACGTCTCCATGGAGTCGGGGCTCGGCGCGAGCGACGACGGCCTGCTGGTCGTCGGCGGCGAGGGGTTCGCGCCCGGCGAGGGCGACCTGACGGCGCTGCTCGCGAGCGGCGACGTCGACACGCGCACGCTCGCCGCCGCGCTCGAACGGTTACACGCCGATGGCGTCGAACCGGTGGCCGCGGGCGTCGCCGACGAGTCGCTCGCGGTGGTCGTCGAGCGCCGGGACGGCGCGGACGCGCTCCGCGTCGTCGAGGACGCCCTCGACGGCGTGCCCGCCTGACGGCGTCACGTGCCGTCGGTTCCGACGCTTTGAAACGCTGGCGCCCGTACGTTCGGCCGTATGACTCTCTACGTGTCGAACACCCGCTCCGGCGAGCGGGAGGTCTTCGAGCCCCACGACCCCGAGGACGTCCTCGTGTACACGTGCGGGCTCACCGTCTCCGACGACTCCCACCTCGGTCACGCTCGCCTGTGGGTGCAGTCGGACGTGATGTCCCGGTGGCTCTCCCACGTCGGCTACGACGTCCGTCACGTCCAGAACTTCACGGACGTCAACGAGAAGATCGTCGCGCGCACCGGCGAGGACGGCCTCGGCGACACCGAGGCGACGGTCGCCCGCCACTACATCGACTCCGTCATCGAGGACATGCGCGACCTCAACCTCGAACGGGCGGAGGTGTACCCGCGGGTCTCCGAGCACGTCCCCGAGATCATCGACCTCGTGGAGACGCTCGTCGAGGAGGGGTACGCCTACGAGTCGAACGGCTCGGTCTACTTCGACGTCACGTCCTTCGAGGACTACGGGAAACTCTCCGGCCAGCAGGTCGACGAGGTCGAAGCCCAGGGCCCCGAGTCCGAGCAGTCCGAGAAGCGCCACCCCGCGGACTTCGCGCTCTGGAAGGCGGGCGCCGTCGCCCCCGAGGACGCCAACCAGCACCGCAGCGACGACCTGCCGCCGCTCGAAGAGCCCGCGGGCCAGACGTGGGAGTCGCCGTGGAGCGAGGGGCGGCCGGGCTGGCACATCGAGTGCTCGGCGATGAGCACGACTCACCTCGACGACCACATCGACGTCCACGTCGGCGGACAGGACCTCGTCTTCCCCCACCACGAGAACGAGGTCGCGCAGAGCGAGGCCGCGGCGGGCGGCCCGTTCGCGAAGTACTGGCTGCACGTCCGCCTGCTGGAGACGGAGGGCGAGAAGATGAGCTCCAGCCTGGGGAACTTCTTCACGACGAAGAACGCCATCGAGGAGTTCGGGCCGAACGTCGTCCGGATGTTCCTCGTCTCTACCTCCTACACGCAGCGCCAGACGTACTCCGAGGAGACCATCTCGGAGGCCGAGCAGCGCTGGGAGCGCCTCCAGCGGGCGTACGAGCGCGCGACCGACGCCGCGGACAGCCCGGACGCGTACGCGAAAGTCGCGGACGACGACCTCCGGCAGGCGGTTCGGGACGCCCGCGAGGGCTTCGAGTCCGCGATGAACGACGACTTCAACACGCGCGCGGCGGTGAGCGCGCTGCTCGAACTCGCCTCCAGCGTTCACAAGTACGTCGACGGCGCCGAGCGCTACGACTACCGCGCGCTCGTCGACGCGGTCGAACTCTTCGAGGAGTTCGGCGGCGACGTGCTCGGCTTCCAGTTCGGCACCGCCGACGGCGGGGACGCCGCGCTCGCCGACGACCTCGTCGAACTCGTCCTGGACATCCGAGAAGAAGCGCGGGACGCGGGCAACTACGAGCGCGCCGACCAGCTCCGCGACCGCCTCGAGTCGCTCGGCGTCACCGTCGAGGACACCGACGACGGAGCGACCTTCCGGCGCTGAATCCTCTGTAACCGCGGAGTTGAGCGTCTGACACGACGAGCCACCAAGCTTATTCCCGCCGGCTGGTTCCACTCGCCCATGCAACGACGAACGGTAGTCGCCGTCGCGGTCGCCGCCCTGCTCGCGACTAGCGGCTGTCTCGGTGTTCTCGGCGGCGACGGCGTGGAGGTCTCGGCCTCGCAGGCGACCGTCTCCGACAGCGCGCTCGAAGAGAGCGGCTACGAGGAAGTGAGCGTGAACGAGTCGGAGGTCACACGGGAGTTCTCCGCGGCCGGCCAGTCCCGGAACGTCACGGTGACGAACTGGGTGGCGATGTACGAGCGCACGGTCAGCGTGCCCCTCGTCGGCGAGCAGCGCGCCGCCGTCTTCGGCGCGTTCGCCAGTCCCGAGGTGGGCGTGCTCGGGCAGTCGTTCAACCCCATCAGCGACTACTCCGACCGCGAGCTCGCGGCGCTCGCCCAGCAGCAGTACGACGGCCTCAGCATCGGCGAGGCGGTCGGCACGCGGAACGCGACCGTCCTCGGCGAGTCCACGGAAGTCACGAAGTTCGACGGCACCGCCAGCATCGGCGGCCAGGAGGTCGACGTCTACGTCCACGTCACGAAAGTCAAGCACGACGGCGACTACGTGGTCGCCGTCGCCATCTACCCGCAGGCTCTCGACGGCGAGCAGGACCGCGTCGACACGCTCCTCGACGGCCTCGAACACTGACGCGCCGGCCGTGGCTCCCGCTTCTCGACGCGCTGTCGAAACGTGTGTCCAGATCGAGGAGTGGCGAGTCGCGGAGCGATTGTTAAATTCGACAATTTCGGATATAATTGGTCGTTCGTTTTCTAATATCTGGATACAGGTGTCGTTCTAGCACTATCTATGCCCTAAATCAGTATTATGGGCAGACTTACGGTAGCGTTCTTTGGTAACTAGGTACATGGTCCGAACTGACCCGTACACGCCCCCCGAGACGAACCGCTACGAGTGCACCAACTGCCTCGGGCGCTTCGAGAGCGAGCACCACCTCGTGAACTGCCCCGACTGCGGCGAAGCAGTCCGGAACGTGGCGGTCCCGCGGGAGTGACCGCGAGCTACGACTGGGTCATGGTTCTCGTTAGCAAGGCACTTTTTATAGCTGGTCTGCGTGGTGGCGGCCATGTCGACAACTGGCCGCGGCGGTGGCGTGACTGAGTTCTACGAGCGACAGATCGGGCGAGCCGAGACCGAAGACGAGGTCTACGGCTACCTCGTGTTCGTCGCCGGTCTGGTGCTCGGTATCGTCGGAATCCTGCTGTTCCTGCCCAGCGAGTCCGCCGGCTCGATGCGAGAGTACAGCGTCGCGCTCGGGGCGGCCGGGTTCGCGCTGCTCATCGCCGGCCCCGTCATCCGGCTGCCGCTGCGACGGACCGCGACGACGGCCGTCTACCTCGGGTTGTTGCTGTGCGCGGCCGCAATCGCGTGGTTCCTCGCGGTGTTCCCGAACCAGTGGCAGACCGCGAGCGGCCACCAGGGCGTCATCACGCTGTACGTCGCTGGCGTCGCCGTCATCGGCGCGGGTGCCGTGCTCGTGCCGCTGCTCACGTCCACCCGGTCGACGCAGGAGACCGCGGCCGCGCGAGCGGAGAGTCAGGAGCGCGAGCGCCGCGTCGGGGAAGTCGAGAGCGAGCTCGAAGCCGCCGAACGCGCCCGCGACGAGCTCGAAGGTGAGCTCGCGTCCGTCCGGTCGAGTCAGGCGCAGTTCGAGCTCTACGAGGACAAGGCCGGGCAGTACCGCTGGCGGCTCCGCCACCGCAACGGCAACGTCGTCGCGGACGGCGGACAGGGGTACACCCGGAAGCACAACGCCCAGAAGGGCATGCAGAGCGTGCGTCGGAACGCGCTCGGCGCGGCGGCGATCCACGCCGAACCCGCCGCCGTCGACGAGGAAGCGGACCTCGACGAGCTCCCGATGCTCTCCGAGGAACCCGAGGAGAGCCGGGCGACCTTCGAAGTGTTCGAGGACAGCGGCGGCGAGTACCGCTGGCGACTCGTCCACGACAACGGCAACGTGCTCGCGGACAGCGGCGAGGGCTACACGCGGCGCCGCGACGCCCGCCGCGCCGTCGAAGGCGTCCAGACCAACGTCGGGCCCGCGGAGTACCTCACGTTCGACCCGGCGTCGTTCGAAATCTACCGCGACGTCGCGGGCGAGTGGCGGTGGCGGCTCGTCCACGAGAACGGGAACATCCTCGCGGACAGCGGCGAAGGGTACACGCGACGCCGCGACGCCCGCCGCGCCGTCGACCGCCTGCAGGACCGCGTCGGGGACGCCGAGTTCGACGTCTACGAGGACGCCGCCGACGAGTACCGCTGGCGGCTCACCGCGGAGAACGGCAACGTCGTCGCGGACAGCGGCGAGGGCTACACGCGCCGCGACGAGGCCGAGAACGCCGTCGAGCGCCTCCGGGAGTACGCGCCGGACGCCGACGCGCTCGACGTCGGGTTCGCGGTGTTCGAGGTGTTCGAGGACAGCGGCGGCGAGTACCGCTGGCGGCTCCGCCACCGCAACGGGAACATCATCGCCGACGGCGGCGAGGGCTACAGTTCGCGGTCGAAGGCCCGCGCCGGCATCGAGAGCGTGAAGCGCAACGCCCCCGGTGCGGACGTCGGCAGCGAGTGACGGCAGGCCAGCCGACCGCTCTTTTGCGAACGTGTTCGGGCAATAGGTTTGGGTGCCCGTAGCGCGAAATGCGGACGTGACAGACGACACTCCAGCCGTCGAACTCGCGGACGTTGACGCGCTGACCGAGACGCCCCACGCCGAGGTGTTCGAGACGCGCGACCCCCGGACCGTCCGGCTCGCCCTCGACGAGGGCGAAGAAGTGGCCGCCCACCAGCACCCCGACTCGATGGTCGTCCTCTACGTGCTGTCGGGCGCCCTCGAACTCGGGCTCGGCGACGACACGTACGACCTCGACGCCGGTGACGGCGTCCGGTTCGACGGCGAGCAGGACGTCGCGCCGCGCGCCGTCGCGGACGCCGAGGCGCTGGTCGTGTTCGCGCCGAAGAGCTAGTTCAACGCGAGCGGCACGAGCAGCACAGCCATCAGGTGGACGCGGCGCGCGCCGAAGTACGGCGGAATCAGTCCGATTAGCGTCGCTACGAGGAGCAGCACGACGCCGATCTGTCCCGCGAACACCCACGCGAGCACCGCCAGCAGCCCGCAGACGCCGGCCGTGAGGCGGCGGTGGTCGACGCCGCGTACGAGTCGGAAGTACCGGTCGCCGAGCACGGGCACGAGGACGGCGCCCGCGCAGGCCGCGAGCGCGACGCTCGCGAGCAGCAGCGGCAGCGTCTTCGGTAATGCGGCGCGTTCGAACGCGACGAGTACGCCCGTGTGGGCGTTCCCGAGCGCGAGTAGCGCGTAGAGGGCGAACACCGTGTTCGCGGTGTTGACGCCGGAGAGCGCCGCGATGAACGCGCGGTCGCCGTCCGCGCGCGTCGCCTCGACGGCGAACACCGCGGCGATGGCGCCGGACATCCCGGGGACGTACGCGACTGCGGCGCCGGCGAGGCTGCCCGCGAACCCCGGACCCGCGACCGAGCGCGGGCCGCCGGCGACCGCTGGGTCGTCCTGCTCGGGGACGCCGGCGCCACGGAAGGCCTCGATGAGGACGGGCGTGCCGAACAGTCCGGCGAACAGCGGCGCGAGCACGTCCCCGGTCGGCATCACGCTATCGGGACGCATCGGGAGCGCGAGGACGCCGAGCGCGCCGCTCGCAGCGACCGCCAGAACGGCACCGAGACGCGAGCGTCGCGTCGGTTCGCGAGCGAGCAGGACGACGAGGAGCGCGACGACCACGACGGAGAGGTGCTCGTAGACGAGCGGCGCGACGACCGTCGCGGCCACAGTGACCGGGATTCCGAGTGCGAACGCGACGGCCACGGCGACGCCGCTGCCGAGCGCGGAGACGCGCAGCGCCTCCCGGCCGCGGCCGCCCATCACGAGCCGGTGGCCGGGGAGCGCGCTCACCGCCATTGCGGGGTCCGGAACGCCGAGCGCGAGCGTCGGCACGACGTCCAGGAACGAGTGTGTGACGCCGGCCGCGAGCATCGCGGCACCGACGAGCTGCGGCGGCCCTGGAACGCTGGGCGCGGCCGCAGCGAGCAGTAGCGCCAGCGAGTTCACGTGGAGGCCGGGGACGAGCCCCGAGCACGTCCCGAGGAAGACGCCGGCCGCAACTGCCGCCAGCGCCGCCGCTGACGAACCCGGAGCGACGAGCACGCGCACGCCGGCGACGTCCATCGCGGCGAGTTGGTCCCGCTCCCGTACTTCAAGCTACGGACGAACGCAGCGAGCGGGCGGCGAGCCGGCGGCTGTTCGGCGTTGCGCGCGAAAGAAAAACGGCTGGTCGTGGAACCGGATTACCCGAAGAGGTCGCCGAGGCCTTCGCCGCTGGCCTCCTCGTCCTCGTCGTCGCCGGCTTCCTCGGCTTCGTCGGCTTCGGCCTCTTCTTCGGCCTCGGCCTCCTCGTCCGCTTCCTCGGCTTCGTCGCCGCCAGCGGCGCCCGCGGCGGGCGCGGCCGGAGCGGCGGCAGCCTCGGCGACGGCCTCCTCGATGTCGACGTCCTCGAGGGCCGCGACGAGCGCCTTGACGCGGGACTCCTCGACGTCGACACCGGCGGCCTCGAGGACGCCGGTGATGTTCTCTTCGTTGATCTCTTCGCCAGACTCGTTCAGGATGAGTGCTGCGTAAACGTACTCCATTGTTATCCGAACATCTCCCCGAGGCCTTCGGCGCCGTCGCCTCCGTCTTCGTCGTCGTCGGAGTCGTCGGCGTCTGCCTCGGAATCAGTGGGTTGGTCGTCGCTCTGTTCGTCTTCGCTGTCCTCCTCGGGCTCCGCCGCCGCTGCGGCGGGCGCCTCGACGCCGCGGAGCTCCTCGGGGAGCGCCTCCTCGTCGTCGATCTGCGCGGCGAGCGCGCGCACCTGCGCGTCCGCCTTGCTGACGAGGTCGTCCGCGAGGTCCGGGCTCTCGATGGACGCCTGCAGGCCGAGGCTCTTCGCCTCGCCCTGGGCCTTCCGGATGAGGGTCGGCGCGGTCTGCGACGTCGGGTACTCCGCGTTCACGGAGAGGTTCCGTGCGGACGCGGCCGCGGACTGGATGTCCGCGCGGTACTCCTCGACGTCGATCTCGAGTTCCTCGGGCGTGAACAGGACGCCCTCGGAGTAGACGCCGCGGAGGTCCAGGCCGACTTCCTTCGGCTCGATGCCGAGCTCGGCGAGGACGTTCGCGACGTCCGTGGAGACGGTGTCTCCCTCCTCGACGACGACGGAGTCCTCCATCACCTTGATGGAGCCCTCCTGGATGCGCGCGTTCGCGCCGATCTGCTGGAGTTCGCCGACGAACGGACCCGGGTCGATGCCGGTGTCGCCCTCGGGGACGACGATGTCGTTCGGCGCGACCTCGCCAGCGTTGATGGGCGCGGGCGTCTTCGACTCCTCGAGCTGCTGGAAGAGCCCGAACGGGTTGTCGTTCGTGGCGACCAGGCCGACCTCGCCCGAGACGTACTGGGTGAGGTCTTCGAGGCCGTCGTCGACCTCTTCGAGCGCACGGACGAGCAGCGTGTTCCGGCTCATGCGGAGCGCGGCGCTGCCGTGCAGGCCGCGGCGCATGTCCTGGAGCTGGCGGCTCGGGATGCCCGTGACGCTCACGACGCCGACGCTGTCGTGGTTCTCGAGCAGGTCGACGAGCTCGTCGACTTCCTCGCGCTTCCACTCGGGGATGGTGTCTGTGGTGCGTTCCTCGGCGGACATCTCAAGCCACCTCCACGGCGGGCCCCATCGTCGTCTTCACGTAGACCGCGTCGACGTTGAGGGGACCCTTCTCGAGGTCCGCGTGCAGGCGGCGCAGGATCACGTCGATGTTGTCCGCGATGTCCTCGGCGGACATGTCCTCCGCGCCGACGCGCGTGTGGAACGTGCGCCGGTCGCGGCTGCGAAGCTGCACGGTGTTTTTCATTCGGTTGACTGTCTCGACGACGTCGTCGTCGGGCTGGAGCGGCGTCGGCATCTTGCCGCGCGGACCGAGCACTTGACCGAGCGCACCCGCGATGTCCTGCATCATGGATGCTTCGGCCACGAAGAAGTCCGTCGCGTCAGCGAGGTCCTTCGCGGCGTCGGTGTCGTCGGCGAGGTCGGCGACTTCGTCGCCACCGTAGACCTCGTCCGCGACTTCCTCGGCTCGAACTGCGGTCTCGCCCTCTGCGAAGACCACAATCTGTGTCTCCTGTCCGGTGCCCGACGGCAGTACGACGCCCTCGTCGACACGATTCGACGGGTCGTTGAGGTCGAGGTCGCGCAGATTGATCGCGAGGTCCACCGTCTCACGGAAATTCCGCTCTGGGGCCTCCTCGAGTGCGCGAGTTACGGCCTCTTCAATGTCGTTGTCTGCCATCTTTCACCTCCGTAGTGCATTGACCCTGTGAAGGTCGGATCTCCTACGGGTCAGTGAAACAGGCGAAGCCTGTCTCGCTTCGAGAGAGGGGCAACGCGTCCTTAAAACCGTCGAACCACGATTCCGGCGCGAGCGGCGCTGAGAGCGGTCGCTCCGCTAGGAATCGGGAACAGCGACGGCACGCGAGAACCACGAACCGAAGTCGAGAATTCCAGTTTACGCTGCCGCTTCTTCCGCACCCAGCACGTCGTCGTAGTCGCCGTCCGCGACGCGCTGCTTGAACGTCCGCGCGTCCTCGCCCTCGATGGTGACGCCCATGGAGGCGCAGGTGCCGGCGACCTCCTTGGCGGCGTTGCGCGTGTCGTACGCGAGGAGGTCGGGCTTCTTCTGCTCCGCGATGGTCTTCAGCTGCTCGATGGAGATGTCCGCGACGAAGTCCTCGTTGGGCTCGCCGGAACCGGTCTCGAAGCCGGCCTCGTCTTTCACGAGAGCGGCCGTCGGCGGGACGCCGACTTCGATGCTGAACGACCCGTCCTCCTCGTACTCGACGGTGACCGGCACTTCCGTGCCGTCGAACGCTTCGGTCTGGTCGTTGATCTCCTGTACGACGGCCTGCACGTCGACGGGCGTCGGTCCGAGTTCGGGACCGAGCGGCGGCCCGGGGTCGGCCTGACCGCCAGCCACGAGTACTTCGATCGTCTCAGCCATACCCGGACGAACCGTCGCCGCGGCTTTAAACATATTGATAGCAGATTCTCCGCAGGCGCGCGGACCGACGGCGGGACGCGGAAGCCGCCGGCAGATTACCGACGGCGGCCAGCGAGGTAGGCGAGCAGGAACACCGCCGCGAGGGCGAGCGCCGGCACCTCGTAGGGCCGGGCGTGGAGCGTGAACACCGACCCGGCGACGGTCAGTGCGCCAGCGAGGACCGCGTACCCGAGCGGCGGGTCGCGTGACTCCCCGCGGTCGGCCGGCTCCGTTCGAACCACGAGCTCGCCGCGTTCGAGCTGGCCGAGCGCCCGGTCGAACCGCGCGGGGACGCGCGTCAGTGCGGGCAACGACCGGCTGACGTCCCCCCAGACCTCTTCGACGACCGCCCCGAGTTCGCTCTCGATGAACCCCTCCTCGACGAGGAACGAGCGGACGGCCGCGAGGAAGTCGAACTCGGGGTCGAGCTGGCGGCAGACGCCCTCGCCGACGGTGCCGACCCGGACGAGCAGCATCACGTCCGGCGGAATGCGGAACGGGAACGCCCGCAGCGTCGACGTCAGCTCCGTGATGATCGCCCGCCAGGTGACCGCCGACCGGCCCTCCAGGTTCTCGATGACGAGTTCGAGGACGCGACGCACTTCGGCGCGGTCGACGCTCGCTTCGAGGACGTCGAGCGCGACGAGCGCGTCGACGAGCGCGTCGACATCGCGCCGCACCAGCGCGCGGTACAGGCCGACGATGTCCGCCTGCACGGACGGCGGGAGCCGCTCGCTCATCCCGAAGTCGTAGACGAGCAGCCGTCCCTCGTCCGTGACGGCGAGGTTCCCCGGGTGGGGGTCGGCGTGGAACACGCCGTCGACGAGCCCCATCTCCAGGTAGACCTTCGTGATGCGGGTCGCCATCTCGCGCGGGCCAACGTCGACGCCCTCGAACGCGTCGTCGTCGGTTATCTTCCGGCCGGTACGGTACTCCATGGCCAGCACGCGCTCGGACGAGAGGTCGTCGTAGACGCCGGGGATGGCGACGCGGTCGTCGTCCGCGAAGTTCTCCCCGATTTCGGCCATGATCGCTCGCTCCCGGTCGAAGTCGAGCTCCGCGAGGATGATCTCCTCGAAGTCGTCGGCTGCGTTCCGGACGGAGTACTGCTGGCGTTCCGGGAGGAAGACGCCGACGACCGGGAGCAGCCCGCGGATGACCCGGAGGTCCCGCTCGATGACGGGCTCGACGCCCGGCCGCCGGACTTTCAGCGCGATCCGCTCCCCGCCGTGGACGACGGTGTACACGAACGCGAGCGAGCCGCCGGCGACCGGCTCCAGCGTCGAGAGGTCGAGGTCGTCGCCGATCTCCTCGCGAAGGACCTCCTGCGGGTCGCCGCCGGTCCCCTCCGGAATCTGGTCCTGGAGCGTCCGGAACACGTCGGTGTACGTCGGCGGCACGATGTCGGGCCGCGTCGAGAGCACCTGTCCGACCTTGATGAACGCGGGACCGAGGTCCAGCATCGTGTCGCGCATGCGTTCGGCCCGCCGCCTGTGGGTCTCCTCGCCGACCTGCCGCGGCGGGCCGAACGCGAGGAACCGGCGCCGGTCGCGGAGGAACGCGACGGCGAACGGGAGGAACCGGACGACGACCGAGAGATATCGACGAACGAAGCCGCTCATCTCTCTTCTAGGCGGGACGGGGTTCGCTGGCGAGTCATACGCTCTCTTCGGACACGGGTCACATATACGTAGGTACGCCGAGGAGACGCGGCCGTGCCCCGACGCCCAAAGAGTCATGAATCGGTCCCGCGATGTCCCGCCAACCGGTGGCCCTCGACCAATGAACGGCGTCGCGGTCGGCGCGGTGGTCGCCCTCTTCGCCTCCCTCGTTGCGGTGCTCGCCCTCGCAGTTCGCCGCCAGAACGGCGCGGCCGTCGTCAACGCGGTCGTCTCGCTGGCCGTTGCGGCCGTCGCGGTCGCGGGCGCCGCCCAGTTCCGGCTCGGCGCGAGCGGGCTGGTCGTCCCGGAGCTCGCGCTGTGGGCGGCCGCGGCCGGTCTCCTGCACTCCGTCGGGATGCTCGGGCCGTACGACTCGGTCTGGTGGTGGGACCACCTCACGCACACCGTCTCCGCGGCGCTCCTCGCGGCGCTCGTGTACGCTGGTGTCTCGGTCGCCGCGGGCGACGCGTGGTCGTCGGCCGCGGTCGCCGCCGCGACCGTCGCCTACACCGCGGTCGGGGGCGTGTTCTGGGAGGTCGTCGAACTCGTCGCGCGCGCTCTCGGCGAGCGGTACGACATCGAGCCCGTGCTGGTCCACTACGGGTGGCGGGACACCGCCTACGACCTCCTGTTCGACGTCGTCGGCGCCGTGGCCGTGGTCGTCCTCGACGTCCGGGTGTTCGTCCCGCTCGCCGCCGACGCCCCGGCGACGACGCGGCTCGTCCTCGTCGTGACGGTCGTCGTCCTCCTCGGAGTGTCGGTGCTGGCGGGCGCGCTCCTCGTCGTTCGTTCCGTGGAGCCAGCGTAGGACAGTTTCTCGGCGGGACGTGGAGAGCGAGCACGCGGCCCCGTCGAAACGGCCCGGGGTCCGGTGTCGGGCGCGATTCAGTTCAGGGGACGTTCACGCCCTGCCGCGCGAGGTAGTCGCCGACCTCCTTGATGACGACGGGGCTGCCGATGATGCGGACGACGCCGTCCTGTTCGAGGAAGCTGACGGTGAACTCCTCTTCGATGTCCTCGCGGACGCCCTCCAGCGTCGACGCGGGGAGCACGATCTGCGTGCTGTCGCGCAGCCTGGAGGGGTCGGGCATCACCGGTGACTCTCTTGAGACGGAGTATGAACGTGTCGAAACCAATCCCGGTCGGGCGTGAGGGAAAGCGCTTAACGGCGGCACCAGCCTATCCCACGCTAATGGGTCTGGAGGAGGAAATCGAATCGCTCGAAGAAGAAATCTCGGAAACGCCGTACAACAAGTCGACGGAGGCCCACATCGGCCGGCTGAAGGCGAAGCTCGCGGAGAAGAAGGAGAAGCTGGAGGCCCAGCAGTCCGGCGGCAGCGGCGGCGGGGGCTACGCCGTCGAGCAGCACGGCGACGCGACGGTGGCGCTCGTCGGGTTCCCCTCCGTGGGGAAGTCCTCGCTCATCAACGCGATGACGAACGCGGACAGCGAGGTCGGCTCCTACGAGTTCACCACCCTCAACGTCAACCCCGGCATGCTGGAGTACCGCGGCGCGAACATCCAGCTACTGGACGTGCCGGGGCTCATCGAGGGCGCGGCGGGCGGCCGCGGCGGCGGCAAGGAGATTCTCTCGGTGATCCGGGCCGCGGACCTGGTCATCTTCATGCTGTCCGCGTTCGAGATCGAGCAGTACGAGCGCCTCGCCGAGGAGCTCTACAACGTGAACATCCGCGTGGACGAGGAGCCCCCGTCGGTGACCGTCCGCCGGAAGGGCAAGGACGGCATCGACGTCAACACCTCCGGCGACCTCGACCTCGACCACGACACAGTCAAGGAGATTCTGCGCGAGCGCGGGTTCATCAACGCCGACGTCACCATCCGCGGGAACCCCTCCGTGGACGAACTCATCGACGGCGTGATGGACAACCGCGTCTACATGCCGTCGCTGGTCGCGGTGAACAAGGTCGACCTCATCGAGCCGTCGTACGCGGAGACGATGAAGGCGGACCTCCGCGAGCAGGGCATCGACCCCGAGGAGGCCATCTTCATCTCCGCTGAGGAGGAGAAAGGGCTCGACTCGCTCAAGGAGCAGATGTGGGAGGACCTCGGCCTCATCCGCGTCTACATGGACAAGCCCGGCCGCGGCGTCGACTACGAGGAGCCGCTCATCGTCCGCGAGGGCGACACCGTCGACGACGCCCTCCAGAAGCTCGGCGGCACGCTCGACGAGCGCTTCCGGTTCGCGCGCGTCACCGGGCCGTCGGCGAAACACGACGAACAGCAGGTCGGCCGCGACCACGTCCTCGAAGACGAGGACGTCATGCGCGTCGTCGCGCGGCGGTAGCGTGGCCGCTTCGTCACGTCGGCTCGCGGCGGTGCTGCTCGCGGGACTACTCCCGTGGGTCGTCGTCACGTTCGACGGCGGCTGGTACGCGGTCTTCTCGGTCGGCTTCCTCCACCTCGACCCGTTCTCGTTCACGTCGCTCCCGGAGTACGTCTCCCGCGTCGCGAGCGTTCCGCCCCGACTGACCGCGTGGCCGACGGCGACGCTGCTGTACGCGGCGGCGCTCGCGACAGCCGTCTTCGACCACGTCTCTGATCTCGACTCGCGCGTGCCCGCCGGCCTGCTCTTCCTCGCGGGCGTCGACGTGGGGCTGCTCGCGCTCTCGCTGTCCCGTCAGCCCACGATTCTCGCGATTCCCGTGGGCGCGCTCTGGCTGTGGGTGGCCGTCTGGGTTGGGTACGGCGACGACCTGCTGGGGGAGTGAACGATCGGTTCCGCGTTCGGTACGCTTTTCGACGCGCCAACCCATCCCCCTGACATGAGCGAATTCGTACTCGACCACGTGATGATGCGCGTCGGCGACCTCGACGAATCCCTGGACTGGTACCAGTCGCACCTCGATTACGTCGAATACGGCCGCTGGGAGGCGGACACGTTCACCATCGTCTACCTCGGCCCCGAGGACGTCCACGAGGAGGGCGCGCTCCTCGAGCTCACGCACAACCACGACACCGACGAGTACGACCTCGGTGACGCGTGGGGCCACATCGCCGTGCGCGTCGAGGACGTCTACGACGCCTACGAGGAACTCATGGACGAGGGCGTCGAGGACTACCGCGACCCGGACTCCTGCGGCGGGTCGTACGCGTTCGTGAAGGACCCGGACGGCCACGAGGTCGAAATCGTCGAGCGCGACCACGGCGCGAAGTGGAGCCTCGACCACACGATGGTGCGCGTCGCGGACGCCGACGAGCACCTCGGCTTCTGGACGCGGAAGTTCGAGTACGAGCACACGGGCCGCTGGGAGGCCGACACGTTCGCGAACTACTTCGTGAAGCCCGAGGGGAGCGCCGAGGAGGCGATGGCCGTCGAGCTCACGTACAACTACGACGGCCGCTCGTACGAGTTCGGCGACGCGTGGGGCCACCTCGCGGTGCGCACGGCCGACCTCGTGGGCGACTGGGAGACGCTGATGGAACGCGAGGCCGAAGACTACCGCGACCCCGAGTCCTGCGACTTCGACTACGCGTTCACGGAGGACCCGGACGGCCACGAGATAGAGATTCTGAACCCCGCAGAGTCGCCGGTCGACCGCGAGGACTGACGTTCCCGCGACGCGGGTCCGTGCCCGCCCGTTTTTCTCCGCTCGCTCGGTAGCGTCGGTATGGAGTGTGAGCCAATCGGTCGCGTCGAGACGCCGTTCGCGTCCCGCGACGACGCGCCCCGGCAGGGGTTTCTCGGCGACGCCTCGGGCACCGTCTACGTCGACGAACAGTACCGCGCGGGGCTGGCGGGTCTCGAGGCCGGCCACTCCGTGCTCGTCGTCTGGTGGGCCGACGACGCCGACCGCTCCGTGCTGCGGGTTCGCGACGGCGACCGCGGCGTGTTCACGACGCGCTCGCCCGCCCGACCGAACCCGGTCTGCGTGACGACCTGCGACGTGCTCGACGCGGACCCCGAGGCGGGGACGCTGGACGTCGACGGCGTCGACATGGTCGACGGCAGTCCCGTCACCGACCTCAAGTACGTCATCGAGGGCGTCGGCGAGGGCGCGCCGCCCGAGAACTAGTCGCGGTACTCGTCCAGTACGTCCGCGGGCGCGTCCGCGAGCCCCGCGAGCGCATCTGCCTCCACGTGGTGGAGGTCCCCCGGGACCACGAGCAGGTGCAGCGGGTCGCCGAAGTCCACCTCGGCGAGCGCGCCGAGGCGGTCCGCGCGCACCCTCGCATCCGGTGCGCCGGCGCGCGCGACGACGACGCCGAGCGCGTCCGCGTCCCAGTGTTCGGCGAGCAGGCCGGCGGCGTGGCTCGCGGTCATGTACTCGTCGCCGTCGACGCGCGGGTGGTCGACTTTGATGTCGAGATAGCAGAGCGTGTGCAGGCCGCGCTCGCGGTTCGCTTCGACCGTTTCGACGACCGAACTCGGCACGCCGTCGGCGCCGTGCGCCCACTCGAACGGCAGCGTCGTCGCCTTCCCGAAGCGGTAGTTCTGGAGGCCCGTGAGACTCGACGCCGCGGACTCGGCGGTCGGCGCGTGAATCACGCGCGTGTCGACGCCGCGCTCCTCGGCGCGCAGCCGGAGGTCGACGTGGGTCGTCGAAATCATCGTGTCCCCGGCGGTGAGGAAGACCGCGTCGCCGGACTCGGCGGCCGACAGAATCGGCTCGGGGTCCTGTTCGACGCCCGCGCGGTCCCGAACCTCGATGTCGGTGCCGTGGTAGGCTTCGAGGTCGGCAACGTCCGCGCCGACGAGCTTGCTGGTGTAGAACTCCGCGAACGCGCGGTCGGCGTCGGCGACGGCGTCGGCGCCCGCGACGGTGACCGAGCGCTCGTCGTAGAGGCCGAGCCCGACGAACGTGAGCATACGCCCCGTAGCCCCCGGGCCGCCCTATGGGTTTCGAGACGAGAGCGACACGGGTAAGGCCGCGCCCGCCCGACTCCCGGCCATGCCAGTGCCGTGCGTCCGCGTCCCCACCGAGGACGGCGAAGCCACGCGCCGCAGACTCGCGGACGACGACCTCGTCGTCGACGAGTACGCCATCACGGCCAGCGACGGCGACCTCTACATCCCCGTCAGCGACCCCGAAGCGGTCCCTGAAGGCCTCGACGTCGAGGACTTCGACGCGCCCGAGCGCGAGACGCCGACGACGCCCGCCGAACTGCTCGGCTTCGAGCCGACGTACGAGCGCCTCGGCGACGTCGTCATCCTCGACGAGGACGACCCGGAGCGCGCCCGCGAGATCGCCGCGGCGGTGATGGAGTCGGACGTCCGCGCGGAGACGGTCGTCAACCGCGCGTCGAAGATCAAGGGCACCGAGAGAACCCGCGACTGGGACGTCGTCGCCGGCGAGAGCACGGAGACGGTTCACACGGAGTACGGCTGCGAGTTCGAACTCGACCTCGCCGAGGTGTACTTCTCGCCGCGGCTCGCGACCGAGCGCCACCGCGTCGTCGAACAGGTCGAAGACGGCGAACACGCCTTCGACATGTTCGCGGGCGTCGGCCCCTACGCCGTTCCGATGGCGAAAGCCGGCGCGGAGGTCGTCGCGACCGACATCAACGAGACGGCAATCGAGTACCTCCGGCGGAACGCCGAGCGAAATGACGTGAGCGAGCGCGTGACGGCTATCGCGGGTGACGTCCGGGAGACCGCTGAGGACTACGAGGACTGGGCGGACCGCATCGTGATGAACCTCCCGCACACCGCCGACGAGTTCCTCGACACCGCCGTCGCGCTCGCGGGCGACGACTGCGTGATTCACTTCTACGACATCCAGCACGAGGACGACCTCTACGACCCCGGTGAGGCCGCTATCCGCGAGGCCGCCGAGCCCGAGTACGAGGTCACGGTCGAGAACGAGCGCACGGTACGGTCGTACGCGCCCCACGAACTCAACGTCGTCGTGGACGCCCGCCTCACGCGCCGGTGATTCGCAAGGCTTATTTCTCGAATCCGGCTACGGAGTAGTGCACGCGTAGTGCCGGTGTCCTACCGGGCGCAACGAGGTAGGGTGCGGCGCGCGAGTGACGCGAAGCGCGCCGGTATAGCTCAGACTGGTAGAGCGATTCCTTCGTAAGGAATAGGCCGAGGGTTCAAATCCCTCTACCGGCTTACTTCTGCGACGACCGTCGCTTCGGGCGAGTTCGATACTGGCTCGTTCACCCAACCGTTTCGTCGGTCGTCCCACCGAACTGGTCACGACTTGATGACGAACGGCCCGGCGCCGGCGGTTCGTCTGGCAACCGTCGCCACCCGGAGCATGTACGAGGTCAGCACGATGAACGGGGCCAGCGCAATCACCAGCGAGAGGGCCACGAACGTCAGCAGCGGCGGGAGCCCCAACATCCAGATGTCCGGCAGTAGGTGAGCGTTGATCGCGAGAATCGTCGACGCCGTCACCACGATCGCCGGTAGCGAGACGAGCAGGAGCGTCCGCGAGAGCTCTGAGATCTCGAGCGTGTAGTACAGCGTTTTGAAGTACTCCCGTCCGGTGGCGAACAGCTCCAGCGCTTCGATCAAATTCTCGAAATGGTCGGTTCCCGTCTCGGAGAGGTCGTTTCCGTACCGCGAGGTGATCTCCCGGGACCGGTTCACCATCGGGCCGTAATCCGTTTCGAGCCCGAGCCACAGGACGCCGAACTTGCCGCCACTCCCCTCAGTGATCGAGTGTTCGAGGCGCTCAGTGGTTTCGGTGATCTGAGAGACGTACTCCTTCAACTCCTCGGCGAACTCTTCGTCGGTCTCCTCGACCTCGGCCAACAGCTCGTTGGCCTCCCTTCGGATCGTGTTGGCCATCGCGTTGAGGAAACTGTGCGGCTCCGTCGGGGTCACCTTATTACTCGTGATTTGGCCGAGCCGGTGTCGGAAGTCCATCATCCCCTCGATGCGGTCCTCCTGCGTGTCGACGTGGGTGATATCGTAGGAGAGGACGATGGAGTTGATCGAGACGACGATCGACACCAGTAGAATGATTCCGCTCAGGAGGCTGTTGAGTATCGTTTGGACGGCCTGGGTTTCGGTGAGGAGCTGACTCATCTCGAAGGTCCACAGTGATCCGAGAGCGATGATCGAGAGGAACGTCAGTGTCAGGAGCGCCCCGGTGACGGCGTGGCGGTGCCCTTCGAGCAGCAGCCATCGGACCAAGTCGAACCCGTGGTCGTCGGTCGGGACGGGAAACCAGCTCCGCCAACTCCCGAAGTAGTTAGAGAGAGACATCAAGTAGTACGACGTGATCGGCAGCGCGGCCCTGTTCGAACGCCCTCGAAGCGGACGACTTCGAACGCCCTCGACTTGCTGTGGCCGTTGCTGCTGGAGTTGCTACAGCCAGCGAGTCCGGCCGCGAAGCTAGCCTCCGCTAGCGTGAGGTCGTAGCGGCGACGCATACACCACTAGTCGGGCGAATTATACTAAGTCGTATGCGTGAGTTGGCTCTCGAGTGGTTACCACATAATTCCGGCCCCGACTTCGACGTCTGCCCGCGGTCGGCTTCGTCGGCCCACTCGGAGAACCACGCTTCCGCGCGCTCGGGGTCGTCGGCGAGCGTGTCGCCGCCAAGGTTCTCGGCGGCGTCGACGTCGATGCCGTCCAGCCCCTTCACGGGGGAGACGCGCAGCCGTTCGACTCGTGGCATCACGGTGAGAGACGCACGGGTGATTCGGTGTTCGTCCGAATCCGTCCGCGTGCCGCGGTCTACGCCGAGCAGCTGACGTTCGCCAGCGTGACGCGGTCGGTCGGCGGCGGGTCGTCGCTGCGCACGTCCTGTTCGACCACGAACACCGACACGGACCGCAGTTCGTCCTCGCTCCGCTCGTTCCAGCGCGTGCAGAGGTAGCCGGCGAACGCGTCGGGGACCGACTGGTCGTCGGCGCTCCGGACGTTCGCGACGTACTTCCGCCAGCGCGAGCTCGGGTAGCTCCCCGCGACGTCGGGCGGCTCCGACCACTGGACGGGGCCGCCGTGGAACGCGTCCACACTGCCGCCCGAGTCGAGTCGGCCGGGCGCGACGACCCAGTAGTCGGTGCCGACGGGCGTCGGTGCGAACATCGACCACCGCGGCTCCGGCTGGCCGTCGACGGGGCCGGCCTCCGGCACGTCCACGGCGCCGACCGTCGCGGCGTTCCAGACGAGCAAC
Organism: Halobacterium sp. R2-5; assembly: GCF_011734195.1. NCBI lineage: Archaea > Methanobacteriati > Methanobacteriota > Halobacteria > Halobacteriales > Halobacteriaceae > Halobacterium > Halobacterium sp. R2-5. The sequence continues at coordinate 1,444,368 of NZ_JAANTH010000001.1, forward strand.
CCCGCGAGGAGCACGGCGAGCAGCGCCGGGGCGACGCGGTTCTTCCACCGCACTACGACGGCGGGTAGCGCCGGCAGCGCGAGAACTGGGAGCGCGTGCTCGACCCTGTGTGCGTACTCGGAGAGGGGGAACGTGCGGAGGGCGGGGACCGCTCGCCAGCCGGGCAGTCGGTCCCAGACCTTCGCCGGGAGGAACGGCAGCAGCGCCGCGATCGAGACGAGCGGGAACACCGCGAGCTGCATCGAGACCAGCATGCCGGCGTGCATCGCGGCGAACAGCGCGGCGAAGCCCGCGCGCAGCCACCCGGTCGAGACCACGAGGAACACGGACGCCGTCAGCATCGCGAGCCACAGCCGGTCGAACGCGACGACCACGGCCGGGTACTCCGAGAGCATCTCGCCGAGCAGGACCGTGAACATGTCGAGTTCGAGGACCTGTCTGACCGCCTCGCCGGACAGCCAGAGCTCCCCGCGGAGCTTCAGGACGGCGTTGACGGTGTACACGACGACCACCTGGAGGAGCAGCCCGGCCGTCGCGACGCCGAGCACGCGCTCTCTCGCATCGCTGTCGCTCCGGAGCGCGTCCACCGACCACCGTTCGCCCAGCGGGGCGAAGATGGCCCAGAGGAACAGCATCCGGAGGAGCGTGTCGCCGCTGTTCAGCACGAGCGGGTTCCGGTAGTGCAGCGACCCGACCAGCAGTCCCGTCGCGAGGGTCGCGAGCGTCGTCCGGTAGCCCGCGAGCATCGCCAGCGCGGCCGCCGCAGTCGCGAGGAAGAGCAGGGCCTGCACCCACGCCGCGCCGGAGAGCGCGTGCACGGAGAGTCGGGCGAGCGAGCCGTACTGCTCGACGAGTAGCGACCGCGGGTAGACGCCGGCGTCCGTGTAGAACGCGGCGAGGTAGCGCGTGCGCAGCGCGAGGTCCACGAGCACGATGCCCGCCAGCGCCACCCGGAGGGCTGCGAGCGCCCGCGCGTCGACGCCGAGCCGGCGCGCGACGGCGGCGCGGAGACGTCCCGTCACGTCCCCGACTGCCGGCCCGCGGAGAATAAGCCTTCCGTGGCCGGGGTCAGCTCGCGCACGCCCAGAGCCCGGTCTCGTCGCCCCGCGCCCGCTGCTCGACGGCGGCGTAGTCGTCGCGCTGCGTGAACTCGCTGTCGTAGAGGCGGGCGTACCCCTCGGAGAGCAGCGCGCGGTTGAACGACTGGTTCTCGACGTAGATGTACGCGAGCAGCCGGTCGTAGCCGCCGCGGCGGTCGCTCTCCGCGTCGAAACGCACCGTCACGTCCTCGCCGGCGAGCCTGTCGGCGGCGTACTCGCTGGCGCGCTCGCCCCACGTCCGCAGACAAGAGCGACCGACCTCGGTGTCCGGGACGCCCTCGAACTCGCCGGGCGTCACGTCCGCGTGGGTCTCGGGGGTGTCCACGCCCAGCAGTCGGATTCGGTCCTCGCTCCCGTCTGCGAATCGCACGTCCACGGTGTCGCCGTCCACGACGTGGACGACGGTGGCGTTCCGGCTGTCCGCGCGTTCCCGATTGCCAGTCAGTGGCCCCGCACAGCCCGCGGTGGCGAGGAGCGCGACGACCGCGAGCGCGGCGAGTGCGCGTCGGTTCACGGGTGGACCTCTCGCTCCATCGTGTTTAAACTGTCAGGCGTCGCGGCCGGCGCGACTGGCGAGCACTGCGGCCAGCAGCACGGCGACGAGCGCGATCGGGACGCCGAAGCCGGGGATGCCCAAGCCCGTTTCGTTCTCGCCGACTCCGACGGTCACGGACTGGTCGCCCGCGGCAATCGTGTACTGGCCGGCGTCAGCGAGCGTCACCGTCACAGTCCGAGTCGTGGACTCGCCGGGCGCGAGCGCGGCGTCGACGGTCGCGACCTCCTCGCCGTCGACGGTGACTGCGACGGGGCCCGTCGCGGGCACGTCGTTCGGGTTCGACAGCGTCACGGTGGCTTCCACGGAACCCCCCGGTCGGACGCTAGACTCGTTCACAGTGAGGTCGCTGACGGAGACGTTCGCGGGCTCGCGGACGTCGAGTCCCACGGTGGTCCGTCCTCCGGTCACGTTGTACGTCCCGGCGGCGCCGACCTCCTCGCGGAGCGCGACCTCCGCGGACTCCCCGGGTTCGAGCTCGCCGCGGGCCTCCGAGAGCACGCCGCCCTCGAATCCGACAGTGGCGACGTACTCGCCGGTCTGGCCGCCCTCGTTGGTGACAGAGCCGACGACGGTCACCGTCTCGCCGACGTACAGCGTCGGCGGACGCGCGAACGTCTCGTTGCGGAACGGCCCCGAGACGCGGTACTCGCGGACCTCGAACGCCACGCGCGCGGGCTCCGTGCCGAACGCCTCGGCGTGCTCGCCGCGCGTCCACATCTCCGGGGTCTCCCGGGTGTTCGTGTACTGGTTCGCGAGCTCTTCGACCTCCGGCGAGGAGACGTCGAGGACGGCTTCCAGGAACATCGCGCTCGTCACGGGGTCGGCGAGCTGGTTCAGCCGGTAGAGGACGTCCGACATCGTCTCGGTGCTGTCCGTCGCGAGACGCACCTGGCGGTCGATCTCTCCCCAGACGAGGGGGCCCTTCACGTAGTTCGCGCCGGAGGGCCACGTCCCCGGCTGAGAGAGGACGGCGTCCCGCCACGGGCTGCGCTCGCCGTACGAGAGGTGCGTCTCGAACGCGCCGAAGGTCACGTAGTCGGTGCGCAGGCTCAGCAGCGACGCGTAGTACTCCGCGGCGGCCTCCATCGTCCACCGGCCGCTCTCCGCGGTGCGGTAGTCCTGTCTGGTGTGGACGTACTCGTGGAACCAGACGTTGCTCGCCCTGTCGAGGCGCGCGTCCGCGACCACCCACGCGTCGCTGCCGCCGTACTCGACGCCGCGCACGCCCCAGTCCGCGTCCGTCGGCGCGGCGGCGAACCACACGTCGTCGTCGCGCGCGCCGACGTGGAGTTTCCCGGACGCGGCGTCGAGCGCGTCCAGGACCGCCTCCGGTGACGCCGCCAGCGAGGCGTGCTCGGGGACCGCGAGCGTGAACGTCTGACCGTTGGCGGTGCGCGTGTGTTCCTCGACGGGACCGAGGTACGCGATTTCGCCGCCCGTCGACCCCTGGCCGGCGATCGTGACGTCCTCGGCGATGGTCACCTCACCCCCGCTCGACCGGTAGCTCCACCGGCTTCGGAGCTGCGGCACGGTGACGAGCGCCCACTCGCCGACGTCCACGAACGAGTAGTCGCCGTCGACCTCGCCCCCGGGACTACGCGGTCCCGTGGCGGTCTGGTTCGCGGGCAGCGTGAACGCGATTGACGCGGGGTCGGTCGTGCCGTCCCACTCGTAGCCGTCGGGCGTCTGCGTGAACGAGTCGGAGTCGACGTTCCGGGCGTCGGCGGGGACGTTCACGCGCAGCGACGTCACCGAGTCCGGGACGTCGTACGTGGCGGTGACGCCGATGGCGCCCGGTTCGTCGGGCGTGAGGCGGAGTTCGATGTCCTTCCGAATCGTCGCGGACTGCGCGCTCCCGGCGGCGAGTGTACGCTCCGAGGCAGTCACGCTGGTCTCCGCGGGAGCGTCCGCGTCCGCAGTCACGGGCGCCTGTACGGCGGCAGCGCCCGCGACCTGTGTCGCGAGGAGGACCACGACGGTGGCGACAGCGACACGTCTCATAGCTGGGCCTGCGAGTGCAACGTACAAAGGGAACTCGGCCGCGGCACGCGCCGCGGACTCACCCGCCGTCGGCGACCGCGAACGCCTCCGTCTGCGCGTCGAGCGCCGCGAGCGCGGCCGCCAGCGCGTCCAGTTCCACTCGCGCGCCGCTAGCGGGTCGCGCGCCTTCGCCGACGACGACTGTCGCGTCGGCGACACCCCGGAGTCGCTCGTTGACGCCCAGCGAGGCCGCTGCATCTGGAACGACGACGGCGTCCGCGTCGGCGACGAGCTCGCGTGCGCGAGCGACGGCGTCCTCGCCGGGCGTCGCGAACGGCGGGACAGTGACGGCGTCGACGCCGAACCGCGTGGCCGTCTCCTCGTCGACCGAGCCCTCCGCGACGGGCCCGACCGTGACCGTCGCGTCGGTGTCGGCGAGGGCCCGCAAAACGGGCGTCGCCGCGTCCCCGCCGCCGAGCACGTGGACGCGCTCGTCGAGGCCGCCCTCGGCGTCCGGGAGCGGCGTCACTGTTGGCTCGCCGGTCGCGGGGTCGGTGCCGACCGCGACGCGTGCGTCGAACGCTTCCCGCACCTGTTCGGGCGTGAGGACGTCCGCCGGGCGGCCGGAGTCGAGCACGCGGCCGTCAGCGACGAGCACGAGTTCGTCGCAGTACCGCGCCGCCAGGTCGAGGTCGTGGATGGCGGCGACGACGGTGCGGTCGGCGTCGTCGGCGAGCCCCCGAACGAGTTCGAGCGTGCGCACCTGGTGGTTGACGTCGAGGCTCGCGGTCGGCTCGTCCAGCAGGAGGACGGGCGCCTGCTGGGCGAGCGCGCGCGCCAGCAGCACGCGCTGCTTCTCGCCGCCCGAGAGCGACGTGACGTCGCGGTCGGCGAACTGTGCGACCTCCGCGCGCTCCATCGCGTGCTCGACCGCGTCCGGGTCCGGGTCGGCGCCGAACCGCGGGACGTGGGCGTGCCGGCCCATCTCGACGGTCTCGCGGACGCTGAAGTCGAAGCCGAGGCTCGTGTCCTGCGGGACGCTCGCGATGCGGCGGCTCGCCGCCTTCGACGGGAGCTCGTGGACGGCCTCGTCGTCGACGAGCACGGTCCCCGAGACGGGTTCGACGACGCCGTTCATCGCGCGCAGCAGCGTCGACTTCCCCGCGCCGTTCGGCCCGACGACGCCCACGAGGCGGCCGTCCCCGACGGTTGCGCTCACGGCGTCCAGAATCTGCGTGCCGCCGAGCTCCACGTCCACGTCGCGGACGTCGAGGGTCACAGCGCGTGCACCTCCCGGTTGCGGAGCAGGTAGAGGAAGAACGGCGCGCCGACGAACGCCGTCACGATGCCCACGGGGAGTTCGGCGGGGCCGGCGCGCGCGAACGTGTCCGCGGCGACGAGGAACGCGCCGCCCGCGAACGCCGACGTCGGGAGGAGGACGCGGTGGTCGGGCCCGACGAGCAGGCGCATCACGTGCGGGACGACGAGCCCGACGAACCCGATGACGCCCGCGACCGAGACGGCGGCGGCGGTGACGACGCTGGACACCGCGAGCAGCACGCGCTTCGTGCGCTCGACTTCCACGCCGAGCGTGTGGGCGTCCTCCTCGCCCGCGAGCAGGACGTTCAGGTCGCGGGCGTACGCCAGCAGCACGACGCTGCCCACGAGGACGACGGGGAGCGTGAGCTCCACGTCCGACCAGTTGGCGAGGTGGAGGTGGCCCATCAGCCAGTACATCGCCTCGCGGATGCTGTCCCCGGAGTGGACGATGACGTAGGAGGTAATCGCACCGAGGAACGTCTGGACGGCGACCCCGGCGAGCAGCAGCGTCGCGACGGGCGTGCGGCCGCCCTCCGTGGCGAGCAGGTAGACGCCGAACGCGGCGACGAGCGCGCCCGCGAACGCCGAGACCTGGATGCCGAACGGGAGGAACAGCGGGAACGCGATGGCGGTGACCGCGCCGACCGCGGCGCCCGAGGAGACGCCGATGATGGAGGGGTCGGCCATCGGGTTCCGGAAGAACCCCTGCATCACGGTGCCGGCGACGGCGAGCGCGGCGCCGACGACCGCGCCGAGCACGATTCGGGGGAGCCGGATTTCGCCGACGATGAGCTGCTGCTGGTCGGGGACCGCGAAGTCGAGCGGGGAGGAGTAGACGAGGTCCACGGTGAGCCACGGGAGGTCGCCGACCGCGGGCACGGCGACGGACGTGACGTAGAACGTCGCTGCCGTGGGGACCGCGAAGGCGTCCAGCGCCGCGAGCGCGACCCGGTCGAGGGGAATCCGGACCGGACCGATGGTGGCGCTGGTGAGCATGACGGCGACGAGCGCGAGGAACGTGCCGGCGGTCCACGCGCTCGCCCGGGTGTAGGCTCGCATCTGAACAACCGTAGTTTCTTTAGGCAAATACTTATTGCGTTAACTCCCTCCTCCGCACATGCGACAGGCCACAATCGTACTTGGTGTAGTCCTACTGCTGTTGTCCGCTGTGGCGCCGGCGGCCGGGGTCGCCGCGCCCGCGAGCGACGCGGCGGCGAGCGCGGACGCGCAGGAACCGGACTGCGAGTTCCCGACCACGCAGAGCGACGCTACCGACTACGACGTCACCGTCGAGGAAGAACCCGAGCGCGTCGTCACGCTCAATCCGAGCGCCGCACAGACCATGTGGGAGATCGGCGCCAGCGACAAAGTCGTCGGCGTCTCCCAGTTCGCCGACTTCCTCGACGGTGCCCAAGACCGCGAGGTCGTGACCTCCGGCTACCCGTCCTCCGTCGACGTCGAGCAGGTCATCAGCCTCGACCCCGACCTCGTGCTCGCGCCGAACACCATCAACAACGAGACGGTGGCCCAACTCCGGGACGCCAACCTCACCGTCTACCGCTTCGAGAAGGCGACGTCCATCGAGGACATCTACCAGAAGACCCAGGTCATCGGCCGGCTGTCCGGCGAGTGCGAGGGCGCCGAGTCGACGGTCACCGAGATGCGTGACGAGGTCGAGACCGTCGAAGCCGCCGTCGAGGGCGAAGACGAGCCGACCGTCCTCTACGACATGGGCGACCGCTACACGGCCGGCCCGAACACCTTCATCGGCCAGGTCATCGACCGCGCCGGCGGCGACAACATCGCCGCGAACGCGAACTCCTCGATGCTCTACCCGCAGCTCTCCGCGGAGTTCATCGTCGAGCAGGACCCCGAATTCCTCGTCGTGAGCGCGCAGCCCGACCAGCTCGGCAACGAGAGCGAGACGTACGTCGCCGAGGACTCGGTTCTCCGGAACACCACCGCCTTCGAGGAGGGGAACGTCGTCGTCGTCGACACCAACCACATCAGCCAGCCCGCGCCCCGCGTCGTCGAACCGATGACGCAGTTGGCGCAGGCGTTCCACCCGGACGCGTACGCCGAAGCGAACACCACGACCCGGGCCACTACGCAGGAGACGACCGCGGCACCGACCACGACTGCGGGTGACACCACGACCGACGGCGAATCCAGCGGTACCACCGTCCCCGGCTTCGGAATCCCGGTCGCGCTCGTCGCCGTTCTCGGCGCCGCCCTACTCTCGCGCCGCCGGCTGTAACGGCTGAGACGCTCCGTTTCTTTTTCGTTGCACGCGGCTCACGGGTCGCTTCGCTCCCCGCTCGCGTTAACGTGGCCTCCCTTCGGTCGGCCACGCGGCTCACGGGTCGCTCCCCTCCCCGTTCGCACAAGCGTGCTCTCCCGCGGTCGAGCACGCGTCCGATACCGTTTAAGGCCCCGAACCGCTACCGGGAGTATGGTCGAGAACGTCATCTGGCCCGCGTACTTCGACGCGACGCTGTCGCGTCGCGAGGGCCGCCGCGTCCCCGAGTCTCTCTCCGTCGACGAACCGACGGTCGACGAGGTCGCGACCGCCGTCCAGCAGGTCGGCTACGACGCCGTCGTCGAACGCGACGTCGCGTACCCGCGTCGCCCCTGGGAGGACTCCGGGCGCGTGCTCGTGCAGGGTGCCGACGACGCCGGAAAGTCTGACCTCCTGCAGGCCGTCGGCGCCTACGTGACGGCGCTGCGCGAATAATGGAGCGCGCCGGCGACGTCGTCCGCACCGCACAGAACGTCGCAGTCGTGCGCTGCGAGAGCGACGGCCACCCCGACATCGGGGACAGCGTCGTCGACCAGAACCTCGACGAGGTCGGGCGCGTCGTCGACGTCTTCGGACCAGTCGAGCGCCCGTACCTCTCGGTGACGCCGAACGGCGGCGTCCACCTCCCGTCGCTGGTCGGGCAGACGCTGTACGTCCGGTGACGGAGTCGCAAGGTCAAAGCCGGGGCGGGACGACGCCCCGGCTATGAAGGACTCGCTGCGCGGCGTCCCGGTCGTCCTCGGCGTCGTCGCGCTGTTCCTCGTCGTGCAGTTCGGCACGCTCGCGCTCCTCGAACCGTTCGAGAGCGCCGGCCTCCAGTCCACGGAGAACCCACAGGACCCCACGAACAGCATCCTCTACGTCGGCCTGCTGCTGGTGGCGACGGCCGGAATCCTGCTGGTCATCAAGTACGACCAGCAGTGGGTGCTGCGCGCGTTCATCCTGTTCACGAGCGGCTTCATCGCGTCGTACGTCTTCGCGGTCGTGTTGCCCGCCGTCGACGTCGGTGGCGTGAACGCCGCCGCGTACGCGCCGGCCGCGGCGCTCGTCGCGGCGCTGTACTTCTACCCCGAGTGGTGGGTCGTCGACGCCGCGGGCGTCATCCTCGGGATGGGCGCGGCGGCGCTGTTCGGCATCAGCTTCGGGGTGCTCCCCGCGCTCGTGCTGCTGTCGGCGCTGGCGGTCTACGACGCCATCAGCGTCTACGGCACCGAGCACATGCTCACGCTCGCGTCCGGCGTGATGGAGCTCCGGCTCCCCATCGTGCTCGTGGTGCCGGCGACGCGCGGCTACTCGTTCCTCGAGGAGGCCGAAGAGACCGCGGCGGCCGCCGAGGACGACGAGATGGAGGACACAGAAGGCGAGGAGGGCGAACGCGGCGCGTACTTCATCGGACTGGGCGACGCCGTGATGCCGACGATTCTCGTCGCGAGCGCGGCGCACTTCCTCGACACCCCGCCGGTGTTCGGCGTGGAGCTGGCGGCGCTGACCGCAATCGTCGGGACGCTCCTCGGGCTGGTGGTCCTGATGCGGATGGTGTTCGCGGGCCGCGCGCACGCCGGGCTGCCGCTGCTGAACGGCGGCGCCATCGCGGGCTACCTCGTGGGGGCGCTCGCGGCGGGCATCCCGCTCGTGGAGGCGCTCGGACTCGCGCCGTACCTCTGAGGGCGAACAGGCGGCGAATCGAGTCGCGGAGCGGGCCGCCGCGCTCCCGCGAGACCGCTCCGCGCGAGTCGTCAGGTCACGGGACGGCGTGGTCCCGCTCTCGTACTTGAAGGTTCGGCTACTCGCCGGTGAGCGCCTCGCTCGCGGGCGCGAACTCGAGTTCGGTGCCGAGCCCCCGTTCTTCTGCGCGCTCGTAGAGCATGTGCGCGGCAGCGGCCGTCTCGATGCCGGTGCCGCCGCTGTCGAAGACGGTGACGTCGTCGGGCGACCGGCGGCCGGGCGCGTTCCCGGCGACGACGTCGCCGAGTTCCGCGTGGACGTGGGCCTCCGTGACGGCGCCCTCGTCGAGGGCGTTGATGAACGAGCCGGCGTCCTGCGTGACGCGCTCGCGGAGGTCGGGGACGTAGACCGCGCGCTCGATGGTCGCCGCCTCCAGTTCGTGCTTCCCCGGGTGGTACTGACCCATCGCGGTGACGTGCGCGCCGTCCGCGAGGTCGTCGTCGTCGAAGACGGGTTCGCTGGCGTTCGTCGCGGTGACGACGACGTCCGCACCCGCGACGGCGTCGCCGCTGGAGTCGACCGCTTCGACCGCGGCGTCGAGGTGGTCGTCCACGTCGTCGGCGAACGCCTCGCGGTTGGCTTCCGTGGGCGAGTACACGCGCACAGTCTCGAAGTCGCGGACGGTCGCGGTGGCGCGGAGCTGGCCGCGGGCCTGCGCGCCGCTCCCGATGACCGCGAGCGTGCTGGCGTCCTCGCGAGCGAGCGCGTCGACGCCGACGGCGCCAGTCGCGCCGGTTTTGAACGGGTTCATGCGCGCGCCGTCGAGGACGGCGAGCGGCTCGCCCGTGTCGGCGTCGAACAGCGGCGTGACGAACCACGCGTCGGCGTCCTCGAACCCCGCGCTGTACATGTATCCGCCCATCGCGCCCGTCTCGGGGAGGACTGCGGCGTAGGCGGTGAACATGCCGGGCGGCGACTCGTTGAGGAGCTTCGTCCGGGGTTTCGCGGGCGCGCCCTCGCCGCGCTGGCGGTACGCGTCGCGGACGGCGTCGACGTAGTCGGCCGGGTCGGCGAGCCCCGCGACGTCGTCGTCGGAGAGGAACAGTGTCTCGGTCACGGCCGGAAGTTCGGCGGGCGCGAAGAAAAGACCCGGGGAGTCAGTCCGCGGACTCGTAGCTGGCGTCGGCGCGCTGGTCGGGGACGTCCGTGGGGTCGTTGACGAACAGCCCGTGGGCGGTCAGCGCGAGCGCGGCGAGACCGCCCGCGGTGAGCGCCAGGGTGGGGCCGATGCCGGCGGCGTAGAGGCCGCCAGCGAGCCCGACGAGGGCGAGGGGAACGGCGGCGAGGAGGGCGTCGTAGTAGCCGGCCATAGCTAGATGATATATTCACACGCACCCACATAATAGTTTGGTGGTGGTTCTGAATATAATCTCTGTAAGTTATGAGCCGGGCCGTCGTGTCTGCCGGAGGCCACACGTCTATAACGCTGTCAGTCCACCCTCTAAGTGACTACCGTGAACCGGAACGACCGCTCTATCGTCGGGCTCGTGGCGCTCGCGCACGCCATGGTCCACACGTACGAACTCTCTATCCCTATCCTCATCCCGCTGTGGCTGGAGGCGTTCCCGGTCGGGTCGGGCACGATCGGCCTCGTCGTCGGCGCAGGGTACGCGCTGTTCGGCCTCGGCGCGCTCCCGGGCGGCATCCTCTCGGACACCGTCGGGTCGCGGCGGCTCATCGCGGGCTGCCTGTTCGGCATGGCCGCGTCGTTCCTCCTGCTGTCGGCCGCGCCGTCCATCGCAATCGTCGCGCTCGCGCTCGTCTGCTGGGGCATCGCCGCCAGCGTCTACCACCCGTCCGGGCTGTCGCTCATCTCCACGGGCGTCGAGGAGCGCGGGAACGCGTTCGCGTACCACGGCATCGCCGGCAACGTCGGCACGGCGCTCGGTCCGCTCGCGGTCGCCGTGCTGTTGCTGTTCGCGGACTGGCGGGTCGTCACGGCGCTCCTCGCCGTGCCGGCCGTGATCGCAGGCGTGGTCGCCCTCCGCGTGCGCTTCGACGAGCGCGCCGCCGTCACCGCCACCGACGGCGGCGACTCGAAGGCCAGCGTCGGCATCTCCTCGGTCGGCGAGTTCCTCTCGGAGTCGAAACTGCTGTTCGTCGGGCCGTTCGTCGCCGTCTTCGTGCTCGTCATGCTGAGCGGGCTCTACTACCGCGGCATCCTCACGTTCCTCCCGGACCTGCTCTCCGAGATGCCCGCGTTCGCGCCCGTCGAGTTCGCCGGCCGCGAGATGGAGCCGTACCGCTACGCGTACTCCGGGCTGCTGATGGTGGGCGTGCTCGGCCAGTACGCCGGCGGGAAGCTCACCGAGCGCTTCCGCACGGAGCGCGCCATCGCCGCCGTGTTCACCGCGCTCGCGGCGCTCGCGCTCGTCTTCCTCCCGGCCGCGAACGCCGGCCTCGCCCCGCTACTCGTGGTCGGCGCGCTGCTCGGGTTCACGCTGTTCGTCATCCAGCCGCTGTACCAGGCGACCGTCGCGCTGTACACGCCTTCGGGGACGCGCGGGCTCTCCTACGGCTACACGTACCTCGGCGTGTTCGGCGTCGGGTCCGCGGGCTCGGCGCTCGCCGGCTCCATCCTCGAGTACTCGACGGTCACCGTGCTGTTCGGCGTGCTCGCCGCACTGGCGTTCGCTGGCGCCGTCGTCGCGGCCGTGCTCACGTCGCGCCAGCCTACCCCCTGAAGTCGACGACGACGAGCGTCGCGAACCGCGCGACGACGAGCGCGACCGTGCCAACGGCGAGCGCCACGAGGAAGAACTGCGGGTCGGCGTTCCCCGGGAAGAACGGCGTCCCGCGCATCAGCTGCGCGAGGAAGTCCGCGCCGAGCCAGGACGCGACGGCGTACAGCAGCGCCGCGCGGGTCGATTCCAGGACGCGGGTGTCGTAGCCCCCGGCGAACGGCGCGACGACGATCCAGCCGACGACGAACGGCAGCAGTACGCCGGCGTACCGCTGGGCGGTCAGCGACCCGTGGGAGAGCGTGCCCGCGAGCACGAACGCGGAGATGGCGAGCAGGTCACCCGGCAGGAATCGGACGACTGCGCGCGGGTCGGCGTCGTAGAGTTCCATACGCGGGGCGTTCGCAGCGGGGGATTAAGGCGGTCCCGGTTCGACGCCGACGACGGTTGACGCGAACCCGCGTTCGAGGACGGTCGCGTCCAGTCCCGCGCGCTCCATTCTCGCGGCGAGGTCGTCCGGCGCGTCGAACGCGGACTGGAAGCGGATCGCGTGCTCCGCCGCGACGAGCAGCCGGCCGCGCAGCGTCTCCGGGTCGAAGTCCCGCACGACGAGCACGCCGCCGGGACGCAGCACGCGCGCGGCTTCCGCGAGCGCGCCGTCCCGGTCGGGGAAGTGGTGGAGCGCGTCCACGACGGTGACCGCGTCGACGCTGTCGTCGCGGAACGGGAGGCCGGCGGCGTCGCCCTGGACGACCGGAAGCCCGCTCTCGCGCGCTTCCTTGAGCATCTCCGCGCTCGCGTCGACGACCGTCACGTCCCGGCCCGCGACCTCTCTGGTGTCCTCGGCGAGCGCGCGAGCCGCCCGCCCCGTGCCGCCGCCGACGTCCAGCACGCGTTTCACTGGTCGCTCGGCGGCCGCCAGCCCCGCCGCGAGGTCGCCGCGGTCCGCGGCTGGCATCCCGAGGTCGTAGAATCGCGCGAACCGCTCGAAGTACCGAACGTCGTGCATACCCGGACGTACGACCCGGAGGCACGCAACTCTTTGCCCGCGGCGTCCTACCGGCGGGCGTGCAGTACGCGGTACTCGGCGACCCCCAGGACGGCCCGACGCTCCGGCTGGACTGGCGGGCGTTCAGCTACGCCGGGAAGTTCGTGATGTCGAACACCGGGAAAGCCGTGGCTTACGAGGGGGAACCGCTGGCCGAGCGCGAGGACTGGCCGCCGGACGCCCGCGACGCGGACGGTTCTGTGGAAGACGTCGTCGGCGCCGTCTCGTTCAACGACGACCGGACGGACGCCGAAACCGCGTGGCTGCGGTACGTCACCGTCCGACAGAACCGCCGCGGCGACGGAATCGGCGCGCGCCTCTGCGCGTTCGCGGCCGAACACCTGCTCGCGGACCGCGAGCGCGTGCGAATCGCGGTGAACAACCCCTTCGCGTACGAGGCCCTCCACAAGGCCGGGTTCGGGTTCACCGGCGAGGAGACCGGTATCGCCGAACTGGTGCTTGAGCGGCCCCGTTCGGACCGTGGCGCGCGCTACCAGGACGGCCTCGACGTCTACCGCCAACGTGACCTCTCCGAGGCGGAAGCGGCGTTCCTCGAACGGAAGCTAGGTGGCGGGCCGCCCGCCGTGCTTCCCGGCGTCGATAGCTGAACCGTTAAGCCCCGGGGACGCCTACCGGCGGGTGATGGGTAACGCGGACCTCCGCCAGCTCGCGGTCATCGAGGAGGTCCCCTTCGCGGAGCTACAGGGGGACGTGGTGGCCGTCGACGCGCACAACTGGCTGTACAAGTACCTCACGACGACCGTCCAGTGGACCCGCGAGGACGTCTACACGACCAGCGACGGCACCGAGGTCGCGAACCTCGTGGGCATCGTGCAGGGGCTCCCGAAGTTCTTCGAACACGATCTGACCCCCGTGTTCGTCTGGGACGGCGGCGTCACCGAGCTCAAGGACGACGAAGTGGAGGCGCGCCGCGAGCAGCGCGAGCGCTACGAGGAGCAACTGGAGGAGGCCCGCGAGGCCGGCGACGGCATCGAAGCCGCGCGGCTGGAAGCCCGCACCCAGCGGCTCACCGACACCATCCACGAGACGTCCCGCGAGCTGTTCGACCTGCTCGGCGTCCCGCAGATCGAGGCGCCCGCGGAGGGCGAGGCGCAGGCCGCGTACATGGCGCGCGTCGACGGCGACGTCGACTACGCGGGCAGCGACGACTACGACTGCCTGCTGCTCGGGTCGCCGCTGACGCTCCGCCAGCTCACGAGCAAGGGCGACCCCGAGCGCATGGACTTCGAGGCGACCCTGGAGAAACACGACCTGACCTGGGAGCAGCTCGTCGACGTCGGCATCCTCTGCGGCACCGACTTCAACGACGGCCTCACCGGGTTCGGACCGAAGACCGCGCTGAAAGCCGTCCGCGAGCACGGCGACCTCTGGGGCGTCCTCGACGCCGAGGGCGAGCACGTCGAGTTCGCCGACCGCATCCGCGGGCTGTTCTTGAACCCGGACGTGACCGACGACTACGACCTCGACCTCGACCGCTCGCCGGACGTCGACGCCGCCCGCGAGTACGTCACCGAAGAGTGGGGGGTCGACGCCGACGAACTGGAGCGCGGCTTCTCCCGCATCGAGGACGGCGCCGCGCAGACCGGCCTCGACCAGTGGACCTGATACCGCGGGCTTTTCTCGTCGGCTCACCCAACGAGGGGTATGGACCTGACGTTCGCGGACATCGAAGCCATCATCGAGGAGGAGATTCCGGACGCCGAGGCGACGGTCACGCGGATGCGCGGCGAGCACGACGACGACCACCTCGCCGCCACCGTCGTCTCGCCCGCGTTCGAGGGCGAGCGCCTCGTCCAGCAGCACGAGTTCGTCTACGACGCCCTCGACGAGCACATGACCGAGGAGATTCACGCGCTGGAGCTGTCGACGTACACGCCCGAGGAGTACGCCGAGCGGTCGGAGTGAGCGGACGGATGCGAAGGAATTAGTGGGGCGTCGTCGAATCTCTGACTCGGATATGAGTACTGGTTCTGACGAGCTCGCCGCCGAGTACGTCCCGAAGCTCCGGCGGAACCTCGAAGACGTCGTCCTCGACTTCTGGCTGCCGCGGTGTCTCGACGAGGACCACGGCGGCTACCTCCTGAGCTACGACGCCGAGGGTGAGTTCGCGGGCAACGACCACAAGATGATCGTGACGCAGTCCCGGATGGTGTGGCTGTTCTCGCGGCTCTCCCGGTCCGACGTCGTCGACGCCGACTACATCGAGGAGGCCGAACTGGGCTACGAGTTCCTGCGCGACGAGATGCGCGACGACGAACACGGCGGCTACTACTGGGAGGTCGACCGCTCGGGCGAGGTGCTGAAGCCCCGCAAACACCTCTACGGCCAGTCGTTCGCCCTCTACGGGCTCTCGGAGTACTACCGCGCGACCGGCGACGAGGAGGCCCGCGAGCTCGCCGTCGACCTCTTCGAGACCATCGACGACGCCGGGAAGGACCACGAGAACGGCGGCTACCGGGAGTACTTCGAGGCCGACTGGGAGCAGGTCACGGAGGGGACGACGTACCTCGCGAACATCGAGCCGGACTGGTCGCCCAAAGAGTCCGGCGAGTCGGTGCTGGACCCGACGCTGAAGCTGATGAACACCCACCTCCACCTGCTGGAGGCGTTCACCACCTTCCACCGCGCGACCGGCCACGACACCGCCCGCGAGCGCCTCCACGAACTCCTGGACGTGCTCACGAACACCGTCGTCCGCAAGGACTTGACGGCGTGCACGGACAAGTACGACCCCGACTGGACGCCGCGGCTGGACGACGAGGACTTCCGCGTCGTCTCCTACGGCCACGACCTCGAATCGGTCTGGCTGACGATAGAGGCCGCGGACGCCCTGGACGTCTCCACGCGGCTGTTCACGGACCTCTACGAGGAGCTGTTCGAGTTCTCCCTCGCCCACGGCTACGACGACGACCGCGGCGGCTTCTACTTCTTCGGCCCGCTCGACGGCGACGCCACGAACCGCATCAAGGCGTGGTGGGTGCAGGCCGAGTGCATGACCGCCGCGCTCCGGATGTACGAGCACACGGGCGACGAGACGTACCGCGACGTGTTCGCGGAGACCTACGACTTCGTCGAGGACTACCACGTCGACGACGAGCACGGCGAGTGGCACTCCGGGGTCGACGACGACCTGAACCCGGTCGGCCGGAAGGGCGCGATGTACAAGGGCGCGTACCACAACGGCCGCGCGCTCCTGGAGTGCATCGAGACCCTGGAATCCCTATAAGTCGCCGGCGACGTCCGGGAGCGCGCGACTGACGCCGCGCGCCCAGAACGCCACCGCGACCAGTTCCGCGTAGAACGCCACGAAGAACCCGACCGCGATTGCGGTGGTGAAGCCCGCGACGACGAGCAGCAGGCCGCCCGCGACGAGGCCGACGGTGACGTCGTAGAAGTACGCGGCGTGGGTCGCCGCGCGCGTCAGCACGTCCACGTCGACGGCGCCCCGGAGCTGACCGGTCGCGAGGTAGTTCGCGAGCGCAGCGGGCAGCAGGTAGAAGAACGCCACCGCGAGCAGCAGCGACGTCGTCGACCCGAGCACGAACCCCACGGACGTGCCGATGGTCACGTCTCCCGGGGACAGCGAGAGCTGCGAGACGCCCGCGACGGTCACGACTAACACCACGGCCGCGGGCAGCAGGAACGCCGCAACGACGGTGGCGCCGCCGACGCCCGTCCGGACGATGCGGCGGACGTCAGCGAACGCCGGCAGAACGTCGTAGCGGTCGTCGCTGCCTCGGCTCGCGGTCTCGCCGAACACGACGAGGAGGTAGCCGAGCGCGACGACCAGCGGCACGACGGGGACGTAGACGCTCAAGAGGTGGAGGCCGCCGCCGGCGAGTAGCGCGTCGACGCGTCGCTCGCCGCGGAACGGGTACGAGAGGGGCGCCGGAACCATCCTGTTCGGTCGAATCCACCGGGAACGCAAGTGCGTTCCGGGACGCCGCTACAGGACGGGCTCGACGTCCTCGGCGGTGTCCAGCGAGCGGTTCAGCACCGCCTCGCCGGAGCGCGCGTCGAAGAAGTGAATCGCCTCCGGCGGGAACAGCGCGGTCACGGTGTCGCCCGCCTCGACGCGGCGCAGGCCCTCGATGGTCGCGGTGAACGTCTCGGGCTGCTCGTAGTCCGCGTCGAAGGTCATGTGGACGTAGTTCTCGTCGCCCTTCGGCTCGACGACGTCGACGGTGACCTCGTAGGCGTGGGCCTCGTCGGCGTCGCCGCCGACCTCGATGTCCTCGGGGCGGACGCCGAAGACGATGCGGTCGTGGCCGCCGACGGCGTCGAGGTGGCGCTCGGAGAGCGCGTACTCGAACTGGTCGGCGACGAACCGGCCGTCCTCGACGCGGCCCTCGAAGGTGTTCATCGAGGGTTCGCCGATGAACCCCGCGACGAAGAGGTTCGCGGGCTCGTGGTAGCACTCCAGCGGCGTGCCGACCTGCTGGAGCTCGCCGTCGTCGAGGATGGCGATGCGGTCGCCCATCGTCATCGCCTCCGTCTGGTCGTGCGTGACGTAGACGGTGGTGACGCCGAGGTCCTCCTGGAGGCGCTGGAGCTCCGTGCGCATCTGCGCGCGGAGCTTCGCGTCGAGGTTCGCGAGCGGCTCGTCCATCAGGAACGCCGCGGGGTTGCGGACGATCGCGCGCCCGAGCGCGACCCGCTGCTGCTGGCCGCCCGAGAGCTCGCCGGGCTTGCGGTCCAGGAGGTCCGCGATGCCCATCATCTCGGCGGCCTCCGTGACGCGCTCGTCGATCTCGGCGTCCGAGAGGTCCGTCGACTCCTCGAGGCCGAACGCCATGTTGCCGCGCACCGTCATGTGCGGGTACAGCGCGTACGACTGGAACACCATCGCGGTGTTGCGCTCCTGGGGGCGCTTGTCGTTGATGGCCTCGTCGCCGAGGCGGATCTCGCCGTCGGTGATGGTCTCGAGGCCCGCGATGGTCCGCAGGGTCGTCGATTTGCCGCAGCCGGACGGCCCGACGAGCACGAGGAATTCGCCGTCCTCGATGTCGATGGACACGTCGTCGACTGCGACGATTTCGTCGCCTCCGTCGTCGAACGTCTTCGTGATGTGGTCGAGTGTTAGTTCTGCCATGTTAGGCACCTCCGCCGGCGACTCCCTCGGCGAACTGCTCGCCGAAGAAGATGTACACGAGTAGGGTGGGCAGCGCCGTGATGAACGCGCCCGCCATCTGTAGGTTGTACTGGCTCACCATCGACCCCTGGAGCGAGGTCAACGAGATCGTCACCACGTCGTTGCTCGGGTTCTGGACGAGCACGAGCGCGAACAGCAGGTCGTTCCAGATGTTCGTGAACTGGTAGATGAGCGCCACCGCGAACATCGGAATCGACAGCGGCAACACGATTCGCGTGTAGATCCTCCGGATCGTCGCGCCGTCCAGCCGCGCGGCCTCCAGCATCGAGTCGTCCAGCGACTGGTAGTGCGCGCGGAACAAAAGCGTCGTGATGGGGATGCCGTACGCGGTGTGGGTGACCGCGAGCGCGAGCAGCCCCGAGTGGTTCGCGACCGGCGGCAGCCACGAGAAGACGCTCGCCGGGTCGACGATGGCCCAGAACCGCGACAGCGGCACGAGCACGGACTGGTACGGGATGAAGATGCCCGCGATGAGCAACACCAGCACGAACGCCTGTCCGCGCCACTTCGTGTTCGTCAGGCCGTACGCGACGAGGCTGCCGAACGTCGCCGACAGCAGCGTCGCCGGGACCGTGAACAGGATGCTGTTCACGAGCCCGCTGCGGAGCCGGTCGAACGCCTGCCCCCACGCGTCGAGTGTGAACGTCGACGCTCCCGGCGGGGCGATGGGCGACGTCTCGAAGAACCCGGTCTGGGTCTTGAACGCCGTCATGATCGCGCTCTCTAGCGGCGACAGGTAGAACGCCACGAGCGCGAGCAGCGCCGCGTACAGGCCGATGCGGTTCCACGGGAGACTCGAGGAGCGGTTGGCAGCCATCAGAGTTCACCTCGCTTGAACTGCAGGTAGAGGTACGGCGCGATGACGCCGAGCGCGAGCGCGAACAGGATCATCGCGATCGCGGAGCCGTACGCCCAGTTGGTCGTGCCGAACGACTCCCGGTACATCATCATCGCGAGGATGTCCGCGGACGGCCCCGGACGCGTGCCGAACATCACGTAGAGGAAGTCGAACGCCTTCAGCGCGAACACCATCAGCACGACGGCGGCGCTGGTCGTCGACGCGCGCAGCTGCGGGATGATGGTCCGCCGGTACATCGTCACGAGGCTCGCGCCGTCGACCTTCGCGGCCTCGTACTGTTCGGTCGGAATCGCGCGCAGCCCCGCGAGGTAGACGACCATCGCGTAGCCGCTGAACTGCCAAACCAAGGCGAACATCACCGCGAACAGCTTGAACTGCGGGTCGCTGATCCACTGCTGGGTGAACCCGCCGAGCCCGACCAGGCGCATCCCCTCGTTTATCAGCCCGGTAGTGGGGTTGTACATCCACGCCCAGAAGATGGCGGTCACGACGAACGACAGGCTCATCGGCAGCAGGTAGATGGTGCGGAACGTGTTCTCGAAGCGGATGTCGCGGTCGACGAGGATCGCCAGCAGCAGGCCGACGACGAGCGCCGCCACGGTGAACACGATCAGCAGGACGAACGTGTTCCGGAGCGCCCAGTACTCCTGGGGCCCGGAGAGCAGCCCGCCCTGGAACACGGCCTCGAAGAACCGCGTGTACATATCGAAGTCGAAGGAGTCGTACGTCGGCGTTCTGAGGCCCTGCCAGTCCGTCAGGGAGATGAGGAAGTTCCAGCCGATGGCGCCGTAGACGAACAGCCCGACGAGCAGGCCCGCGGGCAGCCAGAACGGCAGCGACTGCACGAACTCGCTGCCGAGCAGTCGGCCGGCCCGCGACTGCGAGTCCGTCGACGCGGCGTCGCCGGTCGCCGTGCCGCCGTCTGTACGGACGGCGGGCTGGTCGGCGTCCGAGTCGTCTTCGTCGTCCGCACCGAGCAACCGAAAAATTCGTGAACGCATTTCCGGGGTCTAGAACGCGTTCGTGAGCCCGTCGTACGCGCTGTCGACGTTCCAACTGCCGTTGAACGACGAGAACACGCCCTCGACGTTGCTCTTGACTTCCGGGGTGACGCCCGTGCCGTGCGCGATAGACGGCGGCTGCGCGTCGGAGTTGTTGAAGTCCTCGCGCTGCGTCGTGAGGAACGGCCCGAACTCGTCGTTCGGCACGTCCGTGCGGGGCGGGATCGAGCCCTTCACGGGGTTGAATCGCTCCTGGCCGTCGACGGAGCCGCAGTAGCTCAGCCACTTCTCGGTGGCTTCCGGGGACGGGTTCGACGTCGGCATCACGAACGAGTCCGTGACGACGTGGTAGACGCCCTCGGTGCCCGGGAACGGCACGTAGTCCCAGTCGGACTCGTACTCGAAGTCCTCGGCGGCCTGGTACTGGCCGGCCGCCCAGTCGCCCTGGTGGAGGAACGCGGCGTTCCCCTGGATGACGCCGTTGTTCGCCTGGTCCCACGCGACGGAGCCGGCGTCGTCGTTGAAGTACTCGCTGTAGTCGGCGACCAGCTGGAGCGACTCGCGGACGGCGTCCTCGTTGGCCGAGACGTTCCCGTCGATGACGTCGTTGTACGTGTCGACGCCCGCGACGCCGATGAGGACGCTCTCCCAGAGCTGGAGCGTCGACCACGGGGCCTGCGTCTGGTGGGCCATCGGCGTGGCGTCGGTCTCCGAGTCGATGGTCTGCATCGCTTCGAGGACCGCGGACGGCGAGTCGATGGACGCGGGGTCGACGCCGGCGTCCTCGAGGACGGAGACGTTGTAGAAGAGGTTGTTGAGGCGGTGGATGTTCAGCGGCACCGCGACGTAGTCGCCGGCCGGCTGGGACATCTGCTTGACGCCGTCGAGGTAGGCGTCGCGCATCTCCTCGTCCCAGACGCTGTCACCGATGTCCTCGAGGACTTCGGACTCCGTGTACGTGTTCAGCGCCTTCCCCGGCCAGATCTGGAACGTGCTCGGCGGGTTCTCGTTCAGGATGCGGCTCTGGATCTCGGTGTCAAGGGCGCTCCCGGCGCCGCCGGGCGCGGGGTTGTTGTTGACCGTGACCTCGGGGTACTCCTCCTCGAAGCCCTCGACGAGGGCGTTGAGGGCTTGCTCCTCCCCGCCGGCCGTCCACCAGTGGACGATCTCGAGTTCCTGACCGTCCGACGACGACGTGGTACCGTCGCCGCTGGCCGTCGTGCCGCCGTCGCTGTCGCCGTCACCGCTGCCGTCGCCGTCGCCGCCGGCACAGCCGGCCACCAGGATGGCGCCACCGGCGGCGCCACCGGCTTTCAGGTACTGTCGCCGCGTCAGACTGTCGTTGTTGGTGTCAGATGTCATGATTGGAACCGTGTGCGAAACCTACTCAGAGGATTACCAGCGCCGCACTTAATTGTTACTGATATTTAATCCAGAATCGAGTAAAGGTGTCTCTGGTAGCCGGACGCTACCGGCCGGGCGACCGATTCGGTGGGTTTTACGCGCCCCCACTTCGATGCTTCGAGTATGGGAGACGACTACCGAACCGAACAGGACAGCCTCGGCGAGATCCAGGTGCCCGCGGACGCCTACTGGGGCGCACAGACCCAGCGCGCCGTCGAGAACTTCCCGATTTCCGACGCTACGTTCGGGCGGCGCTTCGTGCGCGCGCTCGGCGTCGTCAAGAAAGCCGCCGCCCAAGCCAACAACGACCTCGGCCTCGTCGACGACGAGAAGGCCGACGCCATCGTCGAGGCCGCCGACGAAGTCATCGCCGGCGAGCACGACGACCAGTTCCCGGTGGACGTCTTCCAGACCGGCAGCGGGACGTCCTCGAACATGAACGCCAACGAGGTCATCGCGAACCGCGCCGCCGAGATTCTCGGCGAAGACGTCGGTAACCGCGTCGTCCACCCGAACGACCACGTCAACTACGGCCAGTCCAGCAACGACGTCATCCCGACCGCGATGCACGTCGCCGCCCTCGAAGCCGTCGAGAAGGACGTCGAGCCCGCGCTCGAAACGCTCCGCGACGCCCTCGACGAGAAGGCCGAAGAGTTCGACGGCGTCGTCAAGACCGGCCGCACCCACCTCCAGGACGCCACGCCCGTCCGCCTTGGCCAGGAGTTCGGCGGCTACCGCACCCAGGTCGAGAAGGGCATCCAGCGCGTGCGCGACGTGAAGAGCCGCCTCTCGGAGCTCGCGCTCGGCGGCACCGCGGTCGGCACCGGCCTCAACACTCACCCCGAGTTCCCGGAGAAGGCCGCGTCGTACATCTCCGAGGAGACCGGCGTCGCCTTCCGCGAGGCCGACGACCACTTCGAGGCGCAGGCCGCCCACGACGCGATGAACGAAGCCCACGGCGCGCTCCGGACGGTCGCGGGCTCGCTGAACAAGATCGCCAACGACCTCCGGCTGCTCGCCTCCGGCCCGCGCAACGGCCTCGGCGAAATCGAGCAGCCCGAGAACCAGCCCGGCTCCTCCATCATGCCGGGGAAGATCAACCCCGTCGTCGCGGAAGCCGTCAATCAGGTCCACAAGCAGGTCGTCGGCAACGACGCCGCCGTGAACGCGGGCGCCGTCGAGGGCCAGCTCGACCTCAACCTCTACAAGCCCGTCATCGCGTACAACTTCCTCGAATCAGCGGACATCCTCTCGAACGCGAGCGTGGCGTTCGCCGAGAAGTTCGTCGCGAAGCTCGAAGCCAACGAGGCTCACTGCGAGGAGCAGGTCGAGCGCTCGATGGCGCTGGCGACCGCGCTCAACCCCGCAATCGGCTACGACAAGGCCAGCGAGGTCGCGAAGGCCGCCCTCAAGGAGGGCAAGTCGGTCAAGGAGGTCGTCGTCGAGAAGGGGTACCTCAGCGAGGACGAAGCCGAGGACGCCCTCGACCCCGAGAAGATGACCCACCGCGGCATCCTCTCCGGCGACGACTGACGCTCTCGCGTCCGGCGACGCCCCGCCCACCTTCTTGTACCAGGGTTTCGATGACTGAGGCATGGAACGTCTCGACTCTCGCGTGCGCGTCATCTGGCTCTTCCGCGTGCTCGTCGGTGCTGCTTTCGTCGGCGGCATCGCCGCCGTCCTGACCGGTTTCCTCGACCGGATTTCGCTCTCCCCGACGCTCGCCGGCGGCGGCGTGTTCGCCGTTCTCCTCGTGCTCGGCACTATCCACGTCGTCCTCCGGTACCGCGCGTGGGCGTTCGAAGTCCGTGAGGACACGCTCTACATCGAGCGCGGCGTGCTCGTGAACGTCCGCACGGTCGTGCCGTTCGTACGCGTCCAGCACGTCGACTCCCGGCAGGGGCCGCTCCAGCGGCTGCTCGGCCTCGGGAGCGTCGTCGTCTACACCGCGGGCTCGCGGGGCGCGGACGTCGCGATTCCCGGGCTGGTCGCGGGGCGCGCCGACGACGTCCAGGAGTCGCTGCGGCGGCTCGCAATCGAGAGCGAACCCGAGACCGGCGACGCCGGGGATGCGGTGTGAAGCTCCACCCGCTGTCGATCCCCCTCCGCGTCGTCTCGCGCGCGGTCGGTCTCGCGTGGGTGTTCATCTTCGGTGGGTTCGCGCTCGCGGGCGGCGACCCCGTGGTGGTCAGCGCGGTCGTCGTGCTCGCGGTGGTCGCGCTCGCCGCCGTCACCGCCTACGAGGTGGCGTACTACCGGCGCTTCGAGTACGTGCTCACCGAGGACAGCCTCGACATCGGCTCCGGCGTGTTCTCCCGGCGGGAGCGCGAGATTCCGCTGCGGCGCGTCCAGAACGTCGACGTCACGCGGTCGTTCGTCGCGCGCCTGCTCGGCATCGCGGTCGTCGACGTCGAGACCGCGGGCGGCGGCGGCACCGAGGCGAACCTCCGGTTCGTCGGCCGCGAGGAAGGCAACCGCCTCCAGGAGGAGATCCGGGAGAAGCGCGCCGCGCTCCAGCGCGAGGGGCGGACGGAAACCGGCGAATCGACCGAGGGCGAGGCCGCCGGGGTGGAGGGCGAGACGCTGTTCGAGCTCTCGGACCGCGACCTGCTGCTGTACGGCGCGCTCTCTTTCGACCCGCGGCTGGCGTCGGGCGTCGTCGCGTTCGCGCCGTTCGTCGCGCCGCTGCTCGGCGACCGCGTCACCATCTCGGGGCTCGGATTCGCCGTGCTCGCCGCGTTCGCGGTCGTCGCGTTCGTCGCGCTCTGGGCTGCCTCGGCCGCCGCGCGCATCGTCCAGTTCTACGGGTTCCGGCTGCGGCGCGTCGGCGACGACCTGCGCTACGAGCGCGGCCTGCTCTCGCGGCGCGACGGCACCATCCCGCTGTCGAAGCTCCAGACGGTCGCCGTCGAGGAGAACCTCCTGATGCGCCGGTTCGGGTTCGCGTCGCTGGCCGTCGAGACCGCGGGCTACGCCCCCGGCAGCACGCCCAGCGGCGGCTCGGAAGCCGCCATCCCTATCGCGCCGCGCGAGGACGTGC
Source organism: Halobacterium sp. R2-5 (assembly GCF_011734195.1). Classification (NCBI taxonomy): domain Archaea; kingdom Methanobacteriati; phylum Methanobacteriota; class Halobacteria; order Halobacteriales; family Halobacteriaceae; genus Halobacterium; species Halobacterium sp. R2-5. The sequence goes on from NZ_JAANTH010000001.1 coordinate 1,468,554, forward strand.
TGTCGCTCGCGCGCACGCTCGAACCGTTCCACGACTTCGAGGTCGCGAAGCCGCCCGAGCGAGCCCGGAAGCGGTACGTCCGCCGGTACCTCATCGTCGGGCTCGCGGTGCTCGGCGCGGGCGCGCTCGTGAACGCGCTCCTCGTGGACATCCCGTGGTACGGCGCGGTCGTCGTGCTCCCGCTGGCGTGGCCGGCCGCGCGGCTCGCGCACCGCCACCGCGGCTACGAGCTCGGCCCGGACCACGCCGTCACGCGCGCGGGGTTCTGGAACCGCAGCACGCGCATCGTGCCGTACCGCCGCGTCCAGACGGTCATCCAGCGCCAGACCGTCTTCCAGAAGCGCTGGAGCCTCTCGACGGTCATCTTCGACACCGCGGGGTCGCGCTCGATCTCCGCGGGCGACGCGTCGGCGCTCGACCGGGACGCCGAGCAGGCCGACGCCATCGCCGCGGACGTCCAGGAGCGCGTGCTCGACGTCGTCTACGAGGGCGAGCGCGAGCACCGAGACTGAACGGTTTTTTACCGTTCGCCCGCACACCTCCACGTAATGACCGAGTTCGACTACGACGAGCTGGGGCTCGTCGCCGGGCTGGAGATCCACCAGCAGCTGGACACGGCGACGAAGCTGTTCTGCGAGTGCCCGACGGAGCTCCGGGAGCCCGAGGCGGCCGAGCGGTCGTTCACGCGCTACCTCCACCCGACGCGCTCGGAGCTCGGGGAGATCGACGAGGCCGCCCTCGAGGAGAGCAGGGTCGAACGCGAGTTCGAGTACCTCGCGTACGACACGACGTGTCTGGTCGAGGAGGACGACGAGCCGCCCCATCGCCTCGACGGGGAGGCGCTGGACGCGGCGCTGGAGATCACGCAGCTGCTGGACATGGAGCCGGTCGACCGCGCGCACGTGATGCGGAAGGTCGTCATCGACGGGTCGAACACGTCGGGGTTCCAGCGGTCGACGCTGATCGCTCACGACGGCGAGATCGAGACCAGCGAGGGCCCCGTGGGCATCGAGGACCTGATGCTCGAGGAGGAGTCCGCCCAGCGCGTCGAGGAGCGCGAGGGCGGCGTGCAGTTCTCGCTGGACCGCCTCGGCATCCCGCTGGTGGAGATCGGCACGGACCCGGACATCTCGACGCCCGAGCAGGCCCGGGAGGCCGCCGAGCGCATCGGCATGCTGCTGCGCTCGACGGGGAAAGTCAAGCGCGGGCTCGGGACGATTCGCCAGGACGTCAACGTCTCCATCGCGGACGGCGCGCGCGTGGAGATGAAGGGCGTCCAGAGCCTCGACGACATCGACGACCTCGTGCGCGAGGAGGTCCGCCGGCAGGTCGAGCTCGTCGACATCGCCGAGGAGCTCCAGAGCAGGGACGCGAACGTCGGCGAGACGCAGGACGTCACGGACGTCTTCGCGGACACTGACTCCGGCGTCATTCGGGGCGCACTCGACGCAGATGGCGTCGTGCACGCGGTGCCGCTGTACGGCTTCGACGGGCTGGTCGGCCGCGAGCTCCAGGACGACCGCCGGCTCGGCACGGAGTTCTCCGACCACGCGAAGCGCCACGGCGCGGGCGGCATCTTCCACACGGACGAGCTCCCGGCGTACGGCGTCACCGACGAGGAGGTCGAAGCGCTCCGCGAGGCGGTCGGCGCGGGCGACGAGGACGCTGTCGCCATCGTCGCGGACGAGCCCGGGGTCGCGGTCGGCGCCATCGACGCGGTCGCCGAGCGCGCCCGCACCGCAATCGAGGGCGTCCCGGAAGAGACCCGCGGCGCGAACGACGACGGGACCTCGGAGTACCTGCGCCCGCTGCCGGGCGCGGCGCGGATGTACCCCGAGACGGACGTGCCACCGGTCGACCCCGACCCGTCGGAGGTCGAGACACCCGAACTTCTGACGGAGAAGACCGAGCGCTACCGGGACGACTTCGGCCTCGACGCGGGACTCGCCGAGCAGGTGGCGTACGGACGTCGCTGGCCGCTGTTCGAGGAGACGGTCGAGGCGGGCGTGGACGCCACGCTGGCCGCGCAGACGCTGGAGTCGACCGTTACTGAGCTACGCCGCGACGACGTGCCCGTCGAGAACCTCGCCGACGACCACTTCCGCGGCGTGCTCGATCTGGTCGCCGAGGGCGAACTCGCGCAGGAGGGCGTCCCCGAACTGCTGGCGGCGCTCGCCGAACGGCCCGACCGCGAGGCCGGCGAGCTCGCCGAGGAGCTCGGACTCGGCTCCGCGGGCGAGGACGAGGTCCGCGAGGCGGTCGTGGACGTCGTCGAGCGGAACAGCGAGCAGGTCGAAGAAGAGGGCATGGGCGCGTTCTCCGGCCTGATGGGCGAGTGCATGGGCGCGCTCCGCGGGAAGGCGGACGGCGACCTCGTCAGCGAGGTGCTGCGCGAGGAGATCCAGAAGCGCGCCTAACTACTCGTCCGCCAGCTCTTCGAGCAGCGTCTCCAGGTCGTAGCTCTGGAGCGGGCGGGCGGTGTCCTTCTGCCGGGCGATGACGAACGTGGAGTTCGTGCGGTCGACCTCGGGGATGGCCTCGAAGTCCGAGATGAGCCGCTCGACGTCGTCGGAGTGCGGGAGCCGTGCGAGCACCATGAAGTCCGTCTCCCCCATCGTGAAGAACGTCTGCGTGACGCCCTCGACGTCGCTGATCTTCTCGCCGACGTCCTCGTAGCTGCCCTCGTAGGACGTGAGGACTTCGAGGACGACGGTGACGCCGAGGCCGAGTTCGTCGAGGTCGAGGTCGTAGAGGTCGTTCTCGACGACGCCCTGTTCGCGGAGGTTGTTCAGCCGGTAGTGGATCGTGGAGACGGGGATGTCGGTTTCCTCGTGGAGTTCCTCCGGGCTCCCGGTGCCCAGGTCCGAGATGGCCTTCAGGAGGCGCACGTCGCGTTCGTCCATGCGTCACAGCATCGACGGTGGCGAGGATAAGCCTGTGGGAGTCGGCTACAACGTCTCCGCGAGAAAATTGTCTGCGACACCAATGAAAGAACGTTATATTGTTCTCCAATCCAGTGGCAGCAGATTCTTTGAAGAAAACTCTAATATATCTCTGGCTGTTTGTAGAAATATGAGCTACCGACGCCCCCGGTTGGGCGTTTCCCCCGCGGCCGTGATGTTCCTCGCGCTCGCCGCCATCTGGGGGACCTCGTTCCCAGCCATCGAAATCGGGCTGCACACCGTCCCAGCCCTGTCGTTCGCCGCCATCAGGTACAGCGCCGCCGGCCTCATCATCCTCGGGTACGCCGCCCACGTCACCGACCGCTGGCGGCCCCGCGGCACCGAGGAGTGGCTGGCCGTCAGCGTCGCCGGCCTCCTCGTCATCGCCGTCTACCACGGCCTCCTCTACCTCGGGGAGCTCCGCGTCTCCGGCGCCATCGCCGCCATCGTCGTCAGCCTCTCGCCCGTCCTCACCGCCGGGCTGGCGAGCGTCCTCCTCGACACCGACGTCGACCTCGTCGAGGGGCTCGGCCTGCTCGCCGGGTTCGCGGGCGTCTTCATCGTCGCCTCCCCGGGCGGCGGCGGCACCGACCTGCTCGGCGTCGCGCTCGTCTTCGGCGGCGCCGTCGCGTTCGCGCTCGGCGCCGTCCTCGCGCGCCCGCTGTCGACGGACCTCCCGGTCGAGACGATGGAGGCGTGGGCGATGCTGCTCGGCTCCGGCGTGCTCTGGATCGGCGCGGGCGCCCGCGGCGAGTCCCTCGTCGGCGTCGAGTGGACGCTCCCCGCGCTCGCCAGCCTCGCGTACCTCACACTCGTCGCGGGCTGTCTCGGCTTCCTGCTGTACTTCGAGCTGCTCGACCGCATCGGCGCCGCCGAGCTCCACCTCGTCGGCTACCTCGAGCCCGTCGTCGCCGCGCTGATGGCGTGGGCGCTGCTCGGGCAGGTCGTCGGCTCGCAGGCGCTGGCCGGCTTCGCCGCCATCTTCCTCGGGTTCGCGCTGCTCGAACGCGACGTCCTCTTCGAGGCCGCCGTCACCACCGCCGACGCCGTCCGCTCCCACTAGGCGGGACCGTCCCCTACAGTTAACGCGGTCCGTTTCGAACCCCTCGACGTGACCGTCTACTTCGAAGATCTCGACGAGGGCGACGTCCTGGAGTTCGGGACGTACGACGTCACCGAGGCCGAAATCGTGGAGTTCGCCGAGCGGTACGACCCGCAGTGGTTCCACACCCAGCCCGAGCGCGCTCGCGAGGAGTCGCACTTCGGCGACCTCGCGGCCTCCGGCTGGCACACCGCCGCGATGGCGATGCGGCTCGTCGTCGACGGCCACTACAGCGAAGCCGCCGGGCTCGGCGCGCTCGGCATCGAACGCCTGCGCTGGCCGAACCCCACGGTGCCCGGCGACTCGCTGTCCGTCACCGTCGAGATCGTCGAGACCCGACGCTCCGAGAGCGACCCCAGCCGCGGGCTCGTCACCCTCGACCACGTCGTCACGAACCAGGACGGCGAAGTCAAACTGGAGATGTGTCCCACCGTGATGTACGCCTGCCGGAACGTCGAGTGAGACCGCATCCGGGCGAGGATAGCTACAATAGGCTGAATAGCTTCCTCTCACCGAACGGTCCTCCGCCGCCAGCGGCGCGGACGTCTCGGGGAGTCTGGCCGAGACGCGACGACGACGCCCCGACGTTCAAGTGAGAAGACGCGACCACTCCGTCGCGTGCTGGCAGTCGTCGGCGGGAAGGGGGGCAGCGGGAAGACCACCACCGCGCTCGGGGTCGCGGGCGCGCTCGTCGAGCGGCGGCGCCGACCGCTCGTCGTGGACTGCGACCTCGACGCGCCGAACCTCCACCTGCGCGCGGGCGTCCCGCGGGACCCGGGCGTGGACGCCGCCGAAGCCGGGGCCCCCAGCCACGAGTCGCCCGTCGTGCCCGGTGCGGACGTGCTCCCCGCGGGGAGTGCGGACGGCGACGACCTCGACCGCGCGCTCGCCTCGCTGCCCGAGCATCGGCCGGTACTGCTCGACTGCCCCGCGGGCGCCAGTGAGGCCGCCGTGCGTCCGCTGCGCGCGGCCGACGCCTGCCTCGTCGTCGCGACCGACAGCCGCGAGGGCGTCGAGGACGCGGTCAAGACGACGGCGATGGCGCGCGCCGTGAACACGCCAGTGCGGGCGGTCGCCGTCTCGCAGTCGCCGAGGGTCCCCGACGGCCTCGCGGACGCGACTGTCGCGGACGTAATCCCGGTTCCAGCGGCCGGTTCCCCGCTCAGCGCCCGCGAGACGTCCGCTGCGTACGCGACGCTCGCCGGCTACGCGGAGCCCAATACTTAACCTCCGTCCGGCCCCAACGGTGGACGCATGCGCGAGCGGCTCTCCACGGGGGTGGACGTCCTCGACCGGGAACTCGGCGGCGGGGTTCCGGCCGGGACGGTGGTGGCCTACGAGGCCCCGCCGGCGAGTCAGGGAGAGCTGCTGCTGTACGAACTCACGCGCCCGCGGCCCACGCTGTACCTCACCACGAACCGCACCGAGCAGGCCGTCCGCGACGCGTTCGAGGCGACCGACGCCCCGACCGGCGACCCGGAAGTCGGCTACATCCCGGGCGCGGACGCCATCGAGAACGCGCGCCGCGCGTTCCGCAGCGTCCCCCCGGAGTCGACCGTCATCATCGACCCCGCGGACGCTCTCGAACGAGCGGACCGCGGGCGCTACGAGAACTTCCTCAACGAGCTCGGCAACCACATGCGGAACGTCGGCGGCATCGCCGTCCTCCACTGTCTCCACACCGACGACGACCCCGGCCTCCGCGGCACCACCGAGCACATGGCTGACGTCGTGTTCCGGCTGCGCGTCGAGGAGGACAACGACGAACTGGAGACGCGGCTGACCGTCCCGAAGTTCCGCGGCGGGAGCGCGCTCGACTCCTCGATAAAGCTGAACCTGGGCGAGCGCGTGCAGGTCGACACCAGCCGCGACATCGCGTAGCACGAGGCCGAGCGGCCGGGTCGTCGCTACGAACCGCGAGAACCGAGCTTACTCCTCGTCGACGTCGAGCTCTTCGACGATCTCCTCGGCGTCGACGTCGGCGTCTTCGAGGGCGTCCTCGACGTCGCCGAGGTCCTCACCGCCCATACCGCCCATGCCGCCGCCCATCATGCCGGGCATGCCAGCGGGCTGGCCGTCGATGATCTCCTGGACGATGACGCGGTCGATCTCCAGCATGTCGATGATCTGGTTGAGGATCTGGTCCTTGCCCATCATCCACTGCTGGTTGAACTGGAGCTGCGGGGACTGCTCGATGTAGAGCGTCTCCTTCTCGACGGTCTCCGCGGTGGTCTCCGTCTCGCCGTCCTCGCCCTCCTCGGTGACTTCCTCCTCGACCTCGTCGGTCTCGAGGTGCATGTCGAGTTCCGCGTCGAAGTACATCTTCAGGAGGCCGCGGGCCTTCTCGACGGTGTCCTCGACCTCGTCGAGAATCTCGTACTCGTACTCGACGTCCTCGCCGGCGAGCGGGTGGTTGAAGTCGACGCGCGCGCGGCCGCCGATGACGGCCTCGACGTGGCCGTGCTCGCCCTCGATGTCGACGTGAGCGCCCGGATAGCGGTCGTCCTCGGGAATCTTGTTCGCGGAGATCGTGCGAACCTCCTCGTCGTCGTACTCCCCGAACGCCTGCTCGACGACGACCTCGCCGGTGTCGCCGACCTCCTTGCCGACGAGGTCGTCCTCGACGTCCTCGAAGATGTGGCCCTCACCGATGACGATGGTGCGCGGGGAGAAGTCCTGCTCGTCGGTGTCGACGCCCTCCTCCTCGGCGACCTCCTCGTCGGTCGTGTCGACGAGTTCACCGCTGTCGACCGTGTAGGCGGTGTAGGCGAGTTCGACGAAGTCGCCCTCCTGGAGTCCGCCCTGTTCTGCCTCGGATTCGTCGGCCGTCTCGGCCTCACTTTCGTCGCTCATACCAGTACGCACTCCCGTTCCACCCTTAAGAATCACGTTTCGCCGACGCGAGCGGCGGCGAGGCTGGTGCGGTCACCGATTCTCCGTTAAGGACACGAGGGCGTCGTGTCCGGTGAGACGAATCGCTTCGAAGTGGAACGCGTCCGGCCGTACTCCCATCGAGTGGTGGGAAGCGCGACGTTTTTCCGGGGCGGCCGCGAGCACTCGGCCATGTACGAAGTGGAAGTGAAGGTGCCTGCGAGCCACGACGCCGTCCGCGCGGCGCTCGCGGACGCCGGCGCCGAGCCTGCGGGCACGGTCGCGCAGGCGGACACGTACTTCGACGCGCCACACCGCGAGTTCGCGGAGACCGACGAGGCGCTGCGCGTGCGTCGCGTCGCGAACGCTGCCGAGTCCTTCGAGCGAGACCCGGGCGAGAATCTCGGAACAGCTATCGACGCGGTGCTGGACGGCGAGTACCGCGCTGACGGAGAGTCCCGAGTGACGTACAAGGGCCCGCTGCTGGAGGCCGAGTCGAAGACCCGCGAGGAGTTCGAGACGAGCGTCGCCAGCGGCGCCGAGATGCGGGACATCCTCGACCGGCTCGGGTTCGCGCCCGCTGCCACGGTACGCAAGCTCCGCGAGACCCACCACGTGGACGGGTTCGAGGTGCTGCTCGACGCCGTCGAGGACGTCGGCGAGTACGTCGAAGTGGAGACCGAAGTCGAGACGGACGCGGACGTCGAGGCCGCGCGCGAGGACGCGTACGCTCTCCTCCGGGAACTCGGCCTCGACCCCGCGGACCAGATTCGCACCTCCTACCTCGGGCTCAAGCTCGACGGCGCCTGACGGTATGCGCGTAGAGCATATTCTCTCTCCCCGTTCTTTTCGCAAGTTATAGAAGCGGAGGCGGGCAACACTTGCGCAATGACCGAGCGGAACATCCAAGTGCAGTCTCTCGACCGCGGCGCGGTCGAGGACGAGGAAGTCGAAATCGTCGAGCGAAAAGGGCTCGGCCACCCGGACTCCATCTGCGACGGCATCGCCGAACACGTCTGCGAGCGGCTCGCCCGCGAGTACCTCGACCGCGTCGGCGAAGTCCTCCACTTCAACACCGACGAGACCCAGCTCGTCGCCGGCACCGCCGCGCCAGCGTTCGGTGGCGGCGAAGTCATCGACCCCATCTACATCCTCGTCGTCGGACGTGCGACCAGCCACTACGTCGCCGACGACGGCACCGAGTACAACGTCCCCGTCGAATCCATCGCGCTCGACGCAGCCCGCGACTACCTCCGCGAGAACTTCCCGAACCTCGACCTCGAAACCGACGTCATCGTCGACGTCAAACTCGGCGAAGGCTCTGGCGACCTCCAGGAAGTGTTCGTCGAGGACGGCCCCGCCGTCCCGATGGCCAACGACACCAGCTTCGGGGTCGGCCACGCCCCCCTCACGGAGACCGAGCAGGTCGTCTACGAGACCGAACAGTCCCTCAACGGCGACTACGGCGACGCCCACCCCGCCATCGGCGAGGACGTCAAAGTCATGGGGAAACGCGAGGGCGACCACATCGACATCACCGTCGCCGCCGCGCTCGTCGACGCCTACGTCGACGACCTCGAGGACTACAAGGCCGAAGTCGCGGGCGTCCGCGAGCACGTCCACGACCTCGCCACCGACCTCACCGACCGCGACGTCACCGTCCACGTCAACACCGCCGACGACTACGGCGCCGGCTCCATCTACCTCACCACCACGGGTACGAGCGCCGAACAGGGCGACGACGGCAGCGTCGGCCGCGGCAACCGCGCCAACGGCCTCATCACCCCGAACCGCTCGATGAGCATGGAAGCCACCTCCGGGAAGAACCCCGTCAACCACATCGGGAAGATCTACAACCTCGTCTCCACCGAAATCGCCGAGAGCATCGTCGACGACGTCGACGGTATCCGCGACCTCCGCGTCCGCCTACTCTCCCAGATCGGCCGCCCCATCGACCAGCCCCACGTCGCCGACGTCCACGTTGTCACCGAAGACGGCCTCGACGTCGCCGACGTCGAGCTCGACATTCAGGCCATCGTCGACGACGAACTCGCCGCCATCACAGACATCACCCAGCGCGTCATCGACGGCAAACTCGATACCTTCTAAACGACCTTTTGCGCTGCGCGAGCGGCCTTCGGCCGCTCGCTCGGCAAAAGCTCGGCCAAAAGCACTCCTTCTTCGCTCCACTGCGTTCCGCTCAGTCGTCGGCCTGCGCTCACTCGCTTCGCTCGTTCGCGCAGCGAACCGCTCGCCTCGGGCTCGTTCGAGCCACTCGGCTCGCGGATGCCAGTCCTTCGGCTGCGTAGGTTCAAGTACCAGAACGGAACCAACCATGCGCGTGACTTGACGACTGGCGCGAGTCCGGCCGAGACGGGAGCGCGGCGAGCCGGCTCGCACTGCGGAGCCGCCTGCTCGAATCCACCCCGGTCTGCGAGTGTTCCAGCCGCCGGCAGGCGATAGGTGTTTACTGTCGGGTCGGTTTGCTTCGACCATGTTACCGCCCGGTGCGGACGCCGTCGTCGTCCGGCACGGCGACGTCGGCGTGAAGTCGAGTTCGGTGCAGGCCGACATGGAGCGCCGGCTCCGCGACAACCTCGAAGCCATCCTCGACGACCGCGGGATTCCGGGCGACGTCGAACGCGAGTGGGGGCGACTGCTCGTCCGGACGCCCGAGCCCGACGCTGCCGCCGACGCCGCCGCGGACACGTTCGGCGTCGTGTCCGCGAGCCCCGCGGTCTCCGTGCCCGCCGAGATGCGGTCGATTCGCGGTGCGCTCGCGCTGACCGCCCGCGAGTGCTACGACGGCGGGGCGTACGCCGTCGACGCCCGCCGCGTCGGTGACCACGAGTTCACCAGCCACGACGTCAACCGCCTGGGCGGCGACGCGGTCTGGTACGCCGTCGAAGGCGACGTCCGCCCCGAGGTCGACCTCGACGACCCCGACGTCACGTTCTTCGTCGAGGTCCGCGACGACGAGGCGTTCGTCTTCGTGGAGAAGCGCGACGGCGCGGGCGGCCTGCCGCTGGGCAGCCAGAAGCCGCTGGTCGCGCTCGTCTCCGGCGGCATCGACTCCCCGGTCGCGGCGTGGGAGGCGATGAAGCGCGGGTCGCCGGTCGTGCCGCTGTACCTCGACCTCGGGCCGTACGGCGGCCCCGACCACCGCGCCCGCGCCGAGGAGACCGCGCGGCGGCTGTCGGCGTACGCGCCGAACTACGACCTCCGGCTGCGCGTCGCGCCCGCCGGCGACGCGGTCGCGCGCCTCGGCGAGGAAGTCGGTCGCACGCGGATGCTCTCCTACCGCCGGTTCATGTACCGGGTCGCCGAACGTCTCGCCGAGCGCGTCGGCGCGGTCGGCGTCGTCACCGGCGAGTCTCTCGGCCAGAAGTCCAGCCAAACAGCGGGGAACTTCGCGGTCGTCGACCGCGTGACCGACCTTCCGATTCACCGGCCGCTGTTCGCGCTCGACAAACAGGAGATAGTCGCTCGCGCCCGCGACATCGGGACGTACCGGGACTCCACGCTCGACGTCGGCTGCGACCGGCTGGCACCGAGCCAGCCGTTGACGTCGGCGTCGATGGAGAGCGTGCTCGCCGACGAGCCCGACGACCTCTTCGAGTGGGCGCGCGAGGCCGCCGACGCCGTCGAGGTCGCTGGGGAGGTGCCGGCGTGACCCGCGTCTGCATCGTCGGCAGCGACGGCGTCGACCTCCGCACGGACCTGTTCTCGTACGAGACCGCGCGCCAGGCGCTCGCGACCTACGACATCCAGTCGCCGTACGAGAACACGGTCGCCGTCGACACCGTGAGCCTCGGCGCTGCGGTGTCGCTGCTGAACGACCTGAACTGGTATCTCGTTCGGCTCGCCGAGGAGGCGTTCGTCCTCGAACCGTCCGTGGCCGACGACGAGTGGCTCTCCCGGGACCTCGCGGCGGCGGTGCGGGACGGTGACGTGCGCGCGGCCGAGACGGACGCGCGCCTGAAAGTCTACGGCGTCGAGGACGGCGCGCTCGTCGAGCCGATGTATGTCACGCGCGTACAGGGCGAGCGCCCGGACTACGACCTCCGGGACGTCGAGGAGACGGTCGTCGTGCGCGTGACCGACGAGGAGTTCGAGGCGTAGTCAGGCGTCGAAGACGCCCGCCGAGAGGTAGCGCTCGCCGGAGTCCGGGAACACCGTGACGACCAGCGGGCAGTCGTCGTACTCCGGCGACCCGCCGTCCGCGAGCGCGTCCTCGTCGAGGCCGGCGTCCGCGAGGTCGGCCGCATCGAACTCCACGTCCGGGCAGTTCAGCCCGGGTTCGGCGATGCGTTCGGCGACGCGCTCGGCGGCGATGGCGGCGGCGCCGCTGGACTGCCCGACGAGGATGCCCTGCTCGCGGGCGAGCTCGCGGACGCGGGCTTCGGCGTCCTCGACAGCTACGGTCTCGACGGTGTCGACGAGGTCGCGGTCGAGGAGGTCGCTGACGAAGCCCGGCCCCATCCCCTGGAAGTCGTCGTCGCCGGATTCGCCGGTGGAGAGCACGGCGTTGCCCTCGGGTTCGATGGCGACGACCTCCATGTCCGGGTACTCCTCCTTGAGTCGCGTGGCGGTGCCCGTGATAGTACCACCAGTACCGACGCCAGCGACGAACGCGTCGATCTCTCGGCCTTCGACCTGTTCGATGATCTCCGGGGCGGTCGTCCGGTAGTGCGCGCGCGGGTTCGCGGGGTTCTCGAACTGGGAGACGCGGAATCCGCCGTCCTCGGCGGCGATGCGGTCGGCGCGCTCGTTGGCGGTCTCCATGCCTCCCTCGACGAGTTCGAGGTCGGCGCCGTACGCGCGCAGGAGACGGCGGCGCTCCTCGGACATCGACGCGGGCATGACGATGGTGAGGTCGTAGCCGCGCGCGGCGGCGACGACGGCGAGGCCGATGCCGGTGTTCCCGCTGGTGGCTTCCACGAGACGGTCGCCGGGCGAGACGTGCCCCTCGCGTTCGGCGGCGAGCACCATCTCGCGGGCCGGCCGGTCTTTCGCGGACCCGCCGGGGTTGAACGCCTCGAGTTTCACCGCGATCGTCGCGCCCTCGGGAGACGGAACGCGGACGAGCGGTGACCCGATGGCCTCGAGGATGCTGTCCTTCATTGCCGTACTGTAGGAGTCCCCGCAGTAAACCAGTAACGGGACGCGACAGACGCTGCCGGGTTCTCCGCGAGGCGGTCAGCCGGCGGCGTAGACGGCCGCCCAGCGCGGTCCGGCGCGTTCGGCGAGCCACGCGCCGACTGCTGCGAGGGCGACGCTCGCAGCGACGAGACTGATGGCGTGAGCGAGCGGGAGCGGGCCCGACGCCGCGGCGAACGAGACCAGCAGGACGGGGACCACGGGGACGGCGACGCCGACGGTGAACAGCGCGAACCGCCCGGCGTCGAAGAGGAACTCGTTCGGGTCGAAGCCCGCGAGCGCGACGGTGAGCCCGAACAGGTACAGCGATAGGCCGGCGAGCAGCGCGAGGCCGGCAACGGCGTCGGCGGCCGACACGTCGTAGACCGCGAGCACGACCGCGTAGGCGGCTACCGCCGTGGGGAGGCCGGTCAGCAGGAACGCGGTGCGTTTCGCGCGGAACACGTCGAGGACAGCCACCGGCAGCAGCAGGTACTCGCCGACGCCGTCGAACTGCGTGAGCCAGTTGTACGTGGTGAACGCGCTGAGCGCGAGTATCGCGCCGAAGAAGATACCGGGACGGGGCGCGACGCCGACGATTCGCGCGGCGACGTCGACGAGGAACGCGGCGAGCGCGAGCAGGACGCCCGCGGAGACGACCGGCTTGAGAACGCCGCCGCTGGAGCGCGCGAGGTCGAGGAGGGTGCGCGCGACGAGACCGTCGTCGTCGCGCACGGCGTCGGCGAGCGGCCCGAACTGGTTCGAGCGGGTCGCGGCGGACTCGCGGTGCGTCGGGTCGTAGGCGGCGAGCGCGGCAGCGCCGACGGTGAGCGCGGCTGCGAGCACGAGGAACGCGTGCGCGGGCTCGGTCGCGACGACCGCGTTCCACGCCGCGGCGGCGTTCCCCGTGGCCCAGAGCGCGCCGAGACTGACGGCGACGGTGAGCGCGAGCGCCCACGCCGGGACGCCACGCGTGCGTGCGGCGATGGCCGCGAACGTGGCGACCATGCCGGCCGCGAACGCGACCAGCAGGGACACCCACAGCGAGAGGAGTGCCGCCGGAGCGAGCGCGCCGGTCGCGACGAGCGGCGCGAAGCCGACGCAGACGGGCAGCAGGAAGAAGCCGGCGTAGAAGCCGGCGTCCTTCACGAGGAACGCGCCGAGGAGCTGGCGCCGGGAGAGCGGGAGGTAGCCCGCCGCCGAGAGCAGGACGTCGACGTCGCCGAGCGCGCGCTCCAGCAGGTCGTCGCCGACGAGGCCCGCGGTCCCCGTGTAGAGCCCGAAGCCCAGCACGAGCACGCGTGCGCCGTCCGCAATCGCCGCGGGAGCCGTGCCGGTGAACCGGAGCGCGGCGACCGTGGCGGCAGTCGCGACGGCGACGAAGACGGGCATCGCGCCGAAGCGCCGGCCGCCGAACAGCGCGGCGTGCAGGCGGTGCTCCTCGCGGCCCATCGCGCGCAACACCAGCCACGTGGTCGACGCCACCTCAGTCACCCCCAGCCGTGGGCGTGTCCCGCGGGTCGGCGCCGTCCACCTCGTCGAGGAACACGTCGAGCAGACCGGGGCCGGTGGTTTCGACGTCGTGTTCTGCGACGATGCGGCCGTTCGCCACGATGCCGACCCGCGAACAGACGTCCTCGGCGACGTCGATGTTGTGCGTCGAGAGGAAGACCGCGTTGCCGTCGCGGGCGTACGACTCGACGTGGCGTTTGACCTGTTCCTGGACGATGGGGTCGAGGTTCGCGAGCGGTTCGTCGATGACGACCACGTCCGGCTCGTGGACGAACACCTGCGTCAGCATCACTTTCTGCTGCTGGCCGCGGGAGAGGTCCGCGCAGAGCGTGTCGAGTTTCGCGGCGAACCCGAGGCGCTGGCTCCACGTCTCGACGCGCTCGGCGAGCGTCTCGTCGTCGATGTCGCGGACACGCCCGACGAACTCGAAGAACTCTCTCGGGGTGAGGAAGCTCGGCGGCGACTGCTGTTCGGGGAGGATTCCGGCCCGACGCCGCGTCTCCACGGGGTCGGTCGTCGGGTCGGTGCCGAGCACGTCGACGCTGCCGGCGTCCGGCCGGAGCTGGCCGGTGAGGATTTCGATGGTCGTGGTCTTCCCGGCGCCGTTCGGCCCGAGGAACCCGTACACCTCGCCGCGATCGACGGTGAGACCCAGCCCGTCGACGGCCTGCACGTCCCCGTAGGCCTTCCGCAGGGAGGCGGCCTCGATGACAGTCATCGTCGGGACTGCGCGGGGCTGCCCAATCAGTCTCCCGGTGAGTCGCCGCGAGCGCGAGCCTTTTGCCCGGGCGCGCCAACAGACGGGTATGAGCCTGAGCACGATGGAGCCGAACCCGGCGTGGGACGCCGAGTCCTACCCGGACGTAGTGGAGACGTTCTCGAACCTCGACGACGACGTTGTCGTCCGCGTCTGGGGCGCGGACTGGTGCGGTGACTGCCGCGGCCAGCTCCCGGACTTCGCGGCGGCGCTGGAGGCAGCGGGCGTCGAGAATGTCGAACAGTATCCCGTCGAACGCGAGGACGGCGAGAAGTACGGCCCGGAGGTCGAGGAGTACGACGTCGAACTCATCCCGACCATCGTCGTCGAGCGCGACGGCGAGGAGCTCGCGCGGTTCGTCGAGGAGGAGGACGTCTCTCCCGCGGTCTACCTCGCCGACCAGCTGGAGTAGCCGCGCTGCTGGTCGCTGTTCTCTCGGACAATCGGACGAGGGGAGGTTGGCTCGACCGCCGAGCGGTCTCCGTTAGGAGCTATTCCCGTCAGTCGCGTTCCCGGCTGTTCCGTTCTCGTCGTCGGGAGCGTTCCCGCCCGTGCCGTTGCCAGCGGTCCCGTTCCCGGCACCGGTGCTCGGTTCGAGGGCTTCGCCGGCGACGTACTCGTTGACCCGGTCGATGACTTCCGCCTCGGCGAGCGCCTCGTCGAAGGCGTTCTCGTAGGGCAGGCTGCCGGCGAGCGGGCGGACGACTGCGGCGTGGCGTCCCTCGACGCTGTGGATGCTGAGCGCCGGCAGGAGCAGCCCCTGGTTCTCGATGAACGGGGCGGCGCCGGCGTACGCGCCGACGCCCGTGTCCTCCAGCTGGGCGGCGGTCTCGACGAACTCGACCGGGTCTTCGACCGCGGTCCCGAAGTCGAATTCGGGTGCCTCGACGGGAGTCCCGCCGATGTCCTCGATGAGCGACGAGAGCGCTTCGACGTGGGTCTCCTCGTGGTCACGGATGACGCCGAGTTGCTCGTAGACCTGCGCCTGGAGCGCGTCCGGCGAATCGGCGAGCAGCGAGAGCACCTGGGAGTCCGCGCCGAACAGGTCGTCCTGACTGATGTTGTCCAGTGCCTCCCGGTAGAAGGCGGCTTCGAGGTGTTCGAGCGTGAGCGCGTAGTTGAGAATCGCGATGTCGCTCTCGAAGTCGGCCTGCGGCGGTTCGCCCTGCGGGCCGCCGTTCCCGCCGTCGCCCTCCTGGGCGAGCACCGACCCGGAGCCGAACGCGCCGCCGAGGCTGAGCGCGCCGAGGACGCCCGCAGAGCCCGCGAGGAACTTTCGGCGGCCGTCGTCTGTCTGGGGGTTCTCCACTGGTTGCTGGTCGTCGTGAACCATACGAGACCGTACTGCCCTGCCGTGGATTGTTATTGGCCGCATCGCGGCTGCGGCCGGTTCGGAAGTACCCGACCTACGACACGTCTCGTGGGTCGTGCTTCTGGTGGTAACGGCGACAGTGCGCTCGCGCTGCGAGAAAGGACGGCGTTACTCGACGTAATGGTGCGTTGTCCGAGAGGTCCGATTGCGGGCGACGATCGTCGAGGCCATCCCCTATCGATCTTCTTGTCCTTTATACGCCTGCACCGCCAACTTCCCCGCGTTCAAATGTGTGCGTCTACGTCGCCCGGCTCGGGCGAGCCTCACGACCTCCTGCTCGACATCATCGACACGCTGGACGCTCGCGGGCTCGACCCCCGCTCGTTCCAGCTGCACGACTTCGTCGACGTCGACGCCCTGGAGCGACTGATCGCGTCTTCCGAGGGCGACGTCGAGGTACGGTTCACCGTCGAGGGGTTCGACCTCGCGGTGACTTCGAACGGCGTCCGCGTGCTCGACGAGGACTGACGGCGGAGCTATCGACGGCCGCTCTTCTCGGATGCTCGGAGTTTGAGGACGACACGCCTGAGCACGGCTATTCCCGACAGTTCGACGAGCGTCTGCGTCGCGCCGACCGCGGGCGCGAGCGCGTACTCCGAGGGTTGCGCGAGCACGGGCGTCAGTAACGGAACGGTCGGCAGACGCGTACGTTTGCATCTCTTCGGTCCGGACTGTTGTGACGAATCGGGTGAAAAACTGGACGGGTTTTCCGCGGGCGGCCCGAACGGGGAGTGTGGAGTACGAGATTAGCGCCGACGAGTCGGTGAGTGTTGCCGTGGTGCGCGCGGTGAGTGCGGTCCGCGGCATGAAGCCGGACACGCTCCCGGCGCTGGGGAACGTGCTCGACACGGACGCCCTGGACGTCATGTTCGGGCCGCAGAACGACGGCACGCCGCGCACTGGCGGCCGCGTGTCGTTCGTCTACGGCGACTGTCGCGTCGCAGTCGAGCACGGCGAGTACCTCTCGCTGGAACCGCTCGACGCCGCGGTCGGCCGCGAGCGAAACCCCGAGCGCTCGGAGGACGGACACACCTGACTCGGAGCGGCCTACCGCCCGGGGTCGTGTTCGAGCAACAGCCCCTGCGCCATGAGCCGCCGCGCGATGACGACGAGGCCGTTGCCGAACCCCTTGCCGAAGATAGCCTGCTCGTCTTTCGACTCGGGCATGATCGAGCTCAACAGAATCGTCGAACGGTCGACGAGCAGGAGGCGGCCGATAGCCGTGTCGCCCTCGGCCGCGTTCTCGCCGTGCAGCCACTCGAGCCCGGAGCGGAACGTCGTGGCGTTCGGGATCTCGTCCCGAATCCGGTCCTCCAGCGGCTCCGTCAGCGCGCCGACGAGCAGTTCGATGCTCGGATCGAGCTCGTTGAGCACGGCGACGAGGTCGTCTGTCAGCAGCTTCTCGTCGCCGAGGACGAGCACTACCTCGTCGGTCGCCTCCGCGATGAGGTCGTTCGAGCGGTTCTCGACGCTGTCTCTGCCGGACAACGCCCACACCTGCTGGCTGGGCTCGCTCTCGTCCTCCTCGACGATGTCCATGGTTTCGAGGGTGTCTTCGAGGCGCTCGACGCGGTCCTCGTACTGGTCGCGCAGCGTCTCCATCGCCTCGGACAGCGGCACCGCGCGGAACCGCTGCGGGCTGGAGTGCTGGACCTCGACCAGCCCCTGTGCTTCCAGCACTCGTATCGCGTCGTAGACCCGCGTCCGTGGGACTTCCGTCGTATCGCTGAGTTTCTTCGCGGTGCCCGTGTTCAGCCGCGTGAGTCCGACGAAGCACCGCGCCTCGTACTCTTTCAGTCCGAGTTGCTGGAGGAGTTCGATCGCCTCCTCCGAGTTTTCTGTTTTGCTCATGTGTCCTGGCCCCCGGCACAACCCGGGTTCTCACTAGTCGTTGAGCCCGGGAACGGATAGGTATTGTCACGGGTACAATCACAGAGGGAGTGGGCGAGATGTAGAATACACCATCTTCGGGAGTCCTGTACGGCGGATTGTTCTCGCCTATATCGTACTGTTGTGATTAGAGTGACTATAGAACGGAGGGGACTCTGGTGCACGCCGGGCCGAGGAACGCCGATTCAGTTTGTTTACCCACTTAATCACAAAAGAGATAATGGTGCGTGGCGGATAGGGGTACCCACTCGTAGGCGGCATCGGGCGGCAACTCGGCCGTAGCGTCCGACCGCACGCCGGCAGCCACACCACAGATGAGCGAGAACACAACCGAGGACCACCGGTCCGTCGCAATCGAGCAGCTAGAACGCTTCGGGCTGAGCACGTACGCCGCGCGCACGTTCGTCGCGCTCTCCAGTCTCGGCACGGGCACCGCGAGAGACGTGAGTCAGGTCGCGGAGGTACCCCGGACCCGAGTGTACGACGCCGTCGAGGAGCTCCACGAGCAGGGACTCGTCGACGTCCAGGAGTCCTCGCCGAAGGAGTTCTGGGCCATCTCCGCGGAGACGACCAGCCGGTCGCTGGAGAACGACTACCGCCACCACGCAGACCAGTTACGGACCGCGCTGTCCGAACTCGAACCCGAACGGCGCCACACCGAACAGCGCGGCGTCTGGACCGTCGACGGCCACTCGTCCGTCTCCGACCGGGTGCTGGAGTTCCTCGCCGACGCCGAGGACGAGATCGTCTACATGACCGTCGAGGAACTCCTCACCGACGACATCGTGGACGCGCTGAGCGACGCCTGCGACCGCGGCGTCGACATCAAGCTCGGGGGCGTCTCCCCCGAGGTACAGGAGCGCATCCAGGAGGACATCCCGAACGCGACGATGTTCGAGTCGCTGTGGGTGTGGTCGGACACGCCGGCCGGCCGGCTCATGCTGGTCGACCGGCAGCAGACGCTCGCGAGCGCGCTCGTGGACGACGAGACCGCCGACCCGCGCTCGGAGACGGCCATCTGGGGCGCGGGCGAGAACAACAGCCTCGTCGCGGTGCTGAACGCGATATTCGCGTGGCGCCTCGACGACCTCGCGTAGCCGACGGCTGCGGGGTGACGGAAGCGGAGCAGTCAGTTGTTCGCGGTCGCGGCTTCCTCGGGCAGCGAGTCGAGGACCGCCTCGACAGTGTCGTCGACGCGATAGCGGACTCGCTGTCGGTCGGGGTCGAAGTCGACGACGCCGTGGTCGTCCAGCTTCGGCAGGCAGTGGTGGTAGAGCTGACGGACGACGTCCTCGCGGCCGGCCCCGCGACGCGTGAACGCTTCCTCGCGACGCAGCCGCTCGACGAGCTCGTCGACGGTCGTCTCGGTGTCTGATTCCCGACGTAGCTCCCGGATGACGCGACGCCGGCGCACGTCGGCGACGAGCTCGAGACACGTGTCTAGGCTGTCGTCAGTCATGGTCAGGTACAGGGCGCTGACACTCATCAAGGGCCGACATTTTCACGACGCCGTTCGTTGTTATTATGTGAGTGAAGCGCCGTGCGCCGCCGCGCTCCGCACCGACGCTTAACACGGTTGCCCACCTACTCCGTCGTGTGCCCCGAGAATACGACTCCGAACGAACGGCGTCCCGCGAGGACGCGGCGGCAGTACTGGACGGCGTAGCTGACGGCCTGCGTGCCGGCTTGATACGGCTCGGCGACGGCGCGGACGCGATCACCGTCGACGCGCCCGAGGAACTGGAACTGGAAGTCGAACTGGAGGAAGAGGACGGCGAACTGGGCCTCGAACTCGAACTGGAGTGGCCCGCGCCGGACGGCGAGGGCGCCCCAATCGAAACGGCCGACGACCTGCCCGAAGACGAACGTGACGGGGAAGTGGAAGAACCCGAACTCCCGGTGTCGGTCGGCGCCGCCGATGGCTCGGGAACGCTCGCGCGCTTCGAGGACGTGGCCGGCGAGTGGCGCTGGCGGCTCCGCCACCGCAACGGCAACGTCATCGCCACCGGCGGCGAGGGGTACACTCGCAAGTACAACGCCAGGAAGGGGCTGCGCAGCGTCGTAGCGAACGCACCCGGCGCGGACGTCGTCGACGAGTCGCTGGACTGACGAGAACCCGCGTTAAGCACCGCCTAGGTAGCGATTTTCGCCGCCTCGACCGCCCGACGACGCCGCACGGCCGAGGCCAGCGGAACGCTCAGTAACGACCGTTACGGAGTATATTACATTGGGGGGCCCGCCGTTTTCTACGCGCATCGATGAGCTCGACTGCCGGACGCAGCCAGGGCGAACCGCCGATTACCGCGACCGTCGTCACCTACGAAGACCAGGAAGACGAGTGCACGCTCCACCCCGCGAACCCCGACGAGCACGAGCGCACGACGGCGTGGATCTCGGCGAAGAGCGACTCGTACGTCCCGCTCTCGTCGTGTCGCTGACGCCGCACACGCCGACCGCAGTTACCGCTTCTCTTCTTCGGCGCCGGTAGCCACGCGGAACTCCGCGAGCCACTCCTCGATGTCGTCGGTCGTCGTTACGGGCGGTGAGCATGCGCGCCGACAGACGTAGGCGGCGGGCCCGTCCTCGGCATCCCGCGCCGCCCAGATCGGCGGCGCGTCCGCAATAGCGAGGTCGGCGAGCCACTCGTCCAACTCGGACTCCGTGCGCGGCCGGACGGACAGCAGGCGATGCGGCAGGTAGGCGCCGCCGACCGTCGCGCGCCACGAGTCCGGGAGCCGCTCCGCGGCGGCCGTGACCTCCAGCAGGCCGTGGACTCGGGTGTCTGCAGCGAGCGCGAGGGTCGCGTGACTCGTCGGCGTGTTCTCGACGCGACCGCCGTACCGGTCGAGCATCGCGGCCGCCGCGTCGCCGTACCCCGCCTCGGGGTCGAAGGCGTCCAGCGCGAGCAGCGTCTCCGCGGCGACGCCGACCGGCGACGGCGTCGGGCCGTCCGCGACGTCCTGCGAGCGCACGTCCACGTCCTCGACGGACTCCGGCGTCTGATAGAGCACGCCGGTCTCGGCGTCGTAGCACTCCGCGAGCAGCGCGTCCGCGAGGTCGAGCGCGAACCCGAGGTGCGCGCGGTCGCCGGTCGCCTCGTAGGTCGCGAGCGCGCCCGCCGCGAGGTACGCGTAGTCCTCGGCGTACCCCACGCCGGCGACGTCTCCCCCGATGACGCGCCGCGAGAGCCGCTCGCCGTCCCACAGCGTCTCCCGGACGTACTCGACGGCGTCGGCAGCGCGCTCGGCGTACTGCTCGCCGAGCGCGAGGCCGGCTTCCGCGTACGCCTCCGCCATCAGGCCGTTCCAGCCCGCGAGCACCTTCTCGTCGCGGGCGGGGCGTGGCCGGTCCTCGCGAGCGACGCGTAGGCGCTGTTCGGCGGCCGCGAGCAGGTCGGCGATCTCGTCCTCGGAGCGGTCGAACTCCCCAGCGAGGTCGCTCGGGGTCGCGGAGACGGTGAGCACGGTCTGTCCGTCCTCGAAATTGCCCGCGGCGTCGACGCCGTAGCGCGCGCAGAAGAGGTCCGCGAGCGCGTCGTCGGGCGCGTCGGCGGGCGCCTCGGTGGCGTACTCGCTCACGGCGTCCGCGACTTCCTCGGGCGTCCAGACGTAGAACGCGCCCTCCTCGTGCTCACCGTCCGGCTCCCCGGGCGACGGGCTGCGCGCGTCCAGCGTCGCGTAGAAGCCGCCCTCGGGGTGGCCGAGTTCGCGGTCGACGAACTCCAGGGTCTCCTCGACCACGTCGGCGTACCGCTGGTCGCCGAACAGGCGGTAGCCGTCGACGTAGAGCGCGGCGAGCGCCGCCTGGTCGTACAGCATCTTCTCGAAGTGCGGCACCGTCCAGTCGGCGTCCGTGCAGTAGCGGTGGAAGCCGCCGCCGAGGTGGTCGAACAGGCCGCCGTCGGCCATCGCGTCGAGCGCGTTGCGGGCCGCGCCGCCGTACCGCGTATCGGCCGCCTCTCTCCGGTGGTGCGCTCGCAGCAGCGCGTTCACGCGGCTCGCTTGCGGGAACTTCGGCGCGCGCCCGAACCCGCCGTGGTCCCGGTCGGCGGCGCGAACGAGCGCGTCCGCGGCGTCCAGCAGCGGGCTGTCGTCGCCGCCCTCGATAGGGTCGGGAACGGACTCCAGTTCGCCCCTGGCGGTGCTCATCCACTGGTCGGCCCGATCTTCGAGCTCCTCGCGGTTCTCCTGCCACTCCTCGGTGACGCGCTTCGTCAGCGGGAGGAACCCGGGCTGGTTGCGCTTGGCGTGCTTCGGGAAGTACGTCCCGACGTAGAACGGCTTTTTCTCGGGCGTGAGGAACGCCGACAGCGGCCAGCCGCCGCCACCGCGGACGGCCTGACAGACGGTCATGTACAGCGAGTCGACGTCCGGGCGCTCCTCGCGGTCGACTTTGATGGGGACGAAGTGCTCGTTCAGGACTTCGGCGACCTCGGGGTCGGAGAAGGACTCCTCCTCCATGACGTGACACCAGTGGCACGCCGAGTAGCCGACGGAGAGGAAGATCGGGACGTCGCGCTCGCGGGCGGCCTCGAACGCCTGTTCGTCCCACGGCTGCCAGTTCACGGGGTTGTCGGCGTGCTGGCGGAGGTACGGGCTCGCCGCCTCGTCGAGGCGGTTGCGGGCGGTGGGGTCGCTCATACCGGACGGTCGGGCCGCCGGCGGGTAAAACCCACTCTCGCGGCGACCGCCCGACAGGGAATACACGAACGCGTACAACACCGCCGCCATAGAGGGGAAGATTTACACTTGTTTGCTCACTCTCTGCGAGTATGACAGAACGAGTCCTGCTGGTCGGCGGCGGCGGTCGCGAGCACGCCATCGCCGACGCGCTGGCCGGCGAGTGCGAACTGTACGCGGCCGCGGGCAACCGCAACCCGGGCGTCGCCGAGCTCGCCGACGAGTTCCGCGAGCTCGACACCGAGTCCCCGCAGGCGGTCGTCGCGTACGCCGAGGACGTGGACGCGACGCTCGCCGTCGTCGGTCCGGAGGGACCGCTCGCCGCCGGCGTCGTGGACGCGCTCGACGACGAGGATGTCTACGCGTTCGGCCCGAAGCAGGCCGACGCCCGCATCGAGACGGACAAGACGTTCCAGCGGGAGTTCATGGCCGACCACGACATCCCGGGGCAGGCCGACTTCGAGACGTTCGACGACCCGGACGCAGCCGCCGACTACGTCGAGAGTGTGGACGGCGACGTCGCGGTCAAGCCCGCCGGACTGACGGGCGGGAAGGGCGTCCGCGTCACCGGCGACCAGGTGTCGAAGGCGGAGGCCGCCGACTACGTCCGGTCCTCGGAGCACGACGAGTGGGTCGTCGAGGAGCGCCTCGTCGGCGAGGAAGTCACGGTGCAGGCGTTCGTCGCGAACGGCGACGTCCGCCCGACGCCGGTCGCCCACGACCACGGCCGCGCGCTCGAAGGCGACGAGGGCGCGAACACGGGCGGGATGGGGAGCTACACGGGCCCGGACTGGACGCTCCCGTTCGTCACCGACGACGACTACGAGGCCTGCGTGGACACCCTCGAAGCGGTCGTGGACGCGCTCCCGTCCTATCGCGGCGTCCTCTACGGCCAGTTCATGCTCACGAGCGACGGCCCGAAGGTCGTGGAGTTCAACGCGCGCTTCGGCGACCCCGAGGCGCTGAACACGCTCCCGACGATGGAGACCCCGCTGCTGGACGTGCTCACGGCCGCCCGCGACGACGACCCGCTCCCGGACCCCGAGTTCGCGGACGTCGCGACCGTCTGCAAGTACGTCGTCCCCGAGGGCTACCCGACGGACCCCGAGGGCGGCACGCGCGTCACTATCGACGCCGCGGACCTCGACGACGCGAAGCTGTTCTACGCGAGCGTCGACGCCCGCGAGGACGGCATCTACACCACGACCTCGCGGTCGTACGCGGTCGTCGGGTTCGGCTCCTCGATTCCCGACGCCGAAGCGGAGGCCACCGAGGCGCTCGGCGACCTCCCCGAGGGCCTGCGCGTGCGCCGCGACATCGGCACGAAGCAGCTCCTGCAGGCGCGCATCGACCACATGAAGCAGGTCCGCGATTCGTAGCTATCGAAATCTGCGCCGCAGGAACGAGACGGCACCGCGCAGGTAGTCCGTTCCGAAGACGGCGAGCAGCAGGCCGCCCACGGTGTTGAACACGAGGTCGGTGACGATGTCGTCGACGCCCCGTACGGCGAGCGGCGCCTCGACGCCGACGGCGCGGGCGAGCTCGCCGGACCCGAACTCCAGGAACTCCCAGAAGACGCCCGCCGCGAGCACGAACACGACGATGAACAGCCCGCGGAACGGCCCGTCGACGTCGATGTCCTCGGAGTGCTCCTCGAACGTCCGCAGGGCGACGTAACCGATGCCCGCGACGACCACCGCCGAGACCGTGTGCGTGACGCTGTCGTACCAGCCGAACCAGTCGTACGGGCCGAGCGACCCGACGGTGTGCAGGAAGATGGACAGCGTGATCCAGAGCGCGAGCGCCGGGTCCATGGAGTAGCCGTACTCGCGGCGCACGGCTGCGGGCAGCAGCGTCACCGCGAGGCCGACCGCGACCCCGAGCGCCAGCCCGAGCTGGAAGACCACGAGCGTGTAGACGAGCAGCGCGACCAGCACCGCCTGCATCGCGCGCACCGCGAGGCGCTTGCGGTTCTCGGGGAGGTCGAGGTCGGTCACGTCTCGTTCACCGTCGGTTCCTCGTGGGTGCCGTCGGCGTCCGCTCGCTTGAAGTACAGTTCGAACGCGCCGCCGACCGCGAACGCGACGAGCGTGACGTAGGCGAAGTCCCACTGGAGGTCCGCCTGACTCACGATGTAGCTCGTGCCGAGCCACTGGTCGGCGTAGTACTGCAGGATGGTCCACAGGCCCTGGAGGGCCATCGTCGTCAGTACGGCGAACGCGATGGAGAACCGTCGGCTCATCTCCACGTCCGTGTACGCGTCCAGTTCCGCGACTGTGACCAGCGCGACGGCGACGACGGCGACGTACGCGGTGAGATCTTGGTGGAGGCCGAGCGCCTGTCCGACTAACGCGGTCGCGCCGACAGCGAGCACCGGCCACGGGACGAGCAGCCGCCAGTCCCGGAGCGCGAGCGCGGGTAGCGCGGCGACGGCGACGAACCCGGCTGCGAGGACGAACCAGACGTAGCGACCGGTGACGAGGCTCCGGACCGCGGTGAGCGCGACTACGCTGAGCAGCACCCACCCCGCGACGGCGTTCGTTCGCTCGCTGGCTTCGCGAAGTACCGACACATCTCCGCTTGGACGCAATCGGGTAAAACTATGGTGTGAGTACCCGGCAGAACAGCCTCCTTACTCGCGGTAAGCCGCGGTTTCAGTCGAGTCGAGCCGGCGAGTCAGTCCTGCCAGCGGCGCGCGAGGTACCCCACGGCCGAGGCCGCGACGGCGGCGGCCGCAAGCCTGACGAAGCGACCGTTCGAGTCGTCGTCGCTCGGCGACTCGGTCCGCGTGCGGCGGCCGGACGTGTCGTCGACTGTCGTCGCGTCACCTCCCCCGGAGCCGGTGCCGTTCGGTCCGAGCCGCCGCACGAGGTACGCGGCACCGAGTAGGACCGCGGCAGCGAGCAGGCGACCCCACGGCCCGCCGCTCGGTCCGCGACCCGGATGAGCGGTCGTGGAGGGGTCGTCCGGCAGCGTTCTCTGCGACGGCCGCGACCCCGTGGGGAGAACGTCCATATCGACGGGAGGACCTCCGCTCGCATTGTTATTGTGTGCGCTTCGCCGGACAAAGTGTACGTTACGGGACGGCTCGAGCGCGGAGCGGAACACCGCTTGGACGGCTTGACTGTGCAGGGTGACCGCGTATTCCGGCCGGCGGTGTAGGTAGCTCAATGGCAGCTCCCGAACTGCGCGCGACGAGCGACGAGCGCGAGGCGAGTACGGGCGTCCGCGACGTCCTGCAGTGGGCGAAGAACGGCGCCGTCGGCGGCGGGATAGCGACGCTCGTGATGTCGGCGTACCGGCTGCCGGTCGCGGACTCGCTGCCGCCGACCGCGGAGTTCTGGGCGGAGTACGTCTCCGGCGGCGAGCCCGATGACCACCCCGTCGCGGCGCTGTTGCTCCACCTCGTCTACGGCGCGGGCGGCGGTGCGGCGTTCGCCGTGCTGTTCGAGCGATTCCGCGACGACGCCGGGTCAGACAGCAAACTGGAAGCGGGCGGCGTCGTTCTCGGGGCGCTGTACGGACTCGTGCTCTCCGCGGTCGGCGAGCGCGTGATGCTCGGGTGGCTGCTCGACACGGACCTCGACGCCACCGAGTCGCTGGTGTTCCACGTCAGCCACCTCGTCTACGGGCTCTCACTGGGGTCGTGGCTGGCCGCCGAGGCGACGCCCGACGGCGCGGGTGGCGACTGAGTCACTCGGCGATCTTCTCGACGATCTCGTCGGCCTGCTCGCGCGCTTTCTCCTCGCCGACGTGCTTGTCGACGAGCACGGACTGGACTTCCCAGTCGCCGTCCTCGCGTTCCCCCATCCGCACCTCGCTGCCCTCGGAGACGGAGTCGGAGACCTCGTCCGCCCAGTCGGGCGTCCGAATCGTCTCGAACTGGTCCGGGTCGCGGTACCGCACGTGGACGTAGTCGTCCTCGGTCTCGACGGACTCGGGTTCCGGAGTGTTCGGCATGTGGTATCGTTCGACGACCGAGCGGAAAAGTCGACGGGCCGCCGGAACCGGCCGCCGCAGGGCAGTCTGCGCCGGGGTCGCCGCGAGTGCGCGGAGGCGTGCCGCGACGTGAGCTAACGGCGCGAGACTCCTCGCGCAGAGCGACCCCTACTGCCGCTCGGGCGGCAGGTCGTCGAATCGCTCGCCGAGCGTCGGCACGCGGTCGGCGGACTCGATGACGGAGAACTCACCGCTGGACTCGAGCACGACAGCGTCGACCTCGCTCGTGTCCGCGAACCCCTTCTTGCGGACGGCCGCGTGGATTTCGGACTTCGTCACGCGCTCGCTGCGGAGCTCGCCTTCGACGAAGTCGTCCTGGAAGTACACCAGTGCCGGGGGGTTAGTTACGCCGCGCTGGACGCCCGGCCACCGAACCTGCACCCACGTGACGATGTACTGGAGGGCGATGAGCAGCGCGAACGCCGCGAGCGCCTCCGCGAGCGCGACCCGTCGCGCCGTGAGCGCGCGGCCGAACACGGAGCCGATAGCGACGGTGACGATGAAGTCGAACGCGTTCATGTCCGAGAGCGTCCGGCTCCCGGACAGACGGAGGAACGTGATGAGCGCGACGTACATCGCGACGCCGACGACGACGATGCGAACGATAGGCGTCGAACCGCCGAAGTAGAAGGTTGGGCTACTCATTGTTGACGGGGGGCCAGTACCAGGCGTCGGCGCGCACGGCGCCGAGGAGCGTCCGGCGGCGCTCGCCGAGGTCGTCGACGGCGGCCGCGAACTCCCCGTCGTCGACCGTGGGAATGCCCGCCCGGCGGAGTCGGTCGAGGTCCGGCGGCTTCGGCGCCTCCTCGGCCGGTTCGATGAACGCGTTGTCCAGCGTCTCGGTGTAGTTCTTCGCGGCGCTGCGGCCGCTCTCCACGAGCGCCTCGTTGAGCCGGTCGTCCTCCGGCACGCCGAATCGCAGCAGCGTCAGCGCCTCGTCGAAGACCGCGACCGCCATCGGCGAGGACTTCGACGCCTCGTCGCTGTGGTAGTAGTGCAGAATCGGGTACGCCTTGTGCTGGGCCGCGAGCGTGTCCAGGTCGGACGCCAGCGAGTTCACCGGGAGTTCGAGCGGGCGGAAGCCGTCGTCTCCCCACCCGGTCTCCACGACGTCCTCGCCGTCCTCCCCGAGTCCCGAGACGCTGCTGGCGAACGAACGCTTCTCGACGACTGCGCTGAGCACGGACAGCACGTACGAGACCGCCATCGTCACCGACAGCATCCCGGTGGCGGTGGTCAGCGACGCGGCGAACTCCCACAGCGCGGTCGACGGGTAGTAGTCGCCGTTCCCCATGGTGAACATCGAGTACGCGACGAAGTAGCTCCGGTTCGCCCACGTAACCGGGCTGTCGCCCCGGGAGTAGACGAGCGCGCTCTCGGCGCCGCCGAACACGAGCGTCCACCCGACCCAGATGAGTCCGACCCACACGACGAGCGTCAGCACGAGAATGAGCGGGCCGGCGAGGCTGAGCGACCGCGAATCCCCGTCACCGACCGTCCGGAGGGCGTGCCAGGCGGCCGTCGACAGCCGCGCGGACAGCGGGCCGGCGCCGCCGTCGACCCAGAGCGCGGTCCAGAGCATGTCCACGAGGGTGACGACGAGCACGACGACACCGACGACGAGGAACGCGAGATTCATGGCTGTGACCGAGTACGCGGGCTCGCCGCAGTGGCGTCACGCGCCACGCTCGACGCGTCAAGCAGCGCGAGCGGCGCCGAGAGCGACGCTATCGTGCGCTCGACGACTGGACAGTGAGTCGACATCTGCTGCGGACTACGACGCTTAGAGCAAAAAGCGCGAGACTGGCGACTGCAAGCCCGCCTAGACTTCCTCGTTCGGAGTGGTCCGGGGCGAGGCCTCCGGCCGGGTGAGCGTCGCGACGTCCGTCTCGAACCGGGTGGCCTGTTCGAGGCGAATCCGGCGCGCCTCGCTCTCGCTGACCTGCTTCGGGCCGGCGATCTTCGGGGACAGCGGATCGTACGCCGAGCTGTCGAAGCCGAGCCGGTCGAGGTACTCCCGAACGGGTGTCGGCTCCAGCCCGAAGTTGATGGCCGCCCTGCTCAGCCCGCACAGCGTCGGGTACTCCGGGACGCCGATGTGGTCGTCGTAGACGCCGGGGGCGCCGACTTCCACGGGCTTGTCCTCGGTCTCTTCGACGAGGCGCCGGACGTCCGTCGCGAGCTGCAGGACCTCCGAGGGGAGCGCCGCGTCGGGCGCGCGCCACTCCACGGTCGGCTGGCACTCCCGCAGCCGGACCGGGTTCAACACGGTGTCCTCGGGTTCGAAGTGCTCCTCGACGGTCCCCGGCGAGACGCCGCGCTCCGCGGCCAGGGCCTTGAACGACTCGTACGCGTCGTCGACCCGCCGCCGCCACTCGCCGAGCGAGTCCGCGTACTTCCAGAGCTCGCAGAACTCGTGGAAGTCCGCGCCGCACTTCCGCCGGTAGGCGTGCGCTCGCGCCGACGACCGGACGCCCTCGCCGCAGTAGTACGGGGACGTGCTCACGAGCGCGAGCGCCGGGTCGACGGCCGTCAGCAGGTTCAGTTGTTCGAGCGGATCGCCCTTCTCGAAGTGGACGTGCGTGCCCGCGCAGTTCTTCGCGCTCCGCACGCCGTCGCCGTAGATTCGCTCGAACAGCCGGCCGCGCTCGGTGTCCGCGTCCGCCGCCGCCGCCGTCAGCGGCGTGCCCAGCGGAACGAGGTGCTGGTCGCGGATCTCTGCCTTCCGGATGGCCGCGCGGAGGACTTCCTGCAGGTCGCGCCGGAGCGCCGCCTCCGACGCCCGCGGTTCGGTCTGCGCTTCCAGCAGCGGGGGAACGAATTCGGGTTCGATACGGTCGTGTGCGTCGGCGACGTGTCTCCCGTCGCTCAAGTTACCGTACTGGTCGACGACCCAGAGCTCTAACTCGACTCCCGTGGTAAGTGTCATGGGTGTGTGTTGTCCGCAGTTGACCGGCTCACCGCCCTCACAGCGGAAGGTGACGGCCACGGCGGTTTTGCGCGCTCCCTACATGTGCAGCCTCTTTACGTGGGGTCGGCAACGGACTCCGACGATCGTTCCCCACAAAAGGCGAGACGGCGTCGTCGTGGCGCGGACACGTGTCGCGGGAAGGGAACGTCGGCGGGGTCAGTTCACTTCGGCGAGCGGGAAGTCCGCCGAGACCACGTTCGAGATCATCGCCCGATGGGCCCGCGAGAGCCGCTCGGAGAGCGCCTGGTGGGTGACGTCGAACTCGTCGGCGAGCTCCTCCAGCGTGACCCCGCGCGGGATGTCGTAGAACCCGCGCTGGAGCGCCGTCTCCAGAGTGACGTACTGCTTCTGGCTGAGGCCGTACTGCCGCGAGCGCACCGCGACGGTCGGGTCGTAGATCGACTCGATTTCGACGGGGACGCCGCAGTCCCGGCAGTTCTCGTACCAGTCGCCCATCGCGTCCCGCTCGGCGAACAGCACGCGGAACGACCACTCGCCGTCGAACGCCTGCGTCCGCAGCGTGGTGCCGTGGTTCCAGAACAGCTCCCGGAGGCGGTCGGCGGTCTCCTCCGTCCACTCGACGCGGTAGACACACTCGTTCTCGAGGGTCGCCAGCGGGGTGACGTCCGCGATGGTGTCGTCCGCCCGGAGCACCGGCCCGATGTCGTCGTCGCCGCCCTCGAACGCCAGCACCGGCATGACGTCGTCCGGCTCCGTCGTCACGGTGCGCATCACGTCGACCCGAATCCCCGGGATGGTGTCGAGCGTGTCGCTGAGCGCGAGTTCCTCGGCCGGCACGGCGACTTCGACGATAGACGTCATCGCTTTCCCTCCCCCGTCGTCGACGTCGTCGAGACTGGGCGGCGGTTCAGTGTAGCGCGCGAACCCGGTCCCAGCCCGCGTACGGTACTCCTCCTCGTGGCTCCTCTCAGTGTGTCCATTGTTCAGCCCTGCGGGGTTCCAGCTACCCGCGCTACGTTCAATGTTATTTGGCGGTGATTCGCAGGAAAGGCCGCGCTACACTGCGGTTTCGGCCGCTACTAGACCGTCCGTACAACCGTCAAACACGCTGCGTGCGCAAGTAAGGTCCCCCTGTGAGTGACGCGACTCCGCCGCGAGAGGCCGTCAGACGCCACCGGGCCGTGAACTAACACAACCGTCTTTCGGGTGGTCGCCGTACGTCCACGTATGACATCTGACGACGAGCCGCGAGAGGCCAGCACGAGCGGCGACGAGAACAACCGCGAGCAGGGCGTCGTGCTCGGCGACCTCGACGACGCTCTGGAGAGCCACGACTACCCGGTCTCGTCGTCGGAACTCGTCGACGAGTACGGCGACTGCGAGATCGAGATGTCGGGCGGCTCCCAGCGCCTCGAGGAGGTCCTCGGCCTCCTCGACGAGGACGAACAGGAGTTCCAGGACCCGGAGTCGGCCCGCCAGATGATCTACAGTCTCGTCGGCACGGAGGGGATCGGCCGCGAAAACTACAGCGACCGCGGCGGGGACACGCCCGAGGAAGGCGACGTCGCCTACGAAGACGAGTCGTTCTGAGCCAGCACCAGCTTGATACACGTCGGCGTAGTATCAGGACACATGGAAAACCCCGATAGCGACGCTCCCGAGACCGTCAGCATGGAGACCGGCGACACGGTGTACGACACCCGCGGCCACATCATCGGCATGATTAGCGAGTTCACCGACGAGGGGTTCACCGTCGAGTTCATCGACGCCGGGCCGACTGTCGAGGAAGACGAGCAGACCGGCGAGCCCGAGAACCACGGCGACGAGGACGAGGAAGACATCCCGGGCAAGGAGTTCGGGGAGGGCTACCTGATGTGGCGCTGCGAGGACTGCGGCGAGATGGGCGAACTCGAGGACAGCATCCCGGAGGAGTGCCCGAACTGCGGCGCGCCGAAAGAACACATCCACCAGGCCCAGGAGGACTGAGCGCCGCACTCCCGCTGTCTTCGGCTACGTTCGCACCGGGTACCGCCGCTTGAACTTGTGGATGTAGCCGTAGGCCCGCTGGAGCACGCGCTGGAACTGCCCGTCGCGAATCCGGGGCTCCACGCGGCCGTCGCGTATCGCGTCGACGACCGACTCGGGGGTCAGCGCGTCGGCGTGGATGCGCGTGTAGGCCCGCCCCGCCTCGAACGGGAAGTGGGCGTCGCTGCCCGCGACGACGGGGAGTCCGAGTCGCTCCCCGAGGTCCC